>DCAT01000091.1 GCA_002312935.1 Oceanospirillaceae bacterium UBA1126 | reverse complement strand
GCTTGGGCCCAGTTGTCTGATAATATTTTAACCACCACCAAGGGGTGGAGTGAAGCTTATTTCAGCTTGTTCATGGCAGGTGAAGCACCTATGGTGCTGAGTTACAGCACGTCTCCAGCCTATCATATGGCTGTTGAAGGTACAGACCAGTACCAAGCGGCTGAATTTAAGGAAGGTCATTACCTGCAAGTGGAAGTGGCGGCAAAGTTGAAGTCGTCTAAAAATTCGGCACTGGCTGACGATTTCCTAAACTTCATGGTAAGTGAGGGCTTCCAAAAGCACCTACCCTTAAGCAACGTGATGTACCCTGTAAACACGCCTGCAGACATGCCAGAAGCTTATGGCAAACTAATTAAACCTACTCAGGTATTGCAGTTAGATACAGCTGAAATCAATCAAAACCGCAAGCAGTGGGTTAATGATTGGCTTAACGTGATGACCCAGTAGATCTTAGCCTCTGCGTGCAGACTCTGTGGCGCTAGCAATAGCGCTACTTTTGGGTCTGCTCATTTGCCTAAGCATCTAATATAGAGTGTTGCACTGTAAATTGGGATGCCGATGTAATTGGCTTTTGCCATGGCGCGGTCTACCTGGCGAGAACCCAAAGTCTGCCTAGTGTTGACGTTGAGCCTTGCAAGATAGCCACTGAGGTAGTTTATCTAAGGTAAAGCCATTACGTGCGGCAAGCGCACACTCAGCCAAGCTGCCAAATCGCACACCACGGCCGGTTAACCCTGCTGCGTAGTGCGAATACTTCCCTGAATTGGTCATTAATGTTTTTGCGCTAGGTGGAAATACCGGTTCCGTAATAGAACACCAGCAAACGTCTGGAATCACTTGCACACCTGCTTTTGTTAGCGTGGTTAAAGTGCCGTCTGCTTCTGCCTGTGACAGCACATCTCTGCCTATGGTTACTATGGTGGCCGTGAGGGTGTGACAACGATGCCCCTCTAATAAATTGGCAAGTGTCCTGCACTCTGTTAATGAGGCGTGTGGGCTGCCAATAGCAATGACATCAACTTGTGTACCTGCAGCATTGAATTTACGCCACACTTGGCATAAATCGGAACTATTAATTCCTACACAGTCTATCGTCGATAAGGTCGATGCACGGCCTTCTGGGGTATGCCCTGCAACGTGCAGCATTGGTGCTGCTGAAGTTGTTCCAAAAGCTGCACATAATGCTTTTAGATCATCTTGGCTGATGTGGGCAGCTTCTAGCCCTGTAATAATTGGAATTTTACTGGGCGATTTGATACCAGCTAACCACCCTAGCATGGGCCACAGGGCATCATCAAAATCATCACATAGAGTGACATGGATTTCGCGTTGAGCTACTCTATTTTCATCAAGGTATACGCCTGTCTTGGGAGCGCGGCCAGTCATGGCAATAAATAGGTCGAGGTAATCAGGGTGTTTTACTGTTCGTGCACCTAATACTGAATTGGCAAAGATCACCGCATTCGACTCCGACCAACCAATTAGTTCACCTTTGCAGGGGGGCTCTTCAAGTAAATAGGGGGCGCAGGTAAAGGTAGGGAGTGCCCCCATTTTTACATAAGCGTCCGCCAAGCGGCTAGCCTTATTGCCAAAATCCACTGAGACCCCTTGGGCCTGCCAATTCTCTCTATCTACCGAAATGGCGTTTATGGTGGTAGGAATGCGTGTTTTGGCACCCATGTTGGCCATCATCTCTGCGAAATCCAGATTGGCGTCGTGTGTGAGAATACAACCGTCAATATGTGCTCGAGAAACATCAATTAACCTATGGGCATTTTGTGCCGCAGCCATAAGGCATAGGACCTCCATCGCTACTTTTAATGGAGCGCCCTCATGCCCTTGCAACATGCTTCGATCACTGTCAGTTAGGTGTATTTTATCCACGCTCAGTGGCGTGAGAGCAATATGCTGATCATCAAATGTAAGGCTGTTGCCAGACACCGATGCATTCAGTGCGGTTGAAAGAGCTTTAAATTCAGTTGGTGGTAGTCTAACCACTGCAATGGGCTGATCAAACAACTGTGAAGCAATCATTGAGCCAAGAGTGAGTATGTCTTCAGTTTCACGAAATACTAAAACAGCGGGGGCGTTTCCGTTACGTGCAAGTTGCAGCAAAACGCCACTGCCACTGCACGAGCCCCGAGAGGTTGGCATCAAAAGAACACGGCCGGCAATTGAAGTACCATAGTGTGGGTGGTGTACATCAATAATCACCCCCGAATTGGCATCAACCCCACCCCAAAAGCTGAGTCCCTCCTGGCAATAAAGTACTTGTCCTTTAGCGCTAGCTTGAACAAGAATTGTGGGTAGCTGTAATGAAGCCGGTGTTGCAGGTGTCATCCAGTAATACCTCCTAGCCTACAACGGCAGCAATGTGTCGTTGTATTCGTGCAATCAAACACGCACATATCGTTTATCCATTGATAATAAAACCATAGCCATGGCCGAAACGACACTAAAGGCCGCGGCAATCAATAATGCTAATTGATAGTCTCTACTAATATCGAACAGCCAGCCAGCCAACCATGGCCCAAGGAGCCCGGCACATCCCCATGCTGTAAATACACGGCCATAAATTTTGGCAATGTCTTGAACACCAAATAGCTTTGCAATAGCCGCAGGGTATGCAGCAATGGTGCCACCGTAGGCGAAACCGATGGCACTTAAACTAATAAAGAGTCCACCAATCCTGCCAAATACAACTAAGCTAATAAGTGCACACGTAGTGATAATGGCTAATATCGCCAGTAACCCCTCTGCCCGTATTTTATCAACTAAACGGCCACCAATTAAACTGCCAAGCAAGTTAAAGGTGGCTATTACCATAGGTGCAACCCAGGGTGCGATGCCTGGCTGCAATGTGGCAGCAACCCCAGCAGAATGGCCAATCACCATGAGTCCCGATAACACACCTCCAAAATAGCCAAGCCACAGTAGTTGCTGGCTGCGACGCGAAGCTGATAAGGTAATAGAACCCTGCTTATTATTGCGGAATTTTGCCCCCACTTGCTTGAGTATCAGTGCACTTAATAGGCCAACAACAAGCAATAGGGCTGTCAATGTAATCATGACAGCCTTAAAGCTAAGGGTGTCTAATATAAAATTGAACAGAGTGGGTGAGATGACCGCCCCAAAAGCGTATGCCGCTGTGATAATACCCATGGACAAGCCTTCTCGCCCCGGATAGGCTTGAGCTGCCAGTTGCAATCCAAACCCATAACCGAGCCCATTAGCTGCGCCAAAGATTACCCCATATCCAAGCCACACAACCCACAGTGAACTTCCTAGCCCAGCAATGAGTGTTCCTACAGCAGCTAAGGCACATGTGGCCATAAGAAAAATTGCAGCAGATGTGCGGCCATAAACTAAATGGCCAAGCAACACAGCAATAGATAACGACACCAAAGCAAGAGAATAGGTTAATGAGACTGCCGAACGGGGGGCGTCAAAAAGAGCTTCAAGTGGCGCTAAAAGTATAGAAAAAGCATGGATTGAACCAAGCACAGCAGAAACAATTGCTGCTGCGAAAAGGGTGAACGAGCTTGGGCTAAAGTTAGGCCAAAACGTGGGTTTCGTGTGTTTCGTCATGGGTTCATCTCATTGCTTAAAAATGATCATAACATCTATTTTTAAGTGGTCACATCCACTTTACTGTAACCATTTTTCACTTGCACAGACCACCCCATAGAATCAAAAAAGCCCACATATTATGTGGGCTTTTATAGCACTACTGGCTATTTACTATCTATTAAATAGAGAGTAGATGACTGCGATTGAGGCTAAACCTACCAAGCCCTCACTGCCCAATGCACCAACAATGCTGAGAACATTCTCAACAACTCCGACACCTACGAATGCTACATTCGCACCAAAAATTACTTCTAAAACAATGGCTAGGGCAATAAGTGCCATGCCTGCTTCAGTGAGTTTTTTTATGCTGCTTACGATGCTATCAATCATAATTCGCCTCTTTAGAGTATGTTATTATTGTGTGGCTAATGCTAAGAATTAGCGATTCAGCCATCGACATCATATCAATATGGCTGAAATTAGCAAATTATTGGTATAAATTGGTACATTCAGTTTTTTGTGTATGGTTTTAAAGGCTAACTTAGTTAGGTCAGCCGCCTGTTTTTATTGCTAAATTTAATCAAACTTTAAAGTGCGTTATTGGCAATCAGTGATTTCACATCACTAGCCCCACCCACTAACATGCCATTAACAAACACCTGTGGGTAGGTTGGCCAGCCGCTCCACATTTTAATAGCTAAGCGTTCATGCCACATGCTGCCATAACCACCAAATTCTAAATACGTTACCTTTAAACCTTGGCCTTCAAGTAGCTGTCTGGCCTTTTTAACAGCGGGGTTCAAAGACATACCAATCACCACCGCCTGATTGTTGGCAACAGCATCAATCACCTGGGTAACAATTTCCGAGTGGTACTGAGCCACACGTGTGCGAATAGTAGGATGAATTTGGGCATGATCTAACACTGGGCGAATTTCCATATATATGATTCCGTGGTAGCGAAGCCAATAGTTAGTGGCTAAGTTTAGATAAAAGTTGCAGGCGCTAACTTATGTAACTGCCTGCATTAGTGGTTATAAATGCTGCAGTTTTCTGCAGCCATTGGCAACATAATGGGCTAGCTAATATGCCTTGGACCTATAGCCAAAGGCGCCATATGGACGTAGTATTTATCCTATTCATTGTAACATTTTGAGTGCAGCAATATGAACACCAAAAAACGATTACTTGAGCCAATGCATTCACTGTCATTTGGTAATATAGCTAATGCATAAGCCCTTTTCACAAGCCTGTGCCAATAACCAAGTAGTTATTGGTGAAATTTTAGAGCACGTTTTTGCTAACAAAAAACATGTATTGGAGGTGGGTAGCGGAACAGGGCAACATGGGGTGTGGTTTGCTAAAAAAATGCCCCACCTAAGCTGGCAGATGAGTGACCGAGAACAAAATCATGCTGGTATTAGATGCTGGATGAGCGACCATCCAGCATCTAATCTCTTATCCCCTTTACCATTGGACGTACTCAGTGACCCCTGGCCAACTGCTCACTATGATGCCGTTTACTCCGCCAATACTGCTCATATTATGCCTTGGCAGGCTGTTATTGCGATGTTTTCTGGCATTGGCGAGCGGCTTTTATCAGGTGGCGTATTTTGTCTTTATGGCCCAATGAAATATTTAGGTGTTCTTGAAGCGCAAAGCAACGTAGATTTTGATGCTAGTTTGCAACAGCAATTTGCTCATCAGGGTATTAGAGAATTTCATGATATTAATGCCTTAGCGACAAAATATGGACTAGTGCTTCAAAAAGACCATCCGATGCCGGCTAATAACCGTTTAATTGTGTGGCAAAAGAGTTGATACCGGTAACTTAAGTTTATTTAAATAAAATAGCCTAATTTAATTATAAATACTGCAAAAGAAAATGGTATTCCTTTTCAGCGGCAGCGTTGTCTAAAGCAATGGGAACTGATACTGACGCCTTTGCCTTTAGTAACGGATGTGTCGCGTCAGCTCTAATTTCGTTGCCGCTACATTATGTGCACACAACTGTTGAGATAGTTCATCGCGATGATGTTAAAAGTGTTATTAAATTAATTTATGAAACATTACTTAAAATCGAAGATGGAGACACATTCCCCTACTTTGATTGCGTATTGTTAAAGAGTAAAATTGAATGATTGATATTTACAGCTTCAGTCGGGGTATCTCGGTGGGCATTTTGTTGCTTCTGTGCTTCAAAATTTGGCTAGATTATTGGCCACTCATCGCCGGTCGATTGATGTTTGTCTTGTTCGTGGGCCTGCAGGCTTACCTTATCTCTCCTCTGCTGTCTCCCGAGCTGCTGTTATTTGATTATGTTCGCGGATCCCTGACAGTTTTATCTACCTCGACAATCCCAGTATTTTGGTTGCTTTGTGCATCTGTGTTCTCCG
>DCAT01000136.1 GCA_002312935.1 Oceanospirillaceae bacterium UBA1126 | reverse complement strand
ACTTTGTTCACCCAATAAGGAACTTGGCAACTGTCCAGGTCGCAACAGTTCTAAACGTGGTGGGAGTGAATCTGGGTCCACCACTTTAAACAACAATCGCTCTCCAAGGGCATAAGCTGCGGCGCTTGCAGCAGCACTAAAAATACTTGCAGGTGTTTCAACCAATAATCGGGGTTGTAATTGCACCACTACGCCTTCCATTATCTGGCCTTTGGTTAGCGTAATTAATGGCATTACAGAGCCTTTACCAAGGTTAACGCCAAGCTTAGCCACGCCATTAGATGGCAATAAAGGTCCGGGCACACTATTGATCATCTTTCCACCTTTGGCTTAATCGATTGATTCATTGTTTGTTAAACTGCAGCAATGAAATTAAGCAACACTGAGCCATTGCCACCCACCAAACCGCAACCTGCTGTTGGGTGGGTGGCAGCTCTATTTAGGCGCTATTGCAAAGGCTGCCTATGCCTAACCTACTGCTCAACCTCAGCTATATCTAATACCACTTCAACTCTGCGGTTACGCGCACGATCTGTCGAAGATGCATTATTGTTTAGAGAAGCGGTATCTGCCTTGCCTGAAACAGATATACGCTGCTTAGGAATGTTCATTAACTTAATAAACGAATCGGCTACAGCTGCTGCCCGAACTGCAGATAAATCCCAATTACTTGGATATTTACTACCTGCTGGTGGTGGGCGGTTGTCTGTATGTCCAGTAATAATAATCTGACCTTTATTTCTATTAATGGTGTCCCTTAGAGCCCTAAGAACAGGCAACGCAGCAGGGTTAAGCTGCGCGCTACCATTTGGAAAAGTACCCTTTTGTTTGAGTCGAACAATAATTTTAGTGCCTTTTCGTTCTACTTCAACTAAGCCTTGAGTTAGCGCTTCTGAAAGTATCACTTGTAGTTTGGACACTTCTTGCTGAGCTTGCTGCTGCTGTTGTTGAGATAAATATTGGTCTTTCTGCTGCTGTTTAGACAGCTTATATTGCACTTTAATGAGTGATTCAATCGTCTTTTGAGCATCAGCAATTTTTGCATAAAGCTTCACTGTTGCATCATTCACAAAGCCAAGCTCATTGTCACTTTCCGCTTCACCAACGCTACCACGGCCTTTCAGCTCAACAACAAGCAAGTCATCTTGAACAATCACCTCAACCCTGCCATTGGCAATTTCTTCTGCTAAGATAATATCTGCCTTTTGTTTTTCGGCATCAATGTCAAAGTCATGCTTTTTCTTCTCAGTTCTTAAAATTAAATCTTTTTGCACATTATTGGTGGTCTCTTGCTTCACCTGATCTAGTATAGAAATCTGAGACACTGTAGGGCTAAATGTTTGAGATAATAAGCTAGTACCCTTTGGAGGCTGAGGCGCTGCCGCTTCTCTTTGCACACCAAAGGCATTTTTCATAGAGCCTGCTATTTGTTTATACTTGAGTGACTTGATTTCTGAGAAGGATAAAATTAGTACAAAAAACGCCATTAATAAAGTGGCCATGTCTGCAAAAGTTGACATCCACATGGGGGCGCCTTTTTTGCACACAGGGCATTCTTCTTCGTCCTCTTGCTCTTGTGAGTCGTCTTCAACCATATGTTCTTCTCCTTAGACAACCCATTAACTAGTAGCAGCCTTTAATTTTGCACGCGCTTTGGGTGCCAAGTAACCTAACAACATCGCTTCCAAAACCCGAGGATTACCACCTTGGGAGATGTATATAAGCGAGGTAATAACCAAGTCATTGTTAAGCGTTTCTGCCTCCAGACGTTGTTGCAGCTTTTGCATAATAGGCATGGCAATCATATTGGCAATAACCGCACCATAAAGCGTAGTTAGCAAGGCTACAGCCATGGCTGGCCCAATAGATTTTGGATCAGACATGTTGGCCAACATTTGCACTAAGCCTACCAATGTACCAATCATGCCCATAGCGGGGGCAAAATCTGCCCAAGCTTCAAATAAAGCAGCACCAGATTTACCTCTTCGGACTATCATTCCAGCGTCGATTCCAAGCCCTGCTTTAATGCCAGAAGCAGATTCGCCATCCACTAACATACCTACACCTTTGGCTAGAAACTCATTTTTAATTTCCTGAGATTCTAAAGCAACCATGCCGTCTTTACGGGCAATAGTTGCAAGCTCAACCACTGTTTCAATAAGATATTCTGGCTTGTCCACCTTATTGGTAAACGCCTTGCCAGCTAGAGCGCCTGCGCCAATAAAGTCACCTAAAGATGAGCGTGTTAATACAACGGCCAAAGAACCTGCAACGACAATGAAAATGGATGCCGTGTTGATAAACAAACTTGCGGGCCCACCGATAAGAATACCAATCGAAACAATGGTAAAAGACGCTATAAATCCAATGATTGTTGCAAAATCCATTGATACCATCTCCAGTTAGGGCGTACTAACAATTTATCTCTATGCAGTCTTATCGACCAAATATGATCAACATTTAGTATTAATATCGCTGTTATCAATATAAGGCGTAATGCCCTTTAAGTTATCTCATAATTGGCTGATAGATTTTGGGGGTAACAATAAGGTAGGTATTGTGAAATCAATCACTTTTTTCTAATAATTGTGCAGTTATTTGTTAGCTTTACTTGGCATCGTTGCAATACAGGCCAAACGTTTGGGGGTGGGCAGTGTGTTAACAAAAAATTAAAGACGGACGGGTTACAGTTTATGGGAGTATGAGGCTAGCCCCACTTCTTATGCCATTTTGCTGAGGCATTTTAGGGTTTTTTCATGGCCTTTGGCGTGGCTTTTGGCTCATAACCCCTGCAGGCATGACCATCAATACGCATAACTTCTATCATAGGCAACTGACGAGATTTAATAGCAAACAAGCGACACCCTCTTGGAAAGTTGGCTTCCCAAGTAATATAAAAGTGCTTACATTGCATACAATTAGGCGGTTGTTTGTTTGTGTTCATTCGACGATTATTTCTGTTTTGTTGAAAAGCCCAACAAATCTAATTGTTCAGATACCACACTGAGTGTTACTTTCTCAGGCTGCTGATTCTCATCAAGCTTAGAGGCTTCATTACTGTCGCCTTGCTCAAGTTGTTGGTTCGGCTTCGCACCTTTTTGTATTGGCTCTGTTTGACTCACCTGAGTAACCTCTGCTTGGGCACTCTGGGCTTCTAAAGCATCTATCTCATCAAACAGTTTCTCTTGCCGCTCTCGTTTTATACGCTTTTCTTCTTGCTCTAAAAGAGATTTCTTAGGCCTGCCATATTCATCCCATACTCGGTAACCTAGCACTAAAAAAAAGAACAGCAAAACTAAGTAACCAAACAAAGTGCTGAATTGTATCCCTGCTAACCACCAAAGCTTATTGCCATAAGCCAAGAGCATCACTACGATAACGGTAAAAACCAAAACCCAGCGCATAGTCTGGCAAAAAGCACAGGGCTTTCTGCCATTTTGGTTTCTGTTGCTTACCTTGCGCGCCATAGGCGTTATCCACCACCAACGTAGTTAATCATAATACCAGCCGCGACAGCCGAGCCAATAACGCCTGCCACGTTGGGGCCCATGGCATGCATTAACAAAAAGTTTTGGTTATTGGCTTCTAAACCAACCTTGTTAGACACCCGAGCTGCCATTGGCACTGCGGAAACACCCGCTGAGCCAATCAGGGGGTTAATGCCACCACCGGTCAATTTGTTCATCAGTTTTGCCATCAACACACCAGAGGCGGTACCAATTGCAAACGCCACCATACCAAGGCAAAGAATGCCTAAAGTGGTTAAGTCTAAGAATTTATCAGCCGACAGTTTAGAGCCCACTGCTAAGCCTAAGAAAATAGTCACTACGTTAATTAAGGCATTTTGAGTGGTATCTGACAATCGATCCACGACACCAGACTCGCGCATGAGGTTACCAAAGCAGAACATACCCAATAATGGTGCAGCGTCTGGCAGCATAAAGGCTACCAAAAGCAACAATAGTAGTGGGAATACAATCTTCTCTACTTTACCTACAGGGCGTAGCTGCACCATTTTTATCTGGCGTTCTTTTTCCGTAGTTAACGCACGCATAATAGGCGGCTGAATTAAAGGCACCAAAGCCATATAGGAATAGGATGCCACTGCGATAGCGCCCAATAAATCTGGCGCCAATTTACTGGCTACATAGATAGATGTGGGGCCGTCTGCACCACCAATAATACCTATTGCAGCCGCATCGGCAAGGGTAAAGTCCATTACCCCTAAAGTCGTTAAACCTACCGCACCAATAAGGGTTACAAAGATACCAAACTGCGCTGCCGCACCCAAAAAGAGCGTTTTAGGGTTAGCCAGTAAAGGACCAAAATCGGTCATGGCACCC
>DCAT01000174.1 GCA_002312935.1 Oceanospirillaceae bacterium UBA1126 | reverse complement strand
CTTTGGTCGTCCTGCCAGCATAAAGCTCATTACATTGTGCAGCGTTAATCAGCGAGAACTCCCCATTCAAGCCGATGCTTGTGCGCTGTCATTAGACTTAGAAGCAGGGCAATACATACAGCTTCAAGGGCCTGACACTCTTAAACTATCTATTATCGAGCATGCTAACCATGACTAACTCAGGTAATTTACAACTCACCGCAAATGGTGAATTACGCCACTTTTTAACCCCAGAAGGGCTAGATCGTTTAATGCTAGAGCGTATACTAGATACAGCAGATTCCTTTGTGGTTATAGGTAATCAAGAGGTCAAAAAAGTACCCCTTTTAAGGGGCCGCACTGTAGTCAATTTATTTTTTGAAAACTCTACCCGAACCCGCAGTACTTTTGAGCTAGCAGCCAAACGCTTATCTGCCGACGTGCTCACCTTAGATATTAAAACGTCAGCAACCAGCAAGGGTGAAAGCCTGTTAGATACCTTACAAAATTTGCGCGCGATGCACAGTGACATGTTTGTGGTACGGCACAGCGATTCTGGCGCTGCCCACTTTATTGCTTCACAAGTCACTCCAGACGTGGCGATCATTAACGCTGGTGATGGTCGCCATGCGCACCCCACTCAAGCAATGCTAGACATGCTGACTATTCGTCGCCACAAGGGCAACTTTGAGAGCCTTTCCGTTGCAATTGTAGGTGATATTTTGCATTCAAGGGTTGCCCGTGATCAGGTCCATGCTCTTAAAATATTAGGTTGCAGCGACATCCGTTTAGTGGGCCCAAATACTTTAATGCCTCAGGCGATTACCAGTATGGGCGTAACCACCCATAACAATATGGATAGCGGTATTGATGGTGTTGATGTAGTGATTATGTTGCGATTACAAACAGAGCGCATGGACTCTGCTTTTTTACCCTCAGCTGGAGAGTATTTTCGCTTATACGGGCTTACTACAGAACGTTTAGCCCAGGCCAAGCCTGACGCCATAGTGATGCACCCTGGACCAATAAATCGTGGTATCGAAATTGAATCCGCCGTGGCTGACGGGCCACAATCTATGATTCTTCATCAAGTGGGGTATGGTATTGCGCTTCGAATGGCAGTGATGTCAATGGCCATGAGCGGCCAAATGCAGCAGCGCCATGCCAAAGCCGTTAACCCACTTAGCCTAAAAAGGGAGCCACAACCATGAGCATACTTATTCGTGGTGCACGCCTTATTGATCCCAGCAAGCAGCTAGACAAGGTTACTGATCTATACATAAAGGACCACTATATAGAGGCTATTGGAGACCTTACAAGGGTTAATGCAGACACCGAAATTGATGCTGACGGCATGATTTTAAGCCCCAGTTTTATAGATCTTCACACTTGTTTAAGAGACCTTAATCAGATCCAAAAGGGCACTATTGCAAGTGAAACCCAAGCAGCAGCCAGTGCCGGTTTCACACATTTATGCCCCAGCCCAGATACACAGCCATGTAGCGATGCAGGCTCTGTGATCAATATGGTCAAAAACAAAGCGGCCGCAGCAGGGTTTTGTGACTTGCTACCAGTGGCTGCACTCACCAAAGATTTAAAAGGCGCACAACTCAGTAATATGGAGTCACTTTCTAGTGCTGGCTGTATTGGCTTTAGCAATGCGAGCTACGATATAAGTAACAACACCGTATTATTGCGGTGCTATGAGTATGCCGCGACCTTTGGTTTAAAGGTATTTGTACAAGCACAAGACCAGCAATTAGGTAGTGGCCAAATGCATGCCGGCCCTACAGCCACACGCATGGGTTTAGATGGCATTCCTGTGATTGCTGAAACCCTTGCCATTAGCCGGCACCTACAATTTATGCAACATACTGGCGTAAGTGGTCATTTTAACCAACTGACCAGTGCAGCTGGTGTTGCTCTGATCCGTGAAGCCAAAGCACAAGGTATGAAGGTCACCGCTGATGTTGGCATCGCCCACCTTTGCTTCACAGATACGGCTGTCCAGGGCTACCACAGCCAATACCATGTACAACCCCCTTTGCGGGAAGAATCAGACCGTAAAGCCCTACTTGTTGGCATTGTAGATGGCACCCTAGATGCAATCTGCTCTGCTCATCAGCCCCATGAATCGGCTGCCAAATGTGCCCCGTTTGCGGCTACAGCATCGGGCATGGCAACCTACGACATGCTGGTGCCACTCATCCAAAAACTAGTGGACGCAGAAGACCTTACCTGGGCACTGGCAATTCAAGCTTTGAGTTCTAATAGTGCCACTATTGCACTTAGAAAAACGACAAGCTTGACCCTTGGTGAAGAAGCCAACCTCACATTAATCGATCCAAATCATCACTGGACACTCAACGCGTCTAGTCAGCTTAGTCATGGTACCAATCAAGCATTAGCCCACCAACAACTTAAAGCACGGGTGAGCTTAACTATAAAAGCAGGTCAAATCAGTTATAAAGTATAATTAAATACTGGCAAGGCATTACACTTTTTGTTTGTTAAAAAATGATAATTCTGATAGCATAATTTCGATTAGCGTAAGCTACAAACTGCGAAAGAAATACAAATGAATAGTATCGACCTGTCTACAATGTCCGAGCTTACCACTCGCCAAGCTGCGACATTACTTAATGTTTCTGTGCGAACAGTTCAACTTTGGGTAGAGCGTGGTGTTTTACAAGCTTGGAAAACAGCTGGAGGTCATCGGCGCATTAGTGTCGGGTCTATCCAGCAATTGCTCGATGAAAAAATGGAAAAACAAACCCCTATTCGTAAGTCTAGTGCCAAGGGCATAGTGACTGTTCTTATTGTAGATGACGACAAAGACACCTTATTGTTGTACGAAATGCTAGTCAATAGTTGGTTCCCAAGCTTGCAAGTAGAAACTGCAGAAAACGGCGTTGACGCCCTTGTTAAGATTGGTGAATTCAAACCTACAGTGCTCATCACTGATCTGCAAATGCCTCAACTTGATGGTTTTGCTATTATTGCACGGTTACAAAATGACTCTAAATATAATCACCTCACGCCTATTGTTGTCACAGGAATGAGTGAAGAAGAAATTACTGCAAGTAATTTACCGAGTAGTGTATCTGTATTGCATAAGCCAATCCCGGTAGAAGCACTAAAAGAGCTAGTATTGCAGGCGGTGAAACGCTAAAAGCGTTTGCACAAGGACGTCAAAATAAAAGGATAACGTATCAATGGATAGAGAAGACTGGACTGTTTATCATGGCCTTATTGCCGCTGCTAGATATGAACCTACAGCCCAATTTATCCATTTTAATGAATCTGCGTTACGTCTTCTGAACCTTCCCTCCAGCACCAACCTAGCCGAATTTATTGAGATCGTTACGCCCAGTCTGTGGCAGCAGATTTGTCAATTACAACACGGCCAAAGTAAACTTATTGGTTGGCCCATTGCTGCATCACAGCCAAGCCACTGGTTCCTTTGGACTGCTGCGCACGCTAACACCAAACACGCTACTTTATTCTTCCAAATCACCGACCAAACCTCACTAGGGCATACTACTATCCATTGGCAGAACCAGGCCCAATTGGCCGCGGTTGGCCAGGCGATGGCTGGAATGTGCCATGAGGTTAATCAACCCCTCAATGCTATGCGTCTACGCATTTACGGCTTACAAGCCATGCATCAGGGTGATGGTATCGATCAAATTGACGAACACCTAGCTGCATTAGATAACCAAGTAGAACGCTGTGCCAGCACCCTAAGCAATATGCGAGAAGTAGTCGGCCGCAAGCCTTTAAATCTTGGTGTCTTTGACGCAGAAAAAAGTGTTGAGCACATTATGAAGTTGCTAAAAAATCCACTTAAATTGCAAGAAGTAGACCTAATAAATACCAATATCGGCGTACGCAATAAGCCTAAATTTTTTGTGTTTGGCCTGGCACAGCGATTAGAACAAGTACTCATAAACCTCATTCACAATGCCCGTGATGCGCTAGTGGGACACCCAAAAAAGGGGGAAGCAGCCAAAATTTACGTAAGTCTTGCCCTAAAACAATATGATGGTACTGAGGGTGTCACTATCAACGTGGTTGATAATGGGCCCGGAATAGATATAGCGCTTCAAGAAAAAGTATTTGAAGCCTATTACACCAGTAAAAGTTCACAACAAGGTACGGGCTTAGGGTTAAGCCTATGTCGAGATTTTATACATAATTTAGGTGGGCAATTGACGCTGTCATCTCGCCCGGGAGAAACCACCTTTAGCCTATGGTTGCCAACGGCCACAGGTGAAGAGACATTAAAGTCGCAATGAACATCTTAGTGGCGGTTGATGATGATGTAGCAGGGTCACTGATTTATTGGCTTCACAGTCAAGGGCATCATACCGATAAAAATTCAACAACACCGTGCCAAAAGCTGGTGCTTGATTATTCTCATCTAAAACCATATTTATGGAATAAGCAACCTTTACCAGGGCACTGGCCCACCCCAGAACATTGGCTATTACTAGATACGCTCCTTCAACATGCGCAACTTATATCGATTATGCATATGGGCTGCAAGCACATCAGTTTAACCCCTATACATGCGGTGCACCTTCAGCAATGGCTATACACACAGCCACAAATTATAAGCTTAGAATGTGATTGGCCAGTAAATTATGAGCCAGAGGCCGAAATGGAGCCACTGTTGCTGCCCTTCATTGATTGCATCACCCATAACGTTTGGACTGACGAAGAACAACTGGCGGCTGTTAAACTAATGGCGTGGCGTAATGTTGCCCTACAATCGGCCCAGTATCAGCACCTTAATGAATCTAGCAAATTAGACACTGTTGAGTTTTCTCAGCTTGCTAACCACACTTTAGCTGGGCATAGCTGGCTGGAGAAGCAAGCCAACTATAAAGCCGCCTTAATAGCTCGTCAGCACCACGAACACTGGGATGGAACAGGTTACCCTATGGCTATTTCTGGTGAAGCCATTTGCTTTGAGGCAAGGGTAGCAAAACTTTATGACAGCTACGTGGGGCTTAGAAAAGACAAGCCTTATGCTAAAGCTTGTGATCATCGTACCAGTGTTAAAAAACTAGCTTTTGGTGATGGTTACTTAAGCCCTAGCCACTTTGACCCGCACCTGTTAAAGCGCTTCTTAGCTACTGAGAAGGCCATTGAATTGCACTACAACTCTGTCTGCCTAGATAATTGACCTAGGCTCATAGGACTCAACGGGGGGCTTACAGTAAAGGGCTCTACCTCACCCACTGGCCGCTGCTGGGCCTGGACTACTAAATAGGCCAAATTGAGCCACATAGGCGCCTCCAACAGTGCCCGCATCTCCTGTAATCTGCCGGCTAGGAAAAGACGTCTGGCCAGCAACAGCCACTCGTGCCTGCGACACTGTTGGGTTTCACTCCATGCCTGAGTACATCCTAGCAGCTGTCCCATTTGGGTCTCAGGAATGAGCCCCAGATGCAGCATTATCAAATTACAGTCGATGTAATACACCTTGCCTGCCACTGTGTAGCTCACCCCCGTTACACACTCTTCTCCCAACACTTCAATGCCAGACACTCCAGTGATAAAGGGCGTCTTAATACGCTGCACTAAGGTTAACCAAAGGCCTTTTAATAGTTGTTTGGGGGTTGTCAAACCTACCATCAGCCAGGGTATGGCATACCAATAATTGGACTTAGGTGTAGTATCAAGTAGGGCAGTAATCATGATACCTGCGGCACAGTATTGCTACGCCAAGAGCAGCTACAAAGGACCAGAACCTGCCAAAACAACTTGCTTGGGCAACAAAGCAGCCGTCTTTAGTAAAGCCTGCCCTGCCCCAGCGGTCATTACTCCAGGCTTTTGTGGCTTAACTGGTGGGCGAACTCTGGCCACACATCTGCGCCTTGTAGGCTACAATTAGCGTATGCAGGGAAGTCGTTACCTTTACCTTGCACCCAGATGAGGCCAAAAATTCCCACAGATGCTCGGTATTTTGTATTCCCTCCGTCGAGCACTAAGATGCGCTACTGGGGCTACTGGGGCTACTTTTGGATTAGGCCATAGGCTATTGATGCGCCCACCAGGCCACCACCGACAATAATCCAGTCATAGGGCGCTGACTGATTATTAGCGGGGCTCGTTGGCAACACGTTCTTGCAAGTGTCCACTCATGCGTTTTTCCCATACACGAAATAAATACACCAACGCATAGGTCATAACTAAATACATGGCGGCAGCCGTGAGATAAAACTCGTAAACCGCAAAGGTTTTAGAGATTAGCTGGCGAGAAATTCCGGTTAGGTCCAAAATAGTAATAGTGGATACTAGGGACGTGGCTTGTAACAAGAAAATCACTTCATTACCGTAGGCGGGTAAACCAATACGAAATGCCTTTGGCATAGTGATACGACGAAATAGCAGTAACCCTGACATGCCACAAGCCCGGCCAGCTTCTATGTCGTTACGAGGTACGGCACTTATGGCACCACGAAAAATTTCTGCAGAATAAGCCGCTGTGTTTAGTACCAGAGCTAACACACCACAGAACCAAGGATCACGAAAGAAACCCCATAGCCCTAAGTCAGTCAATTCGAGCCGGAATTGACCACTGCCATAGTAAATTAAAAATATTTGCACCAACAAAGGTGTGCCTCTAAAGTAGAGGACAAACACATAAGCTGGGGATGAAATTAGTGGGTTTTTTGCTAACCGAGCTAGGGCCAAAGGAATGGCAACAGCTAAACCAATGGCTAAACTGACCACTGTAATCCACAAGGTTACCCAAGCGCCTTGCAGCAACATGGGTAGATACTCCCATACAACAGAGAAATCCATTAGCGAGTCACTCCCTTATTAGCCCATACTTCAGCTCGTTTTTGCGCCATCATTGACACTAGGGTAATGCCTAAATAAATAAACGAAGCTAATAAGTAAAAGGTGAAGGGCTCATGGGTGGCATTAGAAGCAATTTTAGTTTTACGCATGAGTTCATCTAACTGAATAATAGAAATAAGTGCAGTAGCTTTAATAAGCACCATCCACACATTACCTAAGCCAGGCAAAGCAAAACGCAGTGCCTGGGGTAACAAAATCCGATGAAACACCTTCAATCGAGGCATGCCGATAGCTCTAGCCGCTTCAACCTGGCCTTTATGGATGGACTGGAAGGCCCCACGCAACACTTCGGTGGCAAACGCGCCATAAATAAAGCCAATGGTAATGGTGCCCGCAATAAAGGGATTAATATCAACCCTTATGTCATAACCCATGCGCGTGGCGATGGATTGAATCAGGGTTGGTGTACCAAAGTAGACCAACAATAAAAGAATGAGTTCGGGCACACCACGAACCACGGTAGTGTAGATATTAGCTGCCAAATTGGCCCACCGATTATGGGTCAACTTACCCCAGCTTCCCAACAATCCAAGTAGTACAGCAACCACCATAGCGCAGAGGCCTACAGCGATCGTTAGTTGTAAACCGTCAAATAAGAGCCAGCCGTAGCCATGTAAATCTAACATAAAAAGCACTGCCTAAGAGTTAAAAAAAAGGCGGCCTCAGCCGCCCTTTCAAATAGCTTAATTAGCCACCGTAAACGCTAAAGCCAAACCACTTATTGCTAATAGCATCATAAGTGCCGTCAGCAAGTATTTGCTCTAGGGCTGTGTTCATACGGTCACGTAGTTCAGTGTCTTCCTTACGCACACCGATACCTGCACCCAGACCAAAGTATTTGGTGTCTGAAATGTCTGCGCCAAAGAATTCACCCTTCATTCCGGCTGACTTCATCATATCGTCACCCACAATAACGTCAACAAACAAGAAGTCTACACGACCTGCAGCGAAGTCTAAGTTGGCTTCTTCTTGAGCACCGTAAGTACGAATTTCTAGAATGTCGCCAAACTCACCTCGTAGATAGTTTTCTTGCACTGTGGAGCTTTGTACGCCCACGATCATGCCCGCAGTGGCTTCACTTGAAGAGCCAGCAGCGCGAATAAAACGGTTAGGGGTGTTGTAGTACTTGTTAGTAAAACCAATTTTTTGTTGGCGCTCTTCCGTGATCGACATAGACGCAAGAATCGTGTCAAACTTCTTGGCTAACAAAGCTGGGATGATCCCGTCCCAGTCCGATGTAACCCACTCACAGTCTGCTTTCATAGCAGCACATAGAGCATCCCCTACTTCAATATCAAAACCAATCAGGTTGTTGTCACTGTCGTAGTAGTTATATGGAGGATATGCACCTTCTGTACCCATCAAAATTGTGTCAGACGCAACAGCGCCTAGAGACATCGCCAACACGCTTGTAGTTAGTGCAGCAGCTAGTAGTTTATTCATAAGAACCTCACCGTTCATTTGTTGTAGTTAGCCAAAAAAGGCTTGGGTTAATAGCTCGACGCCAAAAACTGACGGCATCGTTCTGATTTAGGATTTTTAAATACTTCTTCGGGCGTGCCTTGTTCCTCAATCATACCTTGATGAAGGAAAACAACTTTAGACGAAACCTCGCGCGCAAAGGTCATTTCATGGGTGACTACAATCATAGTGCGGCCCTCTGCTGCCAACTCACGCATAACCCTTAGCACCTCTCCCACTAGTTCCGGATCAAGTGCAGAGGTAGGTTCGTCGAATAACATTACTTCCGGGTCCAT
>DCAT01000098.1 GCA_002312935.1 Oceanospirillaceae bacterium UBA1126 | reverse complement strand
TCATAACCCGAAGGTCGTAGGTTCAAATCCTGCCCCCGCTACCATTTTTAGGCTAGTGTTTTTTTTACGCTAGCCTTTGACGAAAGTCATAAAGAAGTAATTCAGGGGTTCATAATGCCGCAACTTGCGTCACTACGAGACTGAATACATATAGTCGATAAAAAGCCCCTCTTTTGGGGCTTTTTGCGTTTTGGGATATTGAAATGGCAGGTGCAGCAGCACAAATTGAAGCATTAGTAGCGCCAGCAGTGGCCGCATGTGGGTGTGACCTTTGGGGTATTGAGTATATATCTCAAGGCCGCCATACCACTTTGCGAGTATATATAGACCATGCCAAAGGTATTGGTGTGGAGCAGTGTGCAGACGTGAGTCGGCAAGTGGCTGCAGTGATGGATGTAGAAGATCCTATTACTGGAGAGTACACATTAGAAGTGTCATCACCTGGGTTGGATCGTCCCTTATTCACCTTACAGCAATATCAAGCTAGCATTGGTGAAAAGTTAAGTTTGAAATTACGCCTGGCGTTTGATGGTCGCCGTCGTTTTACTGGATTGCTCAGCGGCATTGAAGGTGACGATGTGTTATTACAGATTGATGATGAAGAATATTTGTTGCCTTTTGACAGCATTGAAAAAGCCAATATTGTACCGCGCTTTTAAGCTCGGTTTTATAAGTCCAAATTAAGTGAGAGCTTGAAATGAATAAAGAAATTCTGTTAGTGGCAGAAGCGGTTTCAAATGAAAAGGACGTGCCAAAAGACGTTATCTTTGAAGCTATAGAACTAGCCTTAGCCACTGCGACACGCAAACGAATCCACGAAGAAAGTGACATTAGAGTCTCTATCGATCGCAAGACAGGTGCAGCTACAACTACACGTTGTTGGACGGTTGTTACTGACGAGGTATACACCAACCCGGAGGCCGAGTTGATTCTTGAGGATGCTCAAGAGACTAATTCTAGCCTTGAGCTAGGTGACCTTGTGCAAGAAGAGTTACCGACCGAAGTATTTGGCCGCATTGCCGCACAAACTGCTAAGCAAGTGATTGTGCAAAAGGTCCGTGAAGCTGAGCGTGCTAAGGTGGTAGAGTTGTACCGTGGCCGAATTGGCGAAATCATTAGTGGCAGTGTTAAGAAAGTGACACGTGATAATGTGATTGTAGACTTAGGTAATAATGCAGAAGCACTCATGGCGCGAGATCAATTGATTGGTCGGGAAACATTCCGTATGGGTGATCGTGTTAGGGCTTTATTGGCTGAAGTTCGTACTGAAAGCCGGGGCCCACAACTTTTCTTAAGCCGCACAGACCCGCAAATGTTGGTAGAGCTATTTAAGATCGAAGTGCCTGAGATCTCTGAAGAGGTGATCGAAATTCGGGCAGCTGCCCGTGACCCTGGATCCCGTGCTAAAATTGCAGTTAAAACTAATGATGGCCGTATCGATCCTATTGGCGCTTGTGTCGGTATGCGAGGTTCGCGGGTGCAGGCTGTAACTGGTGAGTTAAATAACGAACGTGTTGATATTGTGCTTTGGGATGATAATCCAGCGCAGTTGGTTATTAATGCTATGGCCCC
This sequence comes from Oceanospirillaceae bacterium UBA1126, assembly GCA_002312935.1. Taxonomy (GTDB): domain Bacteria; phylum Pseudomonadota; class Gammaproteobacteria; order Pseudomonadales; family Balneatricaceae; genus Njordibacter. The sequence continues at coordinate 5,859 of DCAT01000098.1, read as the reverse complement.
TGCAGAAGTTAGCTCTATTGTTGTTGATGAAGATCGACATGCCATGGATGTTGCTGTTAGTGATGAGAATTTGGCCATGGCCATTGGTCGTAATGGCCAAAACGTTCGTTTAGCGTCAGAATTAACTGGCTGGACCATTAACGTCATGTCTGAAGAAGATGCCGCTGCTAAGCAACAAGATGAAGTGGGTGGTGTGGTACAGACGTTTGTGGATGCACTAGACATTGATGAAGAATTCGCTGAAATGTTGGTAGAGGAAGGCTTTGCTAGTCTTGAAGAAATTGCCTATGTGCCGCTTGATGAAATGTTAGCTATCGATGGCTTAGATGAAGACATTGTTGAAGAGCTGCGTACTCGCGCAAAAGACAAGCTTCTTAACCAAGCGCTAGCAGCCGAAGAGCAGTTAGATAACTCTGAGCCAGCTCAAGATTTACTCGACATGGAAGGTATGGATACTCACCTTGCATTTGTATTGGCAAGCCGTGGCATTATCACTATGGAACATTTGGCCGAGCAAGCTGTTGATGAGATCTCAGATATTGAAGGCTTGAGTGACGAAAAAGCAGCAGAACTAATTATGACGGCCCGCGCCCCTTGGTTTGTTTAAACCACCGCCCGACCGACAGGAGAATACGATTATGACAGATCAAACTGTCAACACCCTAGCTGAAAAAGTAGGTGTTCCGGTTGAGCGATTGCTGAACCAAATGGAAGAAGCAGGCCTTACCCGCCGTGCGGCTACAGACGCAGTGTCAGATGAAGAGCGTAAGTCGCTTTTATCGCACTTGCAAAAGTCTCATGGTGGCGAAGGTGATAACGCTGATGGCCCTAAAAAGATTACCTTGCGCCGTAAGACAACAAGCACGTTGAAAGTTGCTGGTGCGGCGGGTAAACGCACAGTTAACGTAGAAGTGCGTAAAAAGCGTACCTATGTTAAATCTGAAGAAGACGATCAGTCCGCTGTTATTGAGGCTGAGAAAGTAGAATTGGCAGCCCGTAAAGAAAGTGAAGTTGCTCAAGAAAAAGCAGTTTCTGAAGCTAAGTCTGCCGCTGAAGCGGCCGAAACTGCATCAGCAAGTGCTGCAGCAAAAAGTGAAGCAGATGATCAAGCTAAGGTTCAAGCGGATGCCAACGCTGCAGCTGCTAAGGTAGCGGCAAATGCTGAGGTGGCTCGTCAAAAAGCAGCTGAAGATGCTAAGAAAAAACCTGCTCACCAGAAGACGTTTACTTCCCCTGATAAGCCACGTGGTGGCGCACCTGCCGGTAAGAGTAAAGGTAAGGGCCGTACATCTGGCGGACGTGATGACCGTAGCCGCGGTAAAGGCGCGCGAAACAAAGGTAAATTAGCTGCACCTAAGCGGTCTGGTAATGGTGAGCATGCTTTTGAAGTGCCGACTGAAAAAGTGGTTTATGAAGTAAATCTGCCTGAGTCCATTACCGTAGCTGATTTAGCTCAGCGCATGAAAGTAAAGGCTGCAGAAGTTATTAAAGTAATGTTCAACATGGGTGCAATGGCAACCATCAACCAAGTTATTGACCAAGATACAGCAACTATTGTTGTTGAAGAAATGGGTCATACGGTGAAATTGGTGATGGATGATGCCATCGAAACAGAGGTAGTTGAAAGCATTAACTACGAAGGTAAAGAGATTCCCCGTGCTCCAGTTGTAACTGTAATGGGCCATGTTGACCATGGTAAAACGTCTTTATTGGATTGTATTCGTTCTACTAAGGTTGCTTCTGGAGAGTCTGGTGGCATTACCCAGCACATCGGTGCCTACCATGTAGAAACTGACAAAGGTATGGTTACTTTCTTAGACACACCTGGACACGCAGCGTTTACTGCGATGCGTGCCCGTGGCGCGAAGGCAACTGACATTGTTATTTTGGTTGTTGCAGCAGATGATGGTGTAATGCCGCAAACTGAAGAAGCGGTGCAGCATGCTAAGGCTGCTGGCGTTCCTTTGATTGTAGCGATCAATAAAATGGATAAAGAAGGTGCTGATCCAGACCGAGTTAAGACAGAACTGTCTAGCCGTGACGTGGTGCCAGAAGATTGGGGCGGTGTAACTCAGTTTATCCCAGTTTCTGCTAAGACCGGTGACGGCATTGAAGCATTGCTAGATGCTGTGTTACTTGAGGCTGAAGTGCTTGAGCTTACTGCAGTGCCAGAAGCGCCAGCCAAAGGCGTGGTCGTTGAAGCCCGCCTTGATAAAGGCCGTGGTTCTGTAGCCACTATATTGATTCAAAACGGTACCTTGAAGAAAGGTGATATCGTTCTGGCCGGCCAACAGTTCGGTCGAGTCCGCGCTATGTTGGATGAGAATGGTAAGCCGATCACGAGTGCCGGCCCTTCTATTCCAGTAGAGATTTTAGGTTTAGGTGGCACGCCTGACTCAGGTGAAGACTTCGCTGTAGTTGCAGACGAAAAGAAAGCCCGTGAAGTAGCATTATTCCGCCAAGGTAAGTACCGAGACGTGAAGCTTGCTCGCCAACAGGCTTCTAAGTTGGACGCTATGTTTGAGAACATGGGCAAGAATCAGGCCTCTGTGTTAAATGTTGTACTTAAGACTGACGTACGAGGTTCTTTGGAAGCATTAACCAACTCTCTAATGGATATTGGTACCGAAGAGGTTAAGGTGCAGGTTGTATCTAGCGGTGTTGGTGGTATTGCTGAGTCTGATGTTAACCTTGCCGTGGCGTCAAACGCTGTGATCTTTGGTTTTAATGTTCGTGCTGATACTCCAGCCAAGGCGCTCATTGAGAAAGAAGGCATTGACCTGCGTTATTACAGCGTAATCTACGACATTATTAATGATGTAAAGGATGCGCTTTCTGGTATGTTAGCGCCGGAGCTGCGCGAAACTATTGTGGGTATTGCGGAAGTGCGAGAAGTTTTCCGTTCGCCTAAGTTGGGCCAGATTGCTGGCTGTATGGTTACCGAAGGTACGGTTCATCGCAGTAAGCCTATTCGTGTATTACGCGATAACGTAGTTATTTACGAAGGCGAATTAGAATCCTTACGTCGTCACAAAGACTCTGTTGCGGATGTTCGTAATGGTATTGAGTGCGGTATCGGTGTGAAGAGCTATAACGACGTTCGCGTTGGTGACCAAATAGAAGTCTTCGACACTATCGAAGTTGAGCGTAGTTTGTAAGGGCTGACCATGGCACAAGAATATAGCCGCACTCAGCGTGTGGCAGACCAAATTCAGCGTGAACTAGCAGCCCTAATTCAGCGCGAGGTGAAAGACCCTCGCGTAGGTATGGCTACAGTGAGTGCTGTGGAAGTATCACGTGACTTATCTCATGCGAAGGTGTTTGTCACCATTTTAAATGGTGGTGAAGACCCGCAAGAAATTACAGAATCTGTGAAGGCCCTTAATAATGCCTCAGGTTTCTTGCGCAGCCAGTTGGGCCAGCGTATGAAATTGCGTATTGTACCCACGCTGCGGTTTCATTATGACGACAGTTTGTCACGCGGCAATTACCTTAGTAACTTGATTGACCAAGCTAGGGCCTCAGACCCAGAGCAGGACACTAATGCTGAATAAGCGCTAGTGGCTCGGCAACCAAAAGGCCGTGAAGTAAGCGGCATTCTTATTTTAGATAAGCCTACTGGTATGAGCTCAAATCATGCTTTGCAGCGGGTTAAGCGTATGTTTGGGGCTCGTAAAGCGGGCCACACTGGTGCCTTGGATCCCCTAGCTACTGGCTTGCTACCTATTTGTTTGGGTGAAGCTACAAAGTTTAGCCAGTTTCTTTTAGATTCTGACAAGCGTTATCAAACCATTGGCCAGCTCGGCGTGCGCACTGACTCCAGTGATGCCGATGGTAAGATTGTAGAAACTAAAGCTTGCGCCCACATCACTTTAGCTGATGTAGAGGCTCAGTTACCTCAATTCCGTGGCCTAATTAGCCAAGTGCCTTCCATGTTTTCAGCCCTTAAATATAAGGGGCAACCTTTGTATAAATTGGCGCGGGCCGGCAAAACTGTAGAGGTTAAGCCGCGGCAAGTCACTATTCATAATTTAGAATTGATGAGTTTTGATAATGCCCAAGTGCAGATGGATATTAGCTGTACCAAGGGCACCTATATTCGCAGCATTGTAGAAGATTTGGGCCTGGCGCTAGGTTGTGGTGCGCACGTCTCACAGCTAAAACGCCTTCAAGCTGGGCCTTTTGTGGCCAACCAAATGGTCACCCTAGAAGACTTACAAGCCATTATTGATGAGGCAACTAAGGGCCAAGTGGTAGAAGAGGGTAAGTGGCCAGACATCACCCCAGCTTTCCTAGCCCTAGATGAGCTATTAATGCCCGCCGATACTGCCGTTTTATCATTAAATGCTGTACAATTAGACCCCCAACAAATTGAAGCGTTGCAGCAAGGCAAGGTTATAGACCATGCCACTGATTTTGCTGAATTTGATGTGGTGCGTGTGTATAGCTCGCATGCTATTGAAGCGAATGCCTTTATCGGCTTAGCTGAAGTGCAACAAGAAGGTTGCTTAAAAGCGAAACGCTTAATGAGTACTTAGACCTTCATTTAAGTTCCGCTGTAAATATGCACGGTGTGAACACTAACGATCCCCTAACCCTCAATTTAGAGGCTAGTGGGCATATTAATTATTGGAGAATTACCATGGCACTAACTGCCGTTGAAAAAGCTGCTGTTGTAGCAGATTACCAAACTGCTGAAGGCGACACAGGGTCACCAGAAGTTCAGGTTGCATTGTTAACTGCGAACATCTTGGCACTACAAAGTCACTTCAAAGAGCATAACCATGATCACCACTCACGTCGTGGTTTGATCCGTATGGTTAACCAGCGTCGTAAATTGTTGGACTACCTTAATCGTAAGGACGCTGAGCGTTACGTTACGTTGATTGGTCGTTTAGGTCTACGCCGCTAGAAATAGGTTTAAACCTGATGTATTCAGCGAATACAGAAGGCGCAACACCTAATTTAAATACCACACTCAGTAGGTTTAAGTGTGATAAATAGAGGCTAGGTAATCATTTGGTTACGTAGCCTTTATTGTTTTAACTGCAAGCGATAAGAGAGGGTCGGCCCGTACTCTTATTGGCTTGGTGCTAGAGGTGGCTTTACATCTCAACCGAGTTAATAAGTGTACTGGTGGATTAGATTGCTCAATTGATTGCAAATTCTTTATTTTATGGAGATAAATATGTCTATCATTACCAAAACATTTCAATACGGTGAGCAAACCGTAACGCTAGAAACTGGCCGTATTGCGCGTCAAGCTTCTGGTGCTGTTCTTGTCACAGTCGATGACGCTATCCAAGTACTGGTTGCTGTTGTTGGCTCCAAAACAGCCAAGCCTGATCAAGGCTTCTTTCCACTTTCTGTCCACTACCAAGAAAAGACTTACGCTGTTGGTAAGATTCCTGGTGGTTTCTTTAAGCGTGAAGCGCGCCCATCTGAAAAAGAGACGTTGACTAGCCGTTTGATTGACCGCCCCATTCGTCCATTGTTCCCTAAGGGGTTCATGAACGAAGTGCAGGTTATTTGTACTGTAATGTCTGCTGATAAGCAAAATGACACAGACATTGCCGCTTTAATTGGTACTTCTGCTGCTTTAGCCATCTCAGGTATTCCTTTTGCCGGCCCAATTGGTGCAGCACGCGTGTCATACTCTGATGAGGCTGGTTACCAACTTAACCCAAGCTTCGAAGCCCAAGCTACATCTGATTTAGACATGGTTGTTGCAGGCACGGCTGATGCTGTATTGATGGTTGAATCAGAAGCAAAAGAACTAAGCGAAGATGTAATGTTAGGGGCTGTTCTTTTTGCTCATGATGAAATGCAAGCTGTAGTTAAGGCAATAGCTGAATTTGC
>DCAT01000118.1:16060-17570 GCA_002312935.1 Oceanospirillaceae bacterium UBA1126 | reverse complement strand
CCAATTTTTTTGCCATTAGCTTCACCAAAGCCTTCGTCGTCTGGACGCTTAGCCGGCGTATAAGAGTCTAAGTTAAAAATAGGCATACGTGCTAGATACTGCGCATGATCCAATTCTTCGTAAGGGGCTCCAATGGTGTCTAAAATAGCCATAGTAGGCCGCAAGTGTTGATTATTATCAGTTTTTGCCACCAAACAACCTACGGCATGGTACTTAATGTGACCACGCTCATCTTCTGCTTGCAAAAACTCACTCCAATCACTCCAGTAAAGGTGGCTTTCGTGAGCTATAGCACTGGTCTCAACAGTGGAGTAATAAGGCCTAATAATAGCGCAGGAGCCACTAGTGCTGCCATAGCCTGCGGCTGGTAAGGAATCAATATTGAGTGTTTTTTTACCTTTTCGAGCTAAACCCAAGGCGATAGCTGCACCAATAATACCAGCGCCAATAATAATAGCGTCATACTTTTTATTCATGAATTCATCCTCTTTAAGCTCTATGAGCCACTCCACGTTTAGGTTATGGAAGATTTAATTCTGGCCAACATTGTCCCACCTTAGCAATAGCGCTAATGTTGCACGCCATTGTCGATGAGCTAAGTAATGCCCTAGGCTAGCTTTGCATACAGTTTGACTGAGGGTCAAACAAAGGGTTGCTAAACAGCTTTGCTGGTCGCATTTCACCTAAGATTTCGATCTCGAATGTGGCACCCTCAGCAATCATCTGCGTAGGGACAAATCCCAGTGCCACAGATTGTTCACTAAAGTGGGCATACCCCCCGGAGGTCACAAAACCTACTACGTTACCGTCTTTCCATATCGGTTCGTCTGCCACTACATCAGCATCAATTGCATCTACTATAAAGCTTACTAACTGGCGCTTTGGAGGCTCTGCTAGCTCTTTAAGAGCAGCGGCCTTACCAATATAATCAGCCTCTTTTTTGTAATCCATAAACCGATCCATACCCGTTTCCATAGGGGTGTAATCAGGTTTGTATTCTCTCATCCAAGACCCAAAAGACTTTTCTAACCGCAGGCTCATCATAGCGCGCATACCAAAGGGTTTAAGATCAAACGCCATACCCTCATTAGCTAAGGTATGATACAAGCTTATTTGCTGTTCGACTGGCACATAGATTTCGTAGCCTAAGTCACCTGTATAACTTATCCGTTGAACGACAGCGTCACACTGGCCCACCTCAATTTTGCGCACTGATAAAAATGGCATAGCGCTATGGGAAACATCAAATCGAGTGCACGCAGCTAGCAGCTCACGAGCCTTTGGCCCAGCAATTTGAAAGCCGATACGGCTCATAGAAATATTCTTTAAGTCCACGTTTAGCGCTGGCAAATATTGCTCAAACCAACGCATGTGAAGGTCTTGGGCTGAAAAAGAAGCAGTGAGTTGGTATTCATTTTCAGCCAAGTGAGAAATAGTAAAGTCCCCCATGAGCTTGCCTGATGGGCTAAGCATGGGGCTTAGGGTAATACGCCCAAGTTGAGGTAGCTTG
>DCAT01000118.1:0-15759 GCA_002312935.1 Oceanospirillaceae bacterium UBA1126 | reverse complement strand
ACACGCCCAATTTGAGGTAGTTTGCCTGCCATAACACCATCTAACCATGCACGAGCCCCTTCACCCGTGACGAGGTATTTACCAAAATTATGTACCTCGTTAATACCTACCGAATTACGCACGGCTCGGCACTCATTACCAATAGCAGCAAAGGCATTAGAGCGTCTAAAGCTTGGGGTTTCTTCCAAGGGCTCACCCTCAGGGGCAAAATAATTCACATGCTCCATGCCATAACCTTGCCCAAATACAGCCCGTTGTTGCTGCCAGATGGCATAGGCTGGAGTAGTATTTAGTGGCCGGCCCGCAGGTAACTCCTCATTAGGATAAGAAATGCTAAACCGCTTCTGATAGTTTTCTCGTACCTTGTTACGGGTATAGGCCTTGGTGCAATAGTTGCCGTAGCGCGCTACGTCCATGGCAAACACGTCTCGTGAGGGCTCCCCATATACCATCCATTCGGCCAAACTTAAGCCTACGCCACCACCTTGACTAAAGCCTGCCATCACAGCGCAGCAGGACCAGTAGTTTTGTAATCCAGGTATAGGGCCAACCAAGGGATTACCGTCTGGTGCAAAAGTAAATGGCCCGTTGACAATAGACTTAATACCGGCAGTTTCTAGACAGGGAAAGCGTTTAAAGGCAAACTCCAAAGAATCGCCGATGCGATCAAGCTTATTGTCTAAAAGCTCATGACCAAAGTCCCAACGGGTGCCATCTAAGGCCCATGGATCACAATCTTGCTCATAAATACCAATCACCAGGCCCTTGCCTTCTTGGCGCAAATAACTTTCCCCTGAAGGGTCCATTATATGAGGCAGCTCTTGATCACGGGTAAACACCTGGGGCAAATCATCGGTAATCAAATATTGATGTTCCATTGGGTGGAGAGGCAAAAACACACCCACCATCTCACCCAATTCACGGGCCCATAGACCGCCCGCATTAACCACATGCTCAGCATGAATAATACCGTTTTTGGTGGTCACATCCCAGCTGCCATCCGGCCGTTGGTTAAGATCAGTTACAGGGTTTCTTAAATAGATTTCTGCACCTTGCATTTGTGCTGCTTTGGCATAGGCATGAGTGGTGCCAGAGGGATCTAGATGACCATCAAGGGGGTCATATAAGCCACCTAAAATACCTTCTGTATTCACAATTGGGCTAAGTTCTTTGATTTCTTCTGGAGTAATAATTTGTGTGTCTAACCCCATGTGTCGATGCATGGCTCTTGCCGCTTTAATAAAATCCATACGCTCTGGGCTATCAGCCAGTGTAATGCCACCCACATGATGCAAACCGCAGGTTAAGCCACTAATAGCCTCAAGCTCTTTATAAAGATTAATTGTATACCCTTGTAATGCAGCCATATTGGGGTCTGAATTAAGCGTATGAAAGCCTCCAGCAGCATGCCATGTAGAACCAGACGTTAGCTCCGAACGTTCTATAAGACACACATCGGGCCAGCCTAACTTGGTCAGGTGATACAGTACTGAACATCCAACTACACCACCACCAATTACCGCTACTTGAACATGAGTCTTCATGGTTTTATTCCTTTTATTATGATCCAGGTGCTGCTCCACCTTCACGGCTACGTCGCTCTACAAAGTCTGTTAGTTCATCGTCTATTGAGGCCTCTAACTTAGGCTCTTCATAATCCTGCAACATCTGTTTCCAGATTTTGTTAGCCCGTTGGGTTGCGTCCATTGCTCCTGCATCGCGCCAATTTTCAAAGTTAGACCAGTTGGACAATAGCGGTGAGTAAAATGCATCTTCATAACGCGACATAGTGTGGGGAGAAGCAAAAAAGTGGCTGCCAGGCCCCACGTCTGCAATCGCACCCACTGCTAGCGAATCTGTACTGGTATCCATGGGCTGCAAAAAGGCTTGCTGCATTTGAATCATTTCTGCATCTAAAATAACCTTTTCATAGGACGTGCATAACCCACCTTCAATCCAACCCAAGCCATGTAAAACATAATTCACTTGACCCAACATACATGCCCACAAAGACATCTGAGACTCATAGGTGGCTTGCGCATCAGGTGCGTTGGAGGCGTTGGCGTTTGAAGCACGTAAAGGAATGCCATACTTGCGTGCCAATTGGCCGGACACTATGGTGGCTTGGCTATACTCAGGTGTACCAAATGCTGGTGAGCCCGATTTCATATCTACATTGGAGGTAAAACTGCCATACATGGCAGGCGCTCCAGGATTAACGCATTGATGGAAGGCAAGGCCAGCTAAACATTCTGCATTTTGCTGCACTAAAGCGCCTGCCATGGTGATTGGTGCCATGGCGCCCGCAAGCGTGAAAGGAGTATAGATAACAGGCTGATTGTTTTCCGCCATAACAATGGCACCCTCTAATAACGCACCGTCATAAATGAGTGGGGAGTTTGAATTCACTACGGTATGAATCGATGGCTGTTGCAGCAGGGTAGCATGGTCAATGCCACGACTAATACGCACAATATCAATCACATCCTGCATGCGCTGTCGGCCTAAGGCATAACCACCTACCGGTTTAGTAGTAAGCCGAGCCATGGCTGCACCAGCAACAATGTGGCGAGTATTCACATTAACATCACAGGGCTCTACCGGAAAACCTGCCTGTAATTGAACGCTGTTCAGGCTTTCTCCCAAACGTAATAAATTACAGAAGTCATCATAATTACCCGCAATTCTTCCCCTGTCTAAGTCAGATACGTTGGGTGTACTGGCTACCATGGCAAAGGCAATTGAATTGCCTCCCATAGCGATATGCCGATCTGGGCGGCGCCCATGTAAAACAAATTCCCTGGGGGTGGTGGCAATGGTCTGCATAACCCAATCAGGATCAAACCTAACCCGCTGTCCATCGGCGCACACCATCGCACCAGCGCAACGTAAAATATCCACCGCTTGGGGTGACTGAAAGTCCATACCGGTGTCGCATAGCAGTTTTAGTGATGCCTGATGAATGTCTTCTAATTGACTTTCACTGATCAACTGCATGGGTGCGTACGGGTTACGCATTTGCCGCGACGGTGCTTGCCGAGAACCACCACTAGGCCTGGTTGATTTGTTACGATTAGCCCGAGAACGCCTCATTTACACACCCATAAGCTTGGCTTAAAAAGCCATCATAGGGTATTGTTTAGCTTATGAATAATTAATATTTTAGTGACTAACCATGAAATTATTTTATACATGCTCCGCTTACAATTAAGCCACTATCGGGTGGTTCAGGCTGTGCGTATTCATGGCACCGTATCAGCCGCAGCCCAGGCCCTAGGCTTAACTCAACCAGCACTCAGCCACCAAATAGCAGAAGCAGAACGCCGCTTAGGCACTAAATTGTTTGCCCGCGTAGGGAGGCGCTTAAGGCTAACCTCTGCAGGAGAACTGTTCGCCACTAGCGCTGATACCATCCTCATGGAGGCGGGTTTAGCCGAGTCTACCCTTATGGGCAAAACAGGTGCAGCGCCAGGAGAAGTTATTCGCATTGGCACTTTTGCCTACAATAGCTATCGCTGGCTGCCATTGTTTTTGAAACAACTCCAGCATCAGTGGCCAAATTTATATTTTGAATTTATCACTGACACTAGCAAAGTACCTATGCGCAGCTTATTAGACGGCGATGTAGATATCGCCATTAGCGCAGGCAGCATTGCCTCTGGCCGTGCTACTGTATACCCGTTGTTTGAAGACCAATTACTGGCTATATGTGCACTTGACTGCCCGACGCCAAGCTGTGGTTATATGCTTGCTACAGACTTTTTGGCTGACCCATTCATTACTTATTCCACTATTTATGAAACTGGGTTTGAAGAAGAGCTACTATGGCGTCCAGCCGGTCGAAGACCACTTAATTATTTACGGGCAGGTAATACAGAAGCCGTGATAGAAATGGTGAAAGCAGGCTTTGGCCGTTCTATTTTAAGCCGCTGGGCAGTGCAGCCCTCCTTAGAAAATGAAGAGTTACTGGCCCTGCCTGTCACCAAGCAAGGCATGCCTGTTTATTGGAGTGCATTGGTTCGGAAAAGCCATCAGCATGCCGAATTACTTCATGCCGTGTCTGAACAGTTACAAAGCTGGTGCCAGCTCAATTTTAATGGCTCAGACTATCAATAGAGGCCCACACAAAAGACCTCTCTTACTTGGCTAATTGCTTTTCAATGGCAGTAGACAAGGCCACCTTACCTTCAGAACTGTAGCCTTGGCTGCGGCTTTCGATAAGTGGTATCTCGTAAAGGTAGTTAACCATCATACCTTCTGATTGCTTCAGCCCATTGTCAGACGTGTCTGCCATCCAGTTTAAGCGTTCTATTTTAGCGCCATTGCTGAGGTGAAAGTGAGCCACAGGATCTCGTGCATAATGTTCATTGCGCTTCTGTTTTTGTTCGCCAAGATAGTGGGCAGCCATTTTTTGAAGGTGTTCTGGTGACCTTAAGGATAACCCATCATCCAGCAAAGCCAACTCCTGTTCAGATTCGATGCTGTCTAACCAACGGCAAAAACCTGGAATAGGTGAAAGTGTTGCAAACTGTGTTAACTGGGGGAACTCTTGTTGTAGTTTTTTAACCACTTGCTTGATTAGAAAATTACCAAAACTAATTCCGGACAGCCCCTTTTGTGCGTTGGAAATAGAATAAAATATAGCCGTGTCAGCGAGGCTTATATCTTCTAATGGCGCAGCTTCGTCGAGCAATTCTTGCACATTACCAGCCATACCCTTAACCAGAGCAACTTCAACAAAGATGAGTGGCTCTTCTGGCATATTAGGATGAAAAAAAGCAAAACAGCGACGGTCGGAATCGAGACGATTTTTAAGATCATTCCAACTTTGGATTGCATGCACTGCCTCATAGGCAATTAATTTTTCTAGTAATTCAGCACTGGAACGCCAGTTTATTTCTTCCATTTGTAACAAACCAACATCAAACCAGGCGCTCAACAGGCGCTTCAAATCAGCCTCTAAGGGCGCAAGTTTGGGGTGTTCTTTGCGCAACCGCAACAACTCAGCGCGCATATCCACAAGAAATTTAATGCCTTGAGGAAGCTCATTAAACTGAGTCAGCAGCTTCATTCTTGGTGGTTCTAAGGCACTACGAAGGTCTGCTTCTAGGTGTGTCCGCTCACTTGAATTTGCAGCTAACCAAGACTCTATAACCTTAGTCAAACGTACTTCATCAACCGCATAGTTATCAGCCATCAGTGTAAGAAAACGAACCCGTCCTTCGTCATTAAGATCTAAAAATCGCCTGCCAAGTTCTGCTGCTCGCGTTCTTGCGGCTACCTCTCCACCGTTGTCTTTAAGGCAGGCATCCATCCACGTTAGCAGCACCTTTTCATCGGCTGCATTCAAGTTAGGATCAAGAGATAACTTTTTCAAAAGATCATGTTGTGGCGAAACATCACGCCAAAACGGCACCCACCGGCGGATGGTTTTCTGAAATAGTTGGTTCGCTAGTTGCTGCATATTAATCCTTCTCCAAAGGTGTGCCAAGAGTCATCTTGCCGGCCAGTCGCACAAATTGTGTGGCAATACCTTACCACTATTGTGCCCCTCATAACTGCTTGACTTATGGGTCGAGGATAACAACTGCTACTTGCTTGTTTGAAATTAAGAGGCAGGTAAGGACACCGTACCAAAAGAGATTTAAATGCCCAAAGAGGCAATCACTTGGTGTAAGTCATCAATCTCTAAATCTGGTGCTCTAGACAATGGTTCTGGTGGTTGTGAAAAACGATTAACCCAAGCCACATTAAAACCAAAGTTAACCGCACCCGCAACGTCCCAAGCATTACTTGAGTGAAACAATACTTGGTCTTTTGTCACTCCAAAAGCGTCAAGAGCTAACTGATATACTTTAGGATCAGGTTTATATATGGCTAGGTCATCAACAGAAATCACCTGATCAATTAAATCTGTTAATCCAGCATACCTGACTGCAGCCTGCAGCATATTGGGTGACCCATTAGATAGGATCGCCGTTGCAATGCCAGCTCCTCGTAGCTGCCTGAGGGTCGTAATAACTTCGGGATAACTTGATAGTTGGTTATAAGCTAGCAGCAAGCGTTGCTCCAGTGCAGCATCACTTATTGAGTGGGTTTGAAGGGCATAATGCAGTGCTTCGGCAGTCACTTGTGCAAAGTCCACATATCGCCCCATTAGGCTACGTAACCAGGTGTATTCCAGCTGCTTTTGACGCCACAACATAGAAATAGCTTGTGCCTGGGAGCCTAATGAGTGCACATGCTGCCCTACAGCTGAGTGCACATCAAATAAGGTGCCATAGGCATCAAATACACATAAAGAAACTTCTTTGAACTCAGGTTTCATAACGGCAATTCCTTAGCAAAAACGTAAATCAAATAGACAATAATAGCTTACTCTAATCTGAACCAATTAACTGGTGTAACACATCAGTTTCGGAAATAGCCTTAGCACCATGTCCAGCCGATAGCCTTGAGTTGAAAATGCATTTGTTTTCGCTATGCAAAGCAGCTATGGTTATCGTTCTTATATGCAAATACCAACGCGGCCATGGCCTTTACGCCTTAACCAACCTTCCTGCTAGGAACCGTGTAACCCCGTTATAGGACCTACCTCTCATGAGTGAAAACAGTTACGAAAAAGGCCGCCTAAATTTACCTTTTGTTGGCTTTTGTACCTTTGCCAAAAGCCCCATTGCTGAAGATTGGGACAACATTAAAGCCGACGTAGCCTTTATGGGTGCGCCTTATGATTGTGGCACCCAGTGGCGCTCTGGTGCCCGCATGGGCCCTCGCTCTATTCGAGAAGCCTCAACACTGTTTTCGTTTGGCCATGGCGGTGCATATTCTTACGAAGACGACACCATGTACTTACAAGGCGTGAATATTGTCGACATGGGTGACGCAGACATGATCCATACCAATACCGAACAAAGCCACGCCAACATTGAGTACGCCGTACGAAAGGCTCTGGCTGCAGGTGTATTACCTGTAGTCGCCGGTGGGGATCACTCTATTAATGCCCCATGTATTCAAGCCTTTGATGACCAAGGCCCTATTCATATCATCCAAATTGACGCTCACCTGGATTTTGTTGATGAACGTCACGGCGTACGATTTGGCCACGGCAACCCAATTAGGCGAGCCTCTGAAAAGGGCTACGTTACAGGAATGACTCAACTAGGCATCCGTAACGTTTCATCATCTAACCGCGAAGATCACAAGAAAGCAGAAAGTGTAGGTTCTACTATTTTGTCTGTGCGTGATGTGCGCAGGCTTGGCCCAGAAGGTGTATTGGCACTGATTCCAGACGGTGTGAATTACTACATTACCATTGACATAGACGGATTCGATCCCTCAATCGCGCCAGGCACTGGCACGCCAAGCCACGGGGGCTTTACTTACTATGAAGTAATGGAAGTATTGCAAGGTGTAGCTAATAAAGGTGACGTAGTAGGTATCGATCTTTGTGAAGTAGCACCAGATTATGATTTATCCAGCACCACAAGCATTTTAGCTGCACAGGTTTTACTTAATTTAATAGGCTATGTGTTCCACGGCCGTGAAACCCGTAAAAAAGCAGACATAGCCCCACTTTAGCGAACAGTAACATTTAGCTAATGGCCAAGGAATAAAGCGTCAATGCAGTGACCTACTAATCGTTAGCAAGCTACTGCATTGAAGCAATTAATTGATAGTATTGAACTTTATTGGACTAATGCGTGGCCTAGGCTGAACCATACCACTCCCCCTCAAAGTTATTATCTAAGCCCATTTATGCCCCACACATTTACTATAATAACGTTACATGGCTTGGCTATTGCGCTTCATAAAATTTATCTCTAACTGCACGGCCTTTTTGAATAGTGAAGAACCCGCATACAAACATCCAAAATGACCTCCATCAAGCTCGTAGAATTCTTTTGGAGCAGTAATTGCATTAAATACAGCTTTTTGTACTGCTGGATTACAATGTATCATCTCATCATTAAGCCCCACCAACATCATCGTAGGAACCTTGATAAACGCAGCAGTGATTTGTGGCATAAGGGGAACAGGGGTTTTAGGGGTGACCTTACTAACCAAATTTTGCCAATGACTACCAAAACGACCTCCATGAGTAATGAACCAAGAGAACGCTTGTATCGGTTTTAGTAGAGAAGGTGCATGTAATTGATCTGCTGAAACAACAGGAAGAGGCCCAATTACGTCTACTTCGAACTCACTCAAATCGCCTACTTCAAACATAGTCTTCAATATGTCAAAGTCTGCCTTTAAGTTAGAGGATTGGATGTTGCTTGTACCTGTTGCAGGAATATGAGAGACAATACCAGCAAGACCTTCAATAAAGGCCCCAACGACGAGTACTAACATGGCCGCATAGCTGTCACCCCATAGGAAAATCTGCCCGTTATGTAACTCGTTTAACGTTTGGGTGTGTAAAAAAGCATCCTTGAAGCCCCTTGCCTGTATCCAAGGGTTGATCACTTGCCGCACTAAGCCATCACTATCTCCAAAACCCGCATGATCATACAAAATGACATTTAATCCAGCCCCTTGAAACTGGGAAGCGTAGTCTTCCAGCCCCATCGATATTGTTGCCGACGTGCCATGAGCCATGATGACACAAGGTGCTGATGCACCTTCTTGTGCTGCGTACCATCGACCACGCAATATATTTGGCCCAGAAATAAACTCTATGAGGCAATAGTCTAATGGCATAGTTATTTTTAACCTTAAGTTATTGGCGAAATGCTAATTGTGACCGATCAAGGTTATCACTTCTAGGTTACAAATTACTCTGGCAAACCATACCCTACTCTATGATCTTTATTTAGCAATCACAAAGGTAAACTTAGCTGCCGTTATTTGCACCAATATATTGAACTGAATCAGCAAATGATGGATCATCTACTAAGCTAAGTAGCGTTGGAAATTCGACCTGTCTGATAAAATTACACTGCCAAAGAATATGTGATTAACTATGATGCTTGCGCCAAGTGGATTCCCATTAAAGAGTGAACCTTAATTGAAAATATTATTAGCAGGATGTGGTGACATTGCTCAGCGAGTGCCGCCTAAGATGGACAGTAGTCATGAGTTTTTTGGTTTAAAACGTCAATCAACCATACTTGATAATGGTATCAATCCCTTAGTGGGAGACCTCAATGATGCCGCTGGTTTAGACCACATCTTTAGAGAGGGTTTTGATGTGGTGGTTGCCACACTTACACCAGATAGCATGACCAAAGAGGGTTACCAAAAGGCCTATGTTAACTCTTCCGCAGCCCTAGCTTTAGCAATTAACAATGCCGTTTATAAACCTAAATTGGTTGTTTGGGTTTCTAGCACTAGCGTCTATGGACAAAACTTAGGGGCTTGGGTAGATGAAGATTCCCCAGCCAGCTCAACAGCTTTTTCTGGACAGGCACTGCGTCAAGCAGAAGAAAATATATTAGCCCTGCCATGTGCCACAGTAGTGGTAAGGTTTTCTGGCATATACGGCCCTGGCCGCACTCGTATGCTAGATCAAGTACTAGCGGGAGTGGGATGTGCGGATCAACCTGAACAATGGGGCAATCGCATTCATAGCGAGGATTGTGCCGGTGTTATTGGGCATTTGATTAGTCAAAATGAGCAGCAGATACCGTTATTAGAACTGTATGTGGCGACAGATTGCGAACCAGTAACACAATATGAATTGCGCGGTTGGCTGGCTGAAAAACTAGGTGTTAGCTTAGTGGAACATCAGGCAAGTGCACGCTCAGCTAGGCGCTGCAGTAACAAGAAGCTGTTGGATTCTGGGTATAATTTCATATTCCCAAGCTACCGCGAAGGCTATTCAGCTTTAATCAAAGAGCTAACATTATAGGTGGGCCAATCAGGCTCACTTGACTAAATCAGGATATTTTTTATGGTACATCCGGCGCAGTGCTATAAAGTGTCTCTCACCTTCTAATTTGCTCCACTTAATAATATGTCGACCATACTCATTAGCCATAATCTCTGGAATAATATTTAGCTCTTGGCCAGTATGCATCGCTTTTAACTGAACTTCACACGCACGGTCTAAAAAATACAGGTCATCAAAAGCATCCCACAAATAGGGCCTAGAAACGAGAACACCATGATTGGCGCACATCAGCACATCCTTAGTTTTTAAACTGTCCACAATAGTGCCCCCAATAGCTGGGTCACCAGGATCGCCATAAACCCCTAGGTAGGCAATCCGCTGTACGAAGCGAAGTGCGTGTTGGCTAGACATAGTCACAGTCTGATCTTTTAGCAATGTGAGTGCGGTGATGTTTGGTTGATGTGAGTGGAGAATGGCTCTGGCACGGGGAACTTCACGATGAATTGCACCGTGAATATTTAAGTTACTGGCCTCAACTTCGCCAACACCTGAGATAATACTACCCGCAAAATCTGCTACTAAAAAGTCTGAACTTTTGGCTTCAGACCAATGTAAGCCGTATGGCAGAGCAAGAAAATGCTCACTACTACCGGGCAACATTGCGGTTAGGTGATTTACAACGCCTTCATTCCAATTATGTTCCGCCATATAGCGGTGAATAAGGGCTAAATCAAATCGCAGCTGATTTTCAACTGATAACTCATCAAACATATTCATAATACCCATCATTTCTATGCGCTAGCTAGATTAAGATATTACTTGGGATCGTATTAAAGATCAAAAGCAGGTGACGTTACTAGGTACTCATACTGCCACTTTAAAGACCAATAGTGATGATCTGAAAAATACCATTAACGCCTTTTTTACACTAATTTTGCTACTAGTCACCTTATAAAAAATAAATATTTGAAACCTAAAAAGAGGTCGATATGCTGTCAACATACTCTTGCATTTTTTCTTCTGACTCACTCCCAAATAATATATCACAAGCCTCTTTTAGCCCTTTAGCATTTATCAAATCATCTTGCCGCACTACTAGTGATATTTTGGACCGGCGCCGCAGAAAGTCTTCAAGCTTGGTTATCATTTCGTGCTTTGCTGCATATTCAATTTCACACACAGTATATTCAGCGTGTTCGATTAACAGCTCTGCCTGGGCTTTGTCATGCTTTATTGTGCTAAGCAGGTCGAATGCATTAGAGCCATAGCGTCGCCAAAATCGTTCTGACAATGGTTCAGCTGATTTTTCTCCCGTCATTTCATCAAGATTTATTGTGTGGGCTTCAGCAAAAAACTGGTCTTTTATGTTGTTGCTAGGCTCACCATACCAAGTGATATCTGACTCTTTAAGTTCAATATTGAACGTCTCTACAATCTCAGAAACCTCATCGCCCACATTGATGCAATCAGTTAACTTACCACCAAAAATACTGATATATTTTTGTTTCTTATTAATGTCGATCGCGTGTTTACGAGATAGCTTAACCCAATCAGCTGTGCCGCCACTATCGCCTTCAATAGCCAGAGGACGCACGCCACACCGTTCAGCAATAATATCGGCTTTGGTTAATGGCTTGGGTAAATTAAGTAATTGATTAACGTTATCTAAAATAAAATCACGGTCTTCATCAGTCACTTTACTAAGCGGTGAGTCCACTTGGGTATCAGTAGTACCGATGCACGTTTTGCAGCCCATAGGAATGACAAAAAATAAACGCCCATCACTAGCAAAAAAAGCCAATACTTTTTGGTTGGCACTAATTTGGTCAACAATTAAGTGAACACCTTTAGAGAATACATGATGATGCTCGGTTGATTGTTCAGTGGTTTCGTTATATTTATCAACAAAAGGGCCTGCCGCATTAATTAGGACTTTTGCTTTTATGGGAAACGCTTCGCCCGTCATTTCATCTTGCGCTGCTATGGTCCAATGATCGCCAACATAGTCTGCCGCTTGAGAAGACACATAGTTAGCAGCAATGCAGCCATTATCAAGGCTAGAGCGAATAAAGTTAAACACAAAGCGGGAATCATTATCAAAAAGGTAGGCGTCAGAATACTCAAACCCTCCTTTGGCATTGCTGATATTAATCACTGGCTCGATAGCAGTTATTTTTTTTGGCGTTAAATATTGTGGATGTTTGGTGTAAAAGCGACCAAATAACCAGTACACAATAGTACCCAGATATACAAACAGTGGTGGGAAGCGAAAGCCTTTTTGAATGCAGGTTAAAAAGCGAATTTCTTTAACTGTAGAAGGGTAGCTCTGCATTAATAAGTTACGGCTTTTACACAGTTTATTCACTAATCGATATTCGTGACTTTCTAAATATTTAACACCTCCCCAAGCAAGATTGGACGAATTAGAGCTAGTAAAGCCAGCAAAATCACCTTTATCAATGAGGGCAACTTTTGCTCCTTTTGCAGATAATGCCGCCGCCGCAACAGCACCATTAATGCCACCACCAATAATGGCCACATCGAATGTTTGGTTTTTAAGTTGTTCAATATTTTTTTTACGCAATAACATTAGCAAAATCCATTGTGTTAATACCCGTATTTACAACAAACACGTCATAAGTTTTATGCTTAGCGCTCATTAATTGTGGTCCCACCAAAGGCAAGTTGTGACGGCGCTGAAACGTCTGCAGCTTCGGCAGAGCGCAACCTAGTGCGCAACTGACCGGCCTTCTCCAGAATAGGATAAGCCACTGAAGTAAGATGGTAATTGATTCGCTTGAGGTCCCGTAGGATATCGAGTTGCAATGCACTCAGCTTCGAGTCATAAGTCACTTCATCACGCAATTTGTTGAGATGGGTAACGACTAACTCCTTTTCACGCTTACCAATTTTATATTTTTTAGCCATTAATAGTCTTGCCATAGAAATGTCTCCTGAGGAGAACACATTCATAGACAAGTGAAATGACTTCAGCACTGGTTGGTATAAGTTATTTATTTCCTCACGGTCCTGCAGTGACATTTTGGCACGAGGCACAACTTTCTTTTGTGAAATGTTATGAATCAGGTCAGCGGTAATTATATCTCCAATATGCTCTAGGTTGGTAGCAAAGTTAATAATTTCAATGCACCGTTTACTCTCTTTTTCGGTCAGTTGTTCACGCGCAAGAGAAGTAAGGTATCGCTTAATTTCTTCATCAAAAAGATTCACCACCTTATCCATGGTTTGAGTTTTTTGTGCCAACTCAAAGTCATTTTTCTTAAGTGCTACAAAGGCATTACGTAACATGCGCTCAACAACTTCACCCATTCGCAACACTTCACGCTCGGCATTAACTATGGCAACAAGAGGGGTTTCAAACGCCATTATGTCAAGGTTTCTAGGTGTAATGGCATCTGTTGGCTCTTGGTCTTCTGGCAGCAAACGAGCAGTTAGCCTAGCCATCGTATTGATCAATGGAAAAAATAGCAGCACTAATACAATATTGAAAAACAAATGAAAGTTGGCAATCTGGCGCGCTTGACTGACATCCCAACTAGACAGTAATTGAGCAATGACCTCCGTAAAAGGTAAACATATAGCCACGCCACAAATACGGAACAACAGATTGCCCAACGGCGGCTGTCTGGCAGAGCGATTGGCTCCCAGAGTTGCTATAAAGGGCGGCAAGGCGCCACCAATATTAGCGCCTAATATAAGCGCAAAGGCAACCGAAACATCTAAAGCACTGGTGCTAGAGAGCGTTATTATTAGCAGTACAGTGGCTAGGCTAGAATGGGCAGCCCAAGCCAAAATGGCCGCAAATACAACAGCTAATATCAAATCCTGCCCTAGCGCTAAAAAGATTTGTTGGATGATTACTGACTCACGCATTGGTATTGAAGCCGCAAGAATGAGTTTTAGGGCCAAAAGCATCATACCAATACCTAGCATTAGACGCCCTGCCTCTTTGCTGCGGCCACCTTTGGAGTAGCTAAATAGCCCAACCCCAACTGCCACTAAGGTGGGTGATAGCGCAGATAAGTCAAAGGTAAGTATTTGTGCCACAAGGGCAGTGCCAACATCAGCTCCCAGTATTACAGCTAAGGCACTGCCAGCAGTGAGCAGGCCCTGCCCACTAAACGATGAAGTGAGCAAGGCTGTGGCACTACTGCTTTGTAACAGCATGGTAACACCAAGCCCAGTACCAAAGGCCTGGTAATGATTGGACAGGCTTTTGCCAACGATGCGACGCATGTCGTTGCCCCAACCCTCGGTCACAGCAACCCTCACCATACGCAAGCCCCATAACAATAAGGCCACGCCACCAATCAAGTTTATAAGGATCGTAGTACCACTAATGTTAAATTACTCCTGGGTTAACGGGGTGTTTGATGTTGCATGCTATCTAGTGTGTTAAAAGGCGGATTCATGAACATTTTTTTCCCCGTTGTAAGTTGGCTTGGGGAGTTTTTGACTTGAACTGCCACTACTTGTGCTCAGTAACCAAGTATTTTATTTCACCTGTTTGGTGGTGGGGTAAAGAGCGATGTTTATGTGGTGATATCCCAGCAATCGATGTACTCAAAATTTGCAACATGTCACCATGGGAAACTAACAAAATGACTTCCCCCTGATACTGCTGCTCTAACCTTTCAAGCACCATAAGGCCGCGCTGAGCTACTTCTTGGGGCCGTTCCACACCATCATCAGAATGCTTATCCATTTCATCCCGCTGCCAGATATTCTCATAGTGCTCCGCAGACATCCCTTCCCATTTCCCAAAAAAGCGCTCTCGAAGACCCACCTCTTGCTCAGGTTGTGGCAGATTCAAGGTGTTAGCGACTAGTTGCGCTGTTTGTAGGGTTCTTAAAAAGTCCGAACAAACTATTTGAGTTATGGCCTCTCCTGTAAATCCTTTTACTGAAGCAATAATCTGTTTTGAACCTCGGTCTGTAAGCCCGAACCGTTCACAACCTATTTTAGGATCACTTACAATTACGCCACTTACATTCGCGTCACTTTCGCCATGTCGCATTAATAAATAACTATTTCTAAAACTTACTTCATTCATTAAAGGGTTCAAAAATTTATCTCAAGAGTAATGGGTTGATGGTCAGATAGGTCAGTGGTGCTATCTACGCTAACATTAACTGGGTAAGTGAGGAGCTCATTGCTAAGCCAGAAATAATCACGACAATGGCCGCCCTGAGTCCACTGAACTTTGTCGAAGATGCCACAGGTTGCAGGCTGTGTCTGAACTGGACTAGAGTGCTTCCAGGTATCGATCCAGCCATGGTTTATTTGGTACTGGTAATGAGTGCTTTTAGGGTCAAAATTAAAGTCACCACATAAAATACGGGCTGATGCCAAGTAACCTTCTTGAAAACACCCGGGGCCGTGCGCTTTAGGGTATCTAAGGTGGGCTAAACGATCTAGCTCTATCGCCTGAAGGTGCTCAAGCTGCAGTTGCGCTTCATTACCATCATGATATGCAAGGTGAGTATTAATAATGCTCAACGGACCGATCTTTGAACTAACACAAGCTTCAATTGCAACCCTAGGCATTTGCCATTTTCCTAACGCAGCAGGTTGTGGGAGTTGGTGAACCTTAAAGTCTAATAGGTGATTCTTAACCAGGGTTAAATTACCAAACTCCTGACGATCCTTTGGATTACTAGTGGCACTAGGCCAACTATAACCAGAGCCCCAAAGGGCTACATGGTGTGGGAAATATTGCTGCGCCAGCTGGCACTGGTCGGGTTGCTCCTGGGTGCAGTAGGCTGCCATGTGACGTGCAACTTCCTGTAAGCAAATAATATCAAAGTTGCCTAACGACTTAATATAATCCAGGGTGCGCGAAAAATCAGACCCAGTATTAACTGATTTTCCATATTGAACATTCCAAGACAAGATACGCATTT
>DCAT01000168.1 GCA_002312935.1 Oceanospirillaceae bacterium UBA1126 | reverse complement strand
AACTAAGGTTTGTCCTTCTACAATTAGTTCTGGCCAAGGTAGATTTACACTGCCATCGCGTAATTGCCCCGTTACAAACCGCACAGATTGGGCATAGTTTCTGTGAGTGAGAGGAATGCCAGAATAGGCAGAGCAGCCACTGGCAGCAGTAATCCCAGGTACTACCTGAAAGGGCACATGCTGTTCGGCCAACGTTTCAATTTCTTCCCCGCCTCTGCCAAAGATAAACGGATCTCCACCTTTAAGGCGTGCGACTCGCTTGCCCTGCTTTGCATAATCGACCAACAGTTGGTTAATACCCGTCTGAGGGACGCTGTGGTTAGCGCGGCGTTTGCCTACGTATACCCTTTCTACAGACTCTGGCACTAAAGCCATCACTCCATCAGACACTAAGGCATCATAGAGCACCACATCGGCTTTTTGTAACAGTCTAAAAGCCCTAAGAGTGAGAAGGTCTGGATCCCCAGGGCCTGCTCCTATGAGAAAGACTTCACCGTTACTCATGACCTTATCAAGGCCATTATCGGCCTCTCTTAAATGAGTTTTTAATAAGCTTTCGGCTTCACTATGCTTACCAGAGAAAACGGCTTCTGCAACAGGTCCCTGTAGCACCTGATGCCAAAAAATTGACCGTTCGGTGGTACTTGGTAAGGCCTCTTTCACCCGTGTGCGATAAGCCCCCACCAAGCGGGCTAGTTGCCCATAGGCTTTGGGCACAAATTGCTCTAATTGCTGACGTAAAATGCTAGATAATACGGGAGAAGCCCCACCGTTGTTAATCGCAATAGTTAACGGCGCGCGGTCAATGATGGCGCCAAAAATAATATTGCCATCATCAGGGAAATCGGCCACATTAACTAATAAACCCATGGCTCTGGCATCAGTAGCGACTTGGTGATTAACACTGCGATTGTCTGTGAGTGCTAAAATCAGGTTGTAGCCTAGCATCGCCTCATCTGAAGTATAGGCTCCAATGGTTACGGTGCCACCTGCGCCTTCTACTAACTCGGTCACACCTTCAGCGACTGCTGTAGCTATCAAATCACAGGCAATGCCTGCGTCTACCAATGATTTAACGCGTCGTTTGGCAACGGTCCCACCACCAATAAGCAGTGCTTTTAACTGTTTGGTGTTGTGAAATAGAGGAAAAAAGTTCATGGGGATTCCTGTTGTATCCATCTTTGGCAGTGTTCAAGTGTTCTGCTGTGGCTTAAATCAACATTACCAAAGCGTAACAAACTGGTGCTTGAGTTGATATCAACTGGGCGCAATAAAATGCCGTTTTTGGCAGCATTGAGGTGTAATCTTTGGGCTAAATCTGGTGGCATAACAAAACTGCGGAATAATTCGTGCGAAGCTGCTAAATCTGCTCCTAGCTGAGTCATTGAGTGCTGCCAAAGGCTTAGTTGTGCCATTGCTTCGTTCGCCAGTTGAGTGCGCATATTAGTTTGCCATAGCGTATCGTTTAAAGCCGCAATAGCGACTTTTTGGGCTGGGCCATTAACCGACCAAGGCCCCATCTCCTTGGCCAAACTATTGAGTACAGTTTGAGCTGCAAAGGTAAACCCTAAGCGAATGCCCGCAAGGCCAAAGAACTTACCCACCGAACGCAGTATTACCATGTTATCTGCTAGCTTCTCTGTAAGCAGACTAGCAGTCATAGTGGTGTCTATAAAGGCTTCGTCAACTATTAAAAAACCGTCTATCGCATGTAGCTTTTGGGCCCAAGAACGCATCTGTTGAGGGTTAAAAGTTTCGCCTGTTGGGTTGTTAGGGTTGATGATGACTAAATGGCCTAATTCATTATTATGTAGCGCCGTATCTATTTGTTGGGCAGCTAATCGGCTGTCTAACCCACTGTAAGTTCTAACGTCACCTTGTTGGGACCACGCTTGACGGTGTTCTTGATAACCGACGTTGGGTAACCATGTGGTTTTCTGGTTGCCCAATTGATGCAATATAAAGGGTAGTAATTGAATAACACTTTGGCTGCCACTGCTTGCTAAGCAGGGGTGTTCCCCATAATAAGAGCCAGCGGCTTTGGTTAAAGCAGGGTCTATGTAAGGTAGCTGGTGCCAAGCATTTGTGTCTATGGTTGGCACAGGGTAGCTGTGCTGATTAATACCAGTTGATAGATCAACCCAATCATTAGGTTTACAGCCATAAATAGCAGACGCTGACTGTAAATCACCACCGTGAAATAGGAGGCTCATACCACTGCCCCCAAAAAAATGAGCAAACAGATCGCTGCTAGCCAAAGCACTAGGCTGTGGTTCACTAAGTCACAGGCATCATCAATACTAGCCGCCATGGGTGCGCTGCCAGAACCTAACACAGGGCGATGTTGGCTGTGGCCATGATACTGTGCACTGCCCCCTAGCTCTACACCGATAGCGCCAGCTCCTGCTGCCATTACTGGGCCAGCATTAGGGCTTTTCCACGTGCCAGCCTGTTGACGCCAGCTTTGCCATGCATTTTGGGTTTGCCCATTAACGCTGCCACATAAAGTGTAAGCGAGTGCCGTGAGGCGAGCAGGGATGAAATTAAGTAAGTCATCAAAGCGTGCAGCAGCCCATCCAAAGTATAAAAAGCGGGGGTTTTTATAGCCCCACATGGCATCTAAGGTGTTGCTTAGGCGATAAATAACTACCCCTGGAATACCAGCTATAATAAACCAAAACAGGGCTGCAAATAATGCGTCAGCACCATTTTCAAGTACAGATTCTGTGGCCGCTTTAGCAATTTCCTGCTCATTCAAGTCCTGAGTGTCACGGCTTACAATATGGCTCACTGCAACTCGGGCTGTGCTTAAATCACCGTCATATAGAGGGGCAGATATGGCTTTGGCGTGCTGAATTAGACTGCGCCATCCAATCGCTAAATACAGCACCACGGCACCAAAAAGTGTTGAGAATACCTCGTATGTAGCTAACGTTTGCTCTAGGCTATAAGCGGCAAAGCTAAGAGGGCCAATAGCAAGGAGTAATGCGAGTGTGCCTTTGCATTTTAATAAGGTGTCACGTTGGTTCACTTGCACGCCCTCTACAGAATTGAACCACTTCTCCAGTCCATCAGCTAAGCTTCCAAAGCCTACCAGAGGATGAAGCCGCTTAGGTTCACCTAACCAATAGTCTAGGCCAAGGGCAATAACAATGGTGATAATCAAACTCATGTTATATACAGCCCTGCATGATATTAAAAATTTTCTCTATTGGCAGCTCTGCTTCTACTTCATCAGCTAAGCGTTCTATTTGTGCAGCCCTTAAAGCTGGATAATCGAACGCTTGTGTCTGTTCTAAACCGGCCCAGTGTAATAATTCTTCCAGTAGCTTTGGTTCATCAAATAAACCATGTACATAGCTCCCCATCACAGTGTCTTCACTATTGCGGGCACCGTCTGGGCCAGTGTTAAGTTGCATTAGCGGCTTTGCTAAGTCACGTCCAGTGGTCTGTCCCACATGAATTTCATAACCGGTTACTGGAATGTCACCTATTTGGTTTAACCAGTGCCCTTGTACGTTACGTAACTGTTTTTCGCCTTGTAGTAGGGTTTCAATATCCAAATGCCCTAAACCTTTGCTGGTACCTGCGTTTGACTCGGTGCCATCTGGGTCATGCACTGCTTGGCCTAACATTTGATAACCACCACAAATGCCAATGACTTTGCCACCTAAACGCAAATGACGTTGAATCACTGCATCCCAACCAGACTGCTTAAGCCACGCTAAATCACCACGGGTATTCTTACTTCCCGGCAAAATAATAAGGTCTGCGCCTTTGAAGGTTTGCACATCTCTTAATAGCTGGCAATCCACATCTGGGTGCATTCTTAAGGCATCAAAATCTGTATGGTTACTGGCCCTAGGGTAAATCGGCACAACAACCTTAAAGTGCTTGCCATCATCGCTTTTGGCAAACTGGTCAACTGCTAGTGAGTCTTCGGCTTCTATGTGTAAGTTGTGGATATAAGGTAAAACCGCAAGCACGGGTTTACCAGTGTGTTCTTCTAACCAGTCTAAACCCCCTTGTAGTAGTGTTTTATCACCGCGAAAACGGTTAATAATAAAACCACGCGTGCGCGCTTGTTCGCTGGGGCTGAGCAGTTCAAAGGTGCCGTATAAGTGGGCAAAAACACCCCCGCGGTCTATATCAGCGACGATAATAACAGGGCAGTCTACGGCTTCAGCAAAGCCCATATTGGCTAGGTCATGTTCCCTTAAATTAATTTCTGCAGGGCTACCTGCTCCTTCAACCATGACTAAATCGAAGTCTTGTAATAGTTCTCCATGGGCACACACCACGTCTTGTAACAACTTAGGCTTGTGCTGGTGGTATTCCACGGCTTTCATGTTACCAATGGCTTTGCCACGTAATATTACTTGTGACCCTAAATCACTGTTGGGTTTGAGCAGAATAGGGTTCATGCGTATATCGGGCGCCAAAAAACAAGCTTCTGCCTGCACTGCCTGAGCACGGCCTATTTCTCCCCCATCAGCAGTTACGGCGCTATTAAGGGCCATATTCTGGCTCTTAAAAGGAGCCACTTTAATGCCTCTACGAGCCAAAATACGGCATAAAGCTGTCACTAATATACTTTTTCCTGCATCAGATGTGGTGCCCTGAACCATAAGGGTGCGGACATTCTTCTCTAATGCAGTTTTGGTGCCTTGGACTAGAAGGGTACGTGAACCCTGTGCTGTCGATGTTGACTGAGTCATGAAGCGGTTTCCTTCTGTTGATCTAAGTCTAACAGCAAATCTTGTAAGGCCTTTTGATGTTCACCTGGTTCATGCCACATGCCTCGTTGGCAAGCCTCTAACATGCGTTCAGCCATTTCTTCTAAGGCTGCAGGATTATTGTTGCGCATAAACTCTTGGTTATCTGTTTCAAAGATTAGCGCGTCACTCACCTGTTCATATTGGTAATCAGCAATTAAATCTGTAGTGGCATCGTAAGCAAAAAGATAGTCAACGCTGGCAGCCATTTC
The DNA here is from genome assembly GCA_002312935.1 of Oceanospirillaceae bacterium UBA1126. GTDB lineage: Bacteria > Pseudomonadota > Gammaproteobacteria > Pseudomonadales > Balneatricaceae > Njordibacter. The sequence goes on along the minus strand of DCAT01000168.1, from coordinate 578 downwards.
AAAGGCCCCCTTATAACCATGGCGCTGCATAGCACTAATCCATTTAGGATTAAGTACACGAGAGCGCAACACACGATTGAGTTCTTCGCTAAGGGTACGGATTTTAGGCACGCTAGGGTTGCTGTGATCGCTGTGGTATACCGCAGGGGCTTGGCCACTAAAGCTGGTTACTGCGTTTGTCATTCCGCCTTGAAATTGGTAGTAGTCATCGGAGTCTAATAAATCGTGTTCACGGTTGTCTTGATTTTGTACCACAGCCTCTAACTGGCTTAAGCGATGTTTAAAATCGTCATGGGCCGCCACCCCATCACCTGTTTGATTACCATAGGCGTATCCACCCCAGTTAAGGTACGCATCCGCAAGGTCTGCGCGCTCGGCCCAACAGCGCTCATCAATAAGTCCCTGTAATCCCGCACCATAGGCACCAGGTTTACTGCCATAAACGCGATAGCTAGCTTGACGCTGGGCGTCTCCAGAGCTAACCCCTTGGGCTTCTAGTTCTGCCTTGCGCCGCGCAACGTTCTGGCGAATAGTGTTACCATTTTGGTCGCCTAAACCGGGTTCATCAAAGCTCGCCA
>DCAT01000132.1 GCA_002312935.1 Oceanospirillaceae bacterium UBA1126 | reverse complement strand
CAATTAAGCTTTACGTTGTAGTAGTCGGTCGACAAAAAACTCTACCTGCCCACTTAAGCCAGTCGGAGCTTCCCAGCGCTCTACTATCGCAGCCATCTGCATATAGGCTCGAGAAGAGTTTGCCATGGGGGCTGCTTGAACAACTGCCTTTTGTTGTTTGTTGGCTATACGTAGCTGATCATCATGTGGCGTACTGCCCAAGTACAGCATGGTTGCACCCAAATAATGATCAACCACCCGTTCAATTTTGGTATATAAGGCTCTCCCTTCTTTCTCATTTTTCACCATACTGGCAAGAAAGTGAAACCGAGTCGCTCCATAGCGCTGGCTCATCACCTTAATCAATGCATAAGCATCAGTGATAGAGGACGGCTCATCACAAGCGATTACAATCATTTGATGAGCAGCATTTAAAAAGGCTAATACATTGTCAGAAATACCCGCTGCCGTATCTATAATAAGGTAGTCTAGTTTTCCATTGTACTCACTGAACGCTTGAATTAGATGTTGCAGTTGTTCATTTTGCAAACCTGCCATTTCATAAATACCCGAGGCCGCCGGCACAACTTGCATATCAAAAGGGCCAGTTAGAACAATTTCACTTAACGTTTTTTCACCACTCATTACGTGAGCCATATTAAATGAACATTGCAGCCCCAAGTTAACATCAACATTTGCCAAACCTAAGTCTGCATCCATCAACATTACCTTGTGGCCTTGTTTGGCTAAGCTAGCCGCAATATTAATTGAAGTATTGGTTTTACCAACACCCCCTTTACCGCTGGTTACAGCAATAACTTGTACGCCGGTTGAACTCATATTAGTGACTCCTGTAGGACGATAGTCCCATGGCAGCAACAGGTGTACCTTGTAGGCTGCCAGCTTTCAAATTTTGGCTGGTTATATATTGCTTTGAAGACTTATAACTAGGCCCCAAAGGTTTCTCTGGCGACGAGTGTAGCAAGTTTGGCAAGGCTACGATACTGCCAGACTCCTCAGTTAACTGGGCCTCTAAAGCCTTTGCCATTAGCTGCTGCGAACTAGGATAACTCAAGTCTAATGGAATACGCTGGCCATCAGTAATCATTACTAATAGTTGCTGTGACTCAATGAGTGCAGATAACAGACCACCTAATGGTAAACACTCGTCTAACTTAGTCGCAACAACACCTTTTACTTGGCCCAAGTAGTGTTTCATTAGGTAATGCAATGAGTGGGACTGGCTATTTGCAGCCAAGGTAAGGTAGATACTAATTTGATGGGGAACGCCTAGCAGGCCATCAACTAAGTTCTGAATATGTGAATCAAAGGGGTTGCCTCCTGAAGTATCCACTAATACGTAATCTTTGTGAGCCATTTGGTTTAAGGTTGCTGTTAACTCAGTAAAACCAGCCACGTGATGCACATCTATACCCAGCATGGTGCCAAATACCCGCAATTGATCTCTGGCGCCAATACGCTGTTGATCCATAGAAATTAACGCAACCTTATGCTTACCATGTTTCATAGCTAGTTGGGCGCCAAGTTTACCAATCGCTGTCGTCTTGCCAACTCCGGTAGGGCCAACTAGAGCATAAACACCAGCCTTGTGCACTATCCCTTGTGGGCTAGTCGTTAACTTATCTTGCAGCCATTGTTGAGTATTATCCCATAACTGATCTGCATCATCATAGGCAGGTAGTTGTGATAACACAGTGTCTATTAGGCGTTTTTCAAAACCCATAAGTTCAAGTTTTCGAGCTACCTTGAGAGCCGCAGCGCTGATAAAGGTGTTAGCTTGGCTTTTAGTTTGGCTCTGTTTCATTTGCTGCTCTAACAATAAGCGCAGCAGACCAAGCTCCTTTTCCATTCGGACCATGTTGTCATTTGCTGGGGTTTGGTCGTTAGTGTTTGCTTGACCGTTAGTGGCGGCTTGTTTCCCTGAACTGCCAAAGTCATTAAATTGGCGTGATTCAGGGGTCTTAATAGACGGTTCAATTGGGCGCTTAGCGTTATTTTCGTCAGGTTTAATAAGATTTAAGCTAGCACTAAGACGGTCAGAAAATATGGTGCTGGATTTAGGCTTAGCTTTAGCTTTTTCACGATTGTCGTCGTAGTCTATAGCTGCAACTATTTCAACCTCTCCAGCAATTTTATTGTTTGACAAAATAACCGCATCGTTACCCAAACTTGCCTTAATCATGGCAAGTGCAGTACGTGTATCTTTGGCTAAAACGCGCTTCAGTTTCATCTTCAATAAACCCTAATACTTTTAGTTTTAATCTACGGGTGCCTAGGCATCCACTAGAGATTGCTGTTCTATGGTCGACACCACTTGAATGCCTTGTTCGTCTGGTATTTCGTTATAACCCAGTATTACTAAACCTGGGATACGATTCTTAACCATCTTAGCAAGCCAAGGGCGAATACCTGGGGAGACCACCAATACTGGAGGAATGCCCTGTTGCGCAAGCTGTTCACTGGTACCTTGCAAGTTACCTAACAACTGTTCAGCAAGGTTCGGCTCGATGGCTAACCCGTGTTCTTTGCTTTGCTGTAATATGTTATGCAATTGTTGTTCCAATCCTGCATCCAATGTCATAACTGACAGGTCAGCCCCTACCTTAGTCAGTTTTTGCATCATCATTCGGCCCAGTGCAGGACGCACAGCTGCAGTCAAAACGTCAGGATCCTGACTTCTAGATGCTTGCTCCGCCAGTATTTCGACAATGGTGCGAATATCCCTTACAGCCACCCCTTCAGCCAATAGATTCTGTAATACTTTAGCCACCACACCTACAGACAGTTGGCTAGGCACTACGGCTTCAACTAATTTTGGTGCAGCTTGAGACAATTGGTCCATGAGCTGCTGGGCTTCATCATGCCCCAACAAATCGTGGGCATTTTCTTGTAATACTTTATTTAAATGAGTGGCTAGTGCGGTCGCACCATCTACTACTGTGTAGCCCATCGACTGGGCAAATTCTCTTTGGGAGGTATCAATCCACATAGCATCAAGCCCAAAGGCTGGGTCCTGCGTTGGAATACCTTCTAAGGTGCCATGAGTAGTGCCTGGGTTAATAGCCAGGTCTCTACCCATCATGAGCTCTCCTTGACCACGGGTGACACCATTAATATTGATCTGATATTGGTTAGGTGACAAATCTAAATTATCTTTAATGTGAACGGACTGCACCAAGAATCCAAGTTCGTGAGAAAGTTTTTTGCGTACGCCTTTTATTCTCTGCATCAACACACCACCTTGAGTCTTATTAACCAAAGGGATTAGTGCATAGCCTACTTCTAGGCCAATCATATCCAGCTGTGGAATATCTTCCCAGGACAGATCTTTTGATTCTTGTTCTTGGTGCTGCTGCATTAAATCTATATCCTCGGGCAAGTCTTTTTGCTTAGAACGCTTCACAGCAAGATAAGCAAGACCGCCAGTTGCTGCGGCTAATAGCAAAAATACAAAATGTGGCATGCCAGGTATCACACCTAGCAATGTCATAATGCCCGTTACTACGATAAGAGCCTGAGGGCTGCCGAGCTGCCCCACCACTTGGCTTGACATATCGGTGGTAGATGACACCCGGGTGACAATGATGGCTGTTGCAGTAGCCAACAACAACGAGGGTATTTGAGCGACCAAACCGTCACCA
>DCAT01000066.1 GCA_002312935.1 Oceanospirillaceae bacterium UBA1126 | reverse complement strand
TTTGGTTACGGTAGCTTAATTAATAGCTCTAGTCGTCGAATTACTGGCATAGCAGGTGATTCATTAGCAGTGCGGGTGCATGGGCTAGAGCGCACTTGGGTAGGCTGGAAGGGTTCAGGTATGCGAGCAGTTGCTGCGAGACCAATGGCAGGGGCGCACTGCAATGGTGTGTTGTTTGCAGTGGCTGAATCTGAACTAGAAAAGTTTGATCACAGAGAAACCCATTACCGAAGGGTGCAACTTGATATAACAAAGGTTGACTACCTAAACACTTCTCAAGCGCTGGGTGAACATAGCCAGGTTTGGGTGTATTTATATAACCATGAAGGCCATGGACTAAGGAGTGCTCCTATTGTCCAGTCTTACCTTGATGTGATTTTGTTAGGTTGCCAAGAAATTAGCCCTACATTTGCCCAAGAGTTTATACAGCATACCCTTAATTGGGATATTTGGCATGATGATAGGCTCCATCCCGTTTATCCACGAGCACAGTGCCATTCTGAGCAGATTCAGCTTGACCAACTGTTAGCTGAACAGCTTCCTCAAGCTTTTACTCTGCGTTGCCAGTCGCCGTAAGGTCTACCAGTGTGGGCTCATCTGCTGCGTTTATCTCTACTTCCAATGTCACTTCTAAAATAGGTTCTGCTGGCGTAAAGGGAATTATTTTCACCAAAAGTACGAGCTTAGGGTGATCTAAGTAGTGTAATTCTTTACTGCGCATCTTACGTCTTTGCACCAAGCTGTAGCGCGTTTGAATAATTGGTATGAGGCTTTGTCCCGCACTAAATAGGGTTTGTTTGGCGCGCTGGCTACTAGCGCTTTGGATACTTGGGAACTGATTCAAATGTAATTCACTGTGAATGTGTAAAAAGCGCCCTTTACTAAAGCCTAAGCTACCCTCTAGCTGCTGATGCCCGCCCCAAGCATAGCCGCCTTTAATATCTACCCAGTTAATAATTTTGTTGCCCTTTAAAATTTGACGCCAGCTTTGATGCACCAAAAGGTTATAATCTTCATGGTTGATTAGTATTCGAGCTTCATTGTTGAGGATGTGTTGGTCTTTGGGTAAGATTATGAACTCGACATTATCCAGTTGATTGCGGTTGCTTGTGATGGGGTCAAACTCATTAAGCACGGCGCCGCTAGGCCATGATATAGAGGCCGGCTGAAAGGGAAAATTTTCTAATGTGGCACTTCGATCTGTTCTTTGGGCAACAATAACTTCTACCTGATACCAGGTCTCATCTTTCTCATTTGCCGCCAATGATAAGCTTGGTTGTAGTATTGATAACACCACGACAAACCTACCCAGTAACTGCCAAAGTGAAAGAAATCTTAATTGCATGGTTAGCTCAATAGTTTAATTAGGTCTTCCATACGTTGGAAGCGTGTTTCTGTTTTTTCCATAGGCAGAGTAAACCGCAAATTGGTGCCACCCTCAAGTCGAAAACTTCGAGGTTGAGTTTGTACTAGCTTGACCAGCACCATTGGGTCTATTTGGGTATTTTTGCCAAACTCCATGCGGCCATTAGCTGCGGAAGCTTCAATACGAGTAATGCCGATAGCTTTGGCTTTTAACTTTAAACGATTTTGGCGGAAAAGGTTTTTTATTTGATCAGGCAGTAAGCCAAAGCGGTCTATCATTTCCACTTGTAACTCTTTTAATGCAGCATTATGTTCAGCATTAGCAATGCGTTGATACATGACTAAGCGATTATGTACATCGGGTAAATAGTTTTCTGGAATCAGCGCTGGTAAATGCAGGTTAACTTCTGTGCCCCGTTGGAGTGGTTGATCTAAATTGAGAGTTTCACCTTTTTTCATCGCTTCAACAGTTTGGTTGAGCATTTCCATATACAAGCTAAAACCAATGCCTTGCATTTGACCACTTTGTTCTTCGCCCAAAAGCTCACCTGCACCGCGTATTTCCAGATCGTGGCTTGCTAGAGTGAATCCTGCGCCTAGGTCAGCTGTGGCTTCAATGGCATCCAGGCGTTTGCTTGCATCTTTGCTCAGTAGTTTGGGATGGGGAATCATTAAGTAGGCATAAGCCTGGTGGTGGGAGCGACCTACACGGCCCCGTAACTGATGCAGCTGGGCTAAACCAAACTTATCCGCACGCTCAATAATGATGGTGTTGGCCGTAGGAATGTCGATTCCAGTTTCAATAATAGTGGAACACACCAAAACATTGGAGCGTTTGTGATAAAAATCTCCCATGACTTGTTCGAGCTTGCGCTCGCGCATTTGCCCATGGGCCACACTAACACGAGCTTCTGGCACCAATTCACGCAACCTGTCAGCACTATTTTCTATGGTTTTTACTTCGTTATGCAGATAATACACCTGCCCACCACGAAGCAGCTCTCGCAAGATAGCCTCTTTTACAATTTTTGTGTCATCTTGACGCACAAATGTTTTGATGGAAATACGTCTCGCTGGGGGCGTAGCAATAATGGACAGGTCACGCATGCCCGCCATGGACATATTTAATGTTCTAGGAATAGGTGTGGCAGTGAGGGTTAATATATCCACTTCAGAACGGAGTTTTTTGAACGACTCTTTCTGTTGTACGCCAAAACGGTGCTCCTCATCAATAATAAGTAGGCCTAAACGTTTAAAATTAAGCTTGCCTTGTAATATTTTATGGGTGCCTACCAGAATGTCTAACTTGCCATCTTTTGCGTGGGCTATCGCCTTGTTCTGTTCGGCGGTAGTTTGGAAACGAGACATCACTGACACATTGACTGGCCAGTTAGCAAATCGGTCTCTAAGGGTTTCATAATGCTGCTGCGCCAATAATGTAGTGGGCACTAATAAAGCCACTTGTTTGCCACCATTTACCGCCATAAATGCTGCTCGCATGGCGACTTCTGTTTTGCCAAAACCAACATCACCACAGACTAACCTGTCCATGGGTTGGTCAGCCATCATATCGCTCAATACAGCTTTAATCGTCTGTTCTTGATCGGGGGTTTCTTCATAGGGAAAGGCATCACAGAAAGCCTGATAGCTGTCATCAGGTTTTGGAAAGGCATACCCGTCTTGAGCCTCACGCAGGGCATAAATATGTAACAATTCTGCGGCAGTATCTTTAATCTTTTCTGCTGCCTTCCGTTTTGCTTTAGTCCATTGTTCGCCACCTAATTTATGTAAGGGTGCATTCTCACCACCAGAATAACGGGATAAGAGTTCAATGCCAGAAACAGGGACATAAAGGGTCGCTTCATTGGCGTAGAGTAGTACTAAAAACTCGGCATCTTGGCCATCTATGCTCAGTGTTTGTAGGCCATTGTAGCGGCCTACACCATGGTCTTGATGCACTACAGCATTACCAATACTTAGCTCGGCTAAATCGTGAATAGCAGTATTAGGATTCTCTGTAGCTTTATCACGGCGACGTCGCTGAAGTACTTTTTGACCAAAGAGTTGGGCTTCACAAACCACAAGAAGATTGTGTTCGGGTAGGTTTAAGCCCTGCTCTAAAGGCGCAACACAGATCGCAAAATGGGGCTTTTTGGTAATAAACTCAGGCCAGTTTTCTACGTCCTCTGGGGCCTTAGGTAAACCCTTAAATAAATCCAGTAATGCTTCTTTTCTACCCGCTGACTCAGCGCATACCAATACGCTTTGTTGCTGAGCTTGTAACACTGTTTGTAATGCAATGAGTGGCTTAGATAACTGATTGTTGATGGCAACTTGTGGGGGTTGAGCGCCACCTAAATTATAAAATCCTTTATTGGCGTCAGGCGCCACAAACGCGCCTTCTTGCAAATTGATGTTAGGAAACTTTTTAAGGCCAAAGAACATTTCATCAGTAAATAAAAATAATTGTTTAGGCGCAAGCAATGGGCGCTCTATGTCATGGCCATAATCTTCGTAACGAGATTCAATGTCGCGCCAAAAATGGAGTGCTTGAGCTTCAATATCACCTTGTTTTACTACAAGGGTGGAAGCTGGAAGATAGTCCAATAAGGTTGACATAGTGTTAAAAAAGAGGGGGATGTAGTATTCAATACCAGCAGGGGCAAAACCTTGGCTTACATCTTGGTAAACAGGGCAGGCTTTTGGGTCTAAATCAAATTGACTGGTGAAGTTTTGCCTAAATTGGCTAATCGCTGCATCGGTTAATGGGAACTCGCGTGCAGGTAGTAAATTGAATTGCGTAATTAAGGCTGTGGTGCGTTGGCTATCAGCATCAAAATAACGCAGGCTCTCAATTTCATCATCAAATAATTCGATGCGCAATGGTGCATGACTACCCATGGGATAAAGATCAATCAAGCCGCCCCGTAAGGCGTATTCACCGGCTTGGGATACGGTTTCTGTGAGTAGATATCCCGCTTGATCTAAACGGTGACGAAACTGAGTTTGTGGCAACTCTTGCCCAGTAGTTAATGTAAAGCTGTTGCCTGCTAGGTAATTCATAGGGGGCAGTCGATGTAAAAGGGTAGCCACAGGAACAATGACTACACCTTTACTTAGGTGAGTAATTTGGTTGAGTGTGCTAATGCGTTCTGAAATAATGTCTGGGTGTGCAGAAAAGCTGTCGTAGGGCAGTATTTCCCAATCGGGCAGCATTAAGCAATTAAGCCCCGTATTGGTGAGAAAGAAGTTGAGTTCGGCACTCAATTTCAAAGCAGAATCAGTATCCTTTACCAGCGCTAAAATGGGTCCTTGGTGGGCTTGTGCAGCTTCAGATATGGCGAGGGCAGAAGTGGCTCCATGGGTTTGTCCCCAATTGGATTTATGGCCGAATTTAGTGGGTAAAAACGAGGTTTCCAATAACACGAGTAATGGGTTCCTTTGCAGTGGACGGGTGGCTGCGTGCGGCTAGATTAGTCAACGCACATGATTGTAGAACTATATGGATCCAGTTTCACCTTATACAACCTTTAGTTGTTGGGTAATAAATATTTAAATTCGCTTAAATTATGTTGACTATAGGCCAAACTAAGTTTGCCAAATTTGGCTATTTCCACGATAATATGCGCTCCCAAACATGGGTATTAAAAAGGTTAAACACCTGAACCGCAACCAAGCCGTTTTTATACGGTGAAAAAAGGGACTCATTGTGAGCCAAGAACAAGTGTTTTCAGACTGGAAAGAACGTGAAGCGTTAGCCGAAGCCATGATCCCCTTAATTGGTAAGATCTATCGCGAAAATAATGTAGAGGTTTCTGTATTTGGCCGTTTAGTTGTTAATCGTTCTGTCATTAGCATTCTTAAGTCCCACCGTGCAGCTCGCATGCTAGAGCACACCACATTATCTGTCCATGAAACTTTCCCAGTGATTGAAGTGTTGCAGAGCTTGGCATTGTCTAATGTTCATGTAGACATTGGTAAGTTGGCTATAGGCTTTCGTGACCATGGTGAAGGCCAAAGTTTACATAGCTATGTTGCTTCTGCCTTAACGGGTGCGGTAAATAAAGACAGTGCAAAAACGCAGGCAGATGTTGTGCTTTACGGTTTTGGCCGTATTGGCCGTTTGTTAGCCCGTTTGTTGATTGAAAAAACTGGTGGTGGTCAAAGTTTGCGTTTACGAGCTATCGTAGTGCGTAAAGGTGGAGATAATGATTTAGCTAAACGTGCTAGCTTGTTGCGACGAGATTCAGTGCATGGCACGTTCCAAGGCACGATCACGGTAGACGAAGAGCAAAACGCTTTGATCGCTAATGGTAATGTTATTAAGGTCATTTACGCGAGCTCACCCGACACGATAGATTACACCGATTACGGTATCAGTAATGCTGTTGTCATTGACAACACTGGCAAGTGGCGTGACGAAGATGGTTTGTCTCTGCATTTGCGTGCTAATGGTGTTTCTAAAGTGATGCTGACTGCGCCAGGCAAGGGTATTAAGAACATTGTTATGGGTGTTAACCAAAAAGACATTGTCGACACCGATACTATTTTGTCTGCAGCTTCTTGCACCACCAATGCCATTACACCAATATTGAAGGCACTGAATGACAAGTATGGCGTAGATAATGGCCATGTTGAAACGGTCCATGCCTACACAAACGATCAGAATTTGATTGATAACTATCACAAAGGTGATCGTCGTGGTCGTGCGGCGGGCCTTAATATGGTGATCACAGAGACTGGCGCAGCTAAGGCTGTATCGAAAGCATTGCCTGAGCTAGAAGGTAAACTAACAGGTAACGCTATTCGGGTGCCAACACCTAATGTGTCTATGGCGATTCTTAATCTTAATCTTAAGTCAGAAGTGGAGCGTGATGAGCTAAATGATTACTTGCGTCATATGGCTTTGCATTCTGACTTACAAAAGCAAATTGATTACACAGACTCGCCAGAAGCTGTGTCTAGTGACTTTGTTGGATCTCGTGCTGCTGGCGTAATTGACGGCTTGGCGACGGTTGCTACAGGCAAAAAGAACTGTGTGGTTTATGTGTGGTACGACAACGAGTTTGGCTATTCTTGCCAGGTGATTCGCATGTTGCAACATGTGACTAATACTGCATTGCCAGCGTTCCCAGTTGAAGGCTAAATTGTAGCTTATGTGACGCCTTTGTTTGGCGTGGTAGGTCGGTTTACTGTAAAGGTATTAACACAATTTAAAGAAAGGCTACCTTAGGGTGGCCTTTTTAGTTATAAGGCTGGAAAAATTGTGAAAATTTTCATATAATAGCCACGCTTTTTTTATGGGTTTTAGTGACGCGGCGCTTATGCTTCGCAGTAATCGCTAAAGCCATCCAATAACTCTCAATTGGGTACGACTTATGATCAAGATCAGACGCGGTCTGGATCTGCCATTGTCTGGTGCGCCGCAGCAAAGCATCGATGATGCCGCAGCGGTAAACCAAGTGGCTGTGATCGGTGCTGACTATGTAGGCATGAAGCCTACAATGTTAGTCAGAGTAGGTGATCGAGTGAAGCTCGGGCAAGTTTTATTTTCTGATAAAAAAACTGCAGGTTTGAATTTTACAGCTCCTGCTGCGGGCATAGTGAGTGCAATTAACCGTGGCGCACAGCGCGTGCTGCAATCTGTTGTAATAGACATTGACGGTGATGCAGCTGTTGAGTTTTCCAAATGTGCTGCCAGTGACTTGGCTAGCTTATCGACTGAACAGGTAGCTGAAAATTTACAAGCCTCTGGACTGTGGTGTGCACTGCGCACGCGCCCATTTAGTAAGGTCCCTGCTATTGATAGCAAGCCGCGTTCTATTTTTGTTACAGCCATCGACACGCATCCTCTAGCTGCTGACCCCGCACTTATTATTGCTGCCCAGCAGGACGCTTTTGCACAAGGTTTACAATTACTAACAAAGCTAACGGACGGCCCAGTATTTGTTTGTGCTGCAGCCAACACGACCGTACCTCAGGTGTCTGGTACCCAAATTGAACGTTTTGAAGGTGTACACCCTGCAGGTTTAGCTTCTACGCATATCCACATGCTGGACCCTGTAAGTGCTACTAAAACAGTTTGGGTAGTGGGTTATCAAGATGTAATCGCTTTTGCACAATTATTTGCTACAGGCAAACTGCCTACAGAGCGAGTTGTTGCTTTGGCTGGTCCAATGGTCACTAACCCACGCTTAGTCCGAACGCGTTTAGGTGCTTCTACTACTCAGCTTTTAGCTGGTGAAACTAAACAGGGAGAATTTGAAAATCGAATTATTTCTGGTTCTGTACTTGGTGGTAATACAGCCTATGGTACGACAGCGTTTTTGGGTCGATACAATAACCAAATTACAGTGCTCGAAGAAGGCAAAAAGCGTGAATTTATGGGTTGGCTGTCAACCGGAAGCAAAAAGCATTCCATGCTAAATATATTTTTATCGTCACTAAATCGCGCCAAAAAAGTGTCCCTTAATACCTCTACCAATGGCTCACAGCGTTCCATGGTGCCTGTAGGCACATTTGAGCGCTTAATGCCTTTGGATATTCTTCCTACACAGCTACTTCGTAGTTTGGTGGTGGGTGACATTGTTAACGCACAAGAACTAGGTTGCTTGGAGTTAGAAGAGGCTGACCTAGCGTTAATGACGTATACCTGTGCTGGCAAATACGAATACGGCACTATATTGCGTGACGTGTTAACGCGTATAGAGAAGGAGTGCTAAGCATGAGTTTACGCAGCATTTTAGATTCCATGGAGCCCCACTTCCATAAAGGTGGTAGGTACGAAAAGTTTTATGCTTTGTATGAAGCGGCAGACACTATTTTTTACACCCCAGGTTATGTCACTAAAAGTGGTGCACACGTCCGTGATGGTATAGACCTCAAACGTATGATGATCACCGTTTGGTTGTGTACGTTTCCAGCCATGTTTTTTGGCATGTACAACCTAGGTTTTCAAGCAAATACTGCGATGGAATCTATGGGCATTGCTCAAGCTGAGGGCTGGCGAGGCAGCTTTGTTGCTGCTACTGCTGGTTTTGATGCAGCAAGTGTGTGGGATAACATGATGCTGGGTGCTTCATATTGGCTTCCGGTGTATTTGGTTGTGTTTTTGGTTGGTGGTTTCTGGGAGGTTTTATTTGCCTCTGTACGAGGCCATGAAATAAATGAAGGTTTCTTCGTTACATCTGTGCTATTTGCCTTAATCCTGCCACCTGACATTCCCTTATGGCAGGCTGCTCTAGGTATTACATTTGGTATTGTTGTGGGTAAGGAAGTATTTGGTGGTACGGGAATGAACTTCTTGAATCCAGCTCTTACCGGGCGTGCGTTCTTATACTTTGCCTACCCAGCACAAATGTCTGGTGATGCTGTGTGGACTGCAGTTGATGGCTTCTCTGGTGCAACGGCACTAGGCCTAGCTAACATGGGTGGAGTTGCAGCCTTAGCAGATGCTGGCATTACTTGGGCAGATGCCTTTATTGGCAATATTCAAGGCTCTGTAGGTGAAGTGTCAACACTAGCTATTTTTGCTGGTGGTGCAGTGCTTCTTTGGACTCGTATTGCTGCCTGGCGTATTGTTGCTGGTGTTATGGTTGGTATGATTGCAATGAGTTCACTGCTTAACTTTATTGGCTCTGATACTAATCCACTATTTGCTTTACCATTTTACTGGCACTTAGTTGTGGGTGGTTTTGCTTTTGGTATGATCTT
>DCAT01000021.1 GCA_002312935.1 Oceanospirillaceae bacterium UBA1126 | reverse complement strand
GGGTTCAGTAAAATTGAGCTCTAGATTAACGTCACCTTTTCCCTTGGCGCGCCGGCGATCCATCATTCGCTGGTAACGGCGAGCACACAGCTTCATTACCTGCAGCTGCTCACCAGTGCTCATATCATGCCACCCAAAACGCTCATCCCGCGAGCGCATACAACCTTTGCAAAAACCCTTAGGGCTATTTTCGCATACGCCGATACAGGGGCTAGGGGCTTCAAATAATTCAGACTGTTCCATGGCGCGCAATATACCAGTTTATGCTGATAAAGTCCCTTTTCCCACTGCCAACACTGGGTATAAGTGTAGTTAACTAACTTATGGCAATTGAATAGTGGCAATCATGGGCAAGTGATCTGAAATATGCCAGGTGTTTTGCTGCAGTACTTTAGCCTTGTTAACCAGCATGTTGTTGCTATACACAAAGTAATCTAAGGTGCGATCTGGTGCAGTCACTTCTGAGCGGTTAGGGAAATAAGTAAACCATTCTTTGGCATCAGCTCCATTCGCCTGTTTGATACTGGGGATAACATTAAACTGATCATAAATTCGGATAAATTCACTATCGGGTTGGTAAAAGCTGCGGCTGGTGGCATCCATGTTTTCATATTGACCTGGGGGCAGTAAGTTAAAGTCGCCAGCAATCATCCAAGACTCATTATTGTCATTTTTATCAGTCAATAACCGCTCTAAGTAGGACACTTGCTGCTTCATAGTATCTGAACCTTGAGCAAAAGCGTCAAAGTGAGTATTCATAACAGTTAGCTTCTGACCTCCAGAGATGGGTAGGCTGACTTCTTGGATCGCCCGGCGGAAGTTAAATTGATCAGTCAATAGGTCAGTTTTTATAGTGGCTAGCTGGTGGCGCAAGGCATCACCCAACTTATATTTCGAAATCACTGCTAGTTTCATACCAACCGAGCCCATAATTTGTGGCAGAGGTACAAAGCTTGCTTGCCAATAAAATGCTTCACTATAGTTGCCGTATTTATCGGGAAGCATAGTGAGAAGGCGCTGAAGCTGGTCTTCATAATCGGTGCGTTTGGCATTATCATGCAGCTCTTGTAGCAAGATAACGTCTGGGTTTTGCTCAATAATAAGCTGTGCAACATGCTTAAAGGTTTGGTCAATGTCAGCTTTGCTGGCCCTAATGTCTGGCCCATCACCATCCAAACGGTCATACCAAAATTCGTAATTCTTGCCAGACATATACTGTAAATTCCAGCTGAGTATCTTTACCTGTTGGCCGGGTTCTAATATTGGTGCCTCGGTTTGGTTAATCACTACTTCTGGCTGCAAGGCGGGTGGGTGAAAAGTAATGCTCCAAATCAATAAAGCTAGCGCAATCGCTAAAGCCACCAAACTGATGGCTATCCATTTAATACTTTTCATTAGAACGATGAGCATTTTTTATTCTCGAATAGTGATATTACTCTTCAGTAAGTAGCAGTGTACTTGCGAGTAGGGCTAGCCGTCCAGCTTCCTCTCATTGACATTGTGATACATTCAGGTAGACTCTTTATTGAACAACCATTCAATAAAAAACCCCATCAACCCTTTTTGACTTAATCTTATGCAACATACACAGCTCTATATCAACGGTGCTCATAAGAGCGCAACGTCTAATGAAACATTTAGGAGTATTAATCCGGCCACTGGCCAGCCCCTAGGTACGATAGACCAAGCTAACCAGGGAGACGTGGATGCTGCTGTTGTGTCGGCCCAAGCTGGGTTTGCCATTTGGTCTGCAATGATGCCTGTTGAGCGTGCACGTATCCTGCAAAAAGCAGCAAGAATATTACGTGAACGCAACGATGAGTTGGCGCAGCTCGAAGTTTTAGACACAGGTAAACCTCTGCAAGAAGCTAATTGTGTGGATATAGTCTCCGGTGCTGACGTGATCGAGTACTATGCTGGGCTCATTTGTGGCATGCAAGGCACGCAGCAAGACTTAGGTAAAGATGCTTTTTTCATGTCACGTCGTGAACCTTTAGGGGTGTGTGCTGGTATTGGAGCATGGAATTATCCTATTCAAATTGCGTGTTGGAAGTCTGGGCCTTGCTTGGCTGCAGGTAATACTATGGTGTTTAAGCCTTCTGAAGAAACCCCATTAAGTGTTATGAAATTGGCAGAAATTTATACTGAAGCGGGCGTGCCGGACGGCGTATTTAATGTAGTGCAAGGTGATTTCCGTGTGGGCCAAATGCTTACTGCCCATAAGGATATCGCTAAAGTCTCCTTTACTGGGGAATCTGGTACTGGCAAAAAAATCATGTCTGACTCTGCTTCCAACCTTAAACAAGTGACCATGGAGTTGGGTGGCAAGTCACCTATGCTAGTGTTTGATGATGCCAAGTTGGATAATGCTGTGGCAGGGGCAATGTTGGCTAATTTTTACACCCAAGGTGAAGTGTGCACTAATGGCACGCGGGTATTTGTGCAGGCTGGAGTATATGATGAATTTGTGGCCAAAGCGGTTAAATGCGCCAATCGAATTAAACTTGGTGATCCGCTTGATTTAGACACTCAAATGGGAGCCTTGATTAGTAGAGACCATTTAGAAAAAGTGATGGGCTTTATTGAAGGGGCCAAACTCACCAGTGCGCGCTTAGTTTGTGGTGGACACCGGCATCATTCTGAGGCGACCAAACACGGGTATTTTGTTGAACCCACCATATTTGCTGATTGCACGGACGACATGGCGCACGTAAAAGAAGAAATATTTGGCCCGGTGATGTCTATTTTAAAGTTTACTGATGAAGATGAGGTGATTGCTCGTGCTAATGATACAGATTATGGTTTGGCGGCCGGTGTATTTAGCCAAGACATTAGCAGGGCCCACCGAGTGATTAATCAGATCCAAGCTGGCATATGTTGGATCAATAGCTGGGGTGACTCACCTGCAGAGATGCCAGTAGGTGGCTACAAACAATCTGGTGTTGGCAGGGAGAATGGCCCAGAAACTTTGCACCACTACACGCAGGTGAAAAGTGTCTTTGTTCGTTTAGACGATTTAGAATCCCCTTATTAAGGAATACTTCAGCATGACTGAAACATATGATTACATTATTGTTGGAGCAGGTTCTGCTGGTTGTGTATTGGCAAACAGATTGAGCCAAAGTGGCGAGCATCGAGTGCTCTTGTTAGAGACTGGAGGCACTGATAAAAGTATTTTTATTCAAAT
>DCAT01000190.1:514-12214 GCA_002312935.1 Oceanospirillaceae bacterium UBA1126 | reverse complement strand
TGTTCTAGCTGCTGCCATTGGCTCTGGGCTATGAACTGTTTATTCATCAACCGATCCAACTGCCCCCCTATGTCTTGGTAGACATTAGCCCAGGCTAGGTTCAACTGCCCCTTTAAGGCTTTTCTTATGGCATGGTGGCGCTTAAGTAGCTCTATACTGAGCTTCAACACGTGCTCTACTGCCTCAGCATAGTGGCCTCGCTGCTCTAATGACGCTTTAAACTCTGCTTCATTAGATGGCCTGCTATCTATGGTTAAACCAATGGGCAAGAATACAATTTCCGCTGCTTGATCAAACACTTGCTCGCGAAGCTCCTGGGCTGTGCCCAACACACCATATAACAGTTCTGCCTGCCTAAACCCTGTTAATGAACGCGCCAAGTGCTTAGTCTGTTCATTTACTGCAATTCGATATAGGCGAACTAACCCTTGATGAGTGGTGGCATGCGCTTCTTCGGCAGAATCTGTAAACACAATGTCTACCGCTTTACCTTGGTCTTTGATGGCCGGCCAAACAGGCAGTTTCATTGCCCCCTGCTCTATAGTCATAGTGGCTGGCAACGCCTTAAAATCCCAATGGGTAAGCCCTTGCTTTAATAAGGGGTGTGACGTAACAGGCTGCTGGCTAACCGCATTGCCCGTGGCATAGTCTCCTAAAAGTTGGACTGGGTCTCGGCCATGAGCAATCACTACGCCAGATTCATCCATCACTTGCAGATTCATTAACAAGTGGGGTTCTACAGTGACCTGCTGCAGCAGTTGTGCATCAAAAGGACGCCCACTAATACGCTGTAAATGTTTTGCTATGGCCTCACATAAATCTATCTCGTCTGGCGATAACGCCTCTAGCAATGCTTGGGCGTATTGTGGCACAGGCACAAACGCTTTTCGTTGCGCTTTTGGCAAGCCTTTTAATAATGCCACCAACTTATCTTTTAATAACCCAGGCACTAGCCATTGCAAGCGCTTAAGCGGCAGACGCTTTAGTTGGCTAGCAGGCACTTGAATAGTAACGCCATCTTGCTCGTGGTTAGGTTCAAAGTGATAGCTTAACGGCCAACTCATGGCCTGCCACACTAAACGATCTGGAAAACTACTGTGGTTAATCCCTTCGGCCCCATGCTGCATTAGGTGGTCTTGGCTTAAGAATAAATACTCTGGTTGTGCCTTTTCTTGATGCTTACGCCACGATTCAAAACTGGCAGCACTCACAATAGGCACTTTAACGTTTGCCATTTTACTATGGTAAAAATCAAATAGAACTTGATCATCGACCAATATATCGCGTCGTCTAGATTTTGCTTCTAAGGCTTCTATACTTTCAACTAAGGCTTGGTTATGAGCCAAGAACTTACCTTTAGTGAGCAGATTGTTCTGCACTAAGCCTTCCATAACCAGCAATTGCTGACACACCTCTGGGTCTATTTTGCCATAAGCCACTTTACGCTTACTGGCGAGTACTAAGCCATATAAGCTCACTTGTTCAAACGCCATAACTTGGCCTTGGCGCTTATGCCAAGATGGCTCACTGTAATTATATTTTAGTAACGCACCGGCACCCTGCTCTACCCACTGAGGCTCTATCTTGGCAACGCAACGGGCAAATAAGCGTGACGTTTCTACCAGTTCTGCAGCCATAATCCACGGGGGTGGTTTTTTGGCAAGTGCAGACCCAGGAAATAGTAAAAACTTACGCTGTCTTGGGCCCGCAAATTGGCCCTCTTCATCTTTATGACCAATATGCCCCAACAAACCCGTTAACAGCGCCCTGTGTACGGCTTCGTAGCTTGCAAGTTCAACATTGGTTTTAAAACCCATTTGCTGGCACATTAACAACAAC
Organism: Oceanospirillaceae bacterium UBA1126; assembly: GCA_002312935.1. GTDB lineage: Bacteria > Pseudomonadota > Gammaproteobacteria > Pseudomonadales > Balneatricaceae > Njordibacter. Next base: position 10,375 of record DCAT01000190.1, on the reverse strand, counting down.
TGCCGATGCACCTCTCGCCATTCTCGCATACGCAGGTATGACACAAAGTGTTTGCTGCACCAGTTACGCAGTTGATTTTGCGTGAGTTGCTGGCGCTGATGTTCGTAGTCTTGCCAGAGGTTCACCAAGCTTAAAAAGTCTGAATCTTTTTCACGCCACAACAGGTGTTGCTGGTCTGCAGCTTGCTGCTTGTCTTGCGGCCTTTCCCTTGGGTCTTGAATGGTAAGTGCACTGGCAATCAGTAACACTTCGTTTAACGCATGCCATTGGTTGGCAGCCACCACCATCCGCCCAATGCGGGGGTCTACTGGCAAGCGTGCTAGCTGCTTACCCAAGGGGGTGAGTTTGCCCCTATTATTGAGGCCACCTAGCTCTTGTAACAGTTTAACACCATCGTTTACGAAGCGGCTGTCAGGTGCGTCGATGAATGGGAACTCTTCAACAGGGCCTAGGGTTAAGTCGTGCATCTGTAAAATGACAGACGCTAAGTTAGTACGTAAAATTTCTGCGTCAGTAAACTCTGGCCTGGCAATAAAATCTGCTTCATCGTATAGGCGAATACAAATGCCCGCCGAAAGACGACCACAGCGGCCTTTGCGTTGGTTGGCGCTGGCTTGAGATATCGCTTCTATGGGCAACCGCTGCACTTTAGAGCGATAACTATAACGGCTCATCCGTGCCGTTCCTGGGTCTATAACGTATCTAATACCGGGCACAGTGACCGAGGTCTCTGCCACGTTGGTGGCTAATACAATACGCCGCCCAGTGGATTTACCTGAAGGTTGGAACACCTTTTGTTGCTCACTAAAGCTTAAGCGGCCATAGAGCGGCAATATATGCCAATGCTTCTGTTCTTGTTTACGCAAAAAAAAAGCAATGTCTCTTATGTCACGCTCACCTGGGAGGAAAATAAGCACGTCGCCATGGTGTTGCTTACTTTGACGCTCATGTTGATCTATTTCTTCTAACGCGTGCTGAATGCCTGTTTGTACATCTTGGTCTTTATCTTGGCCTGGGTCTGATTTAGACGAAAATAAAGGCCGGTACCATACATCCACTGGGAAGGTTCGCCCACTCACTTCCACCACTGGTGCATTATTAAAGTGCGAACTAAAGCGCTCTAGGTCTATAGTGGCCGAGGTTATAATGAGTTTTAGGTCATTTCGACGGGCTAAAAGCTGCTTTAAATAACCCAATAAAAAGTCTATATTTAAGCTGCGCTCGTGGGCTTCATCCACAATAATAGTATCGTAGCGCAGCAGGTCCGGATCTTGGCGTGTTTCTGCCAATAAAATACCATCTGTCATTAGCTTAATGTGGCTAATGTCGCTTACTTGTTCGGTGAAGCGCACCTGAAAACCCACCTGTTGGCCTAAGGGTACATTTAACTCATCAGCAATGCGCTGCCCTACTGTTCTGGCGGCTAAACGCCGAGGTTGAGTGTGGCCTATCATGCCGCCAACGCCCCGCCCAGCCTCTAAGCAAAGCTTGGGCAGCTGGGTAGTTTTGCCTGAACCTGTTTCACCCGCTAACACAACCACTTGATGTTTACGGATAAGTTGAACTAGTTTTTCACGCTGACCACTGACAGGAAGCTGCGGTGGGTAATCTAACTTAGGTAAGGCCTGTTGACGTTTTTCGTAGGTGGCTTGGCTCGATAACGCTTTACTCTGTAGCTGTTGTAATAATTTTTCGCACGGCTGCCCACGCTTTTGACGTTGAGAAATTCGATGAGTTAATAATGTGAGTTCAGCGTGGTCTTTGACCATGCAATTAGCAAATTCAGAAGACATATAAGAGGAGGATGGTTTTAAAGCGCGAAGTTTAGCATGGTATAGGCCTGTGGTCTTCGGTCTGTGGCCTGCGGCTAACCACTAGAAGACTAGGGCAAACCGCAAACCACTCATTAGACTAGTCTCTTAGCGCCCGACGTAGAATTTTACCCACGTTTGTTTTGGGCAATTCGTTTTTAAACTCAATTTTTTTAGGTACTTTATAGCCTGTTAAGTTTTCACGACAGTGCGCCAACACATCAGCTTCTGTTAAGTTAGGGTCCGACTTAACCACAAACAGCTTCACTGTTTCACCACTGACCTCATTAGGAATACCTACCGCAGCACACTCTAAAATACCTGGATGTTGGCTGGCAATGTCATCAATTTCATTGGGGTAAACATTAAAACCAGACACATTGATCATGTCTTTTATACGGTCAACTAATCGTATAAAGCCATCTTCGGCTAATATTGCAACGTCACCTGTTTTAAACCAACCATCGGCATCAATAACCTCTGCAGTTGCTTCAGGCCGCTGCCAATAACCCGCCATGACCTGAGGCCCCTTAACACAAAGCTCGCCTTCTTGATTAAACCCAAGATCACTGCCATCTGCTCCAATCACCTTCACTTGAGTGCCGGACAAGGCTTTACCAATAGTGCCTAAACGAATGTCATGGTAGGGATTAAATGAAACTGCAGGTGAGGTTTCTGTGAGCCCATAGGCTTCTTGTATTTCACAGGCAGTTACTTTTTTCCAAGTCGCTGCTGCGGCTTCTGTTAGCGCCATACCGCCAGAAAGAGTATGTTTTAGATGAGAAAAATCGAGTTCAGTAAAGCCTTTGTTATTACACAAAGCCACAAATAAAGTATTAAGACCAATAAAGGAGGTGAACTTGTGCCTACTTAGCTCTTTAACAAAACCCGGAATATCACGGGGGTTAGGAATCAGTACAAGTTCATGGCCCATATCTGACATAACTAAACTCACCGTAAAAGCATAGATGTGATAGAGGGGTAATGGAGCTATCACTACTTCTGTGTCAGTGTCCAAAATGTTCACAATCAGTTCACGCACCTGCATCATGTTAGACACAAGGTTTTTTTGCAGTAACTGTGCGCCCTTTGACAGCCCTGTAGTACCACCAGTGTATTGCAACACAGCGGTATCATCTAAGGTTAAGGCCACTGCCACAGGCGCTTTTTTGGCACCTAATGCCAAGGTATGTCGGAAACTTACCGCTTGGGGCAAAGAATAGGCTGGGACCATCTTTTTAACACGTTTAACCACAGTGTTGATTAACAAACGTTTAGGGAACGGGTGCATGTCGGCCAATTCGGTCACTATGACATGTTTGATGCTGGTTTTTGGCACTACTTGTTCAGCAAGATGCGCCATGTTAGCAAGTATCAATAGGGCCTTGGCGCCGGAGTCATTAAACTGATGCTCCATCTCTCTTGCAGTATACAAAGGGTTGGTGTTCACCACCACCATACCTGCGCGCATAGCGCCAAATACAGCAATAGGAAACTGCAACACGTTAGGCAGTTGGATAGCTATACGGTCGCCAACCTCAAGGTCTGTGTGGTTTTGCAAATAGGATGCAAAGTTAGCAGTTAGACGCTCAACATCTTCAAATGACAAAGTTTGCCCCATGCAGCTATAGGCGGGCTTTTGTGCATGTTTATCACAGGCTTCTAAAAAAACATCAGCTACAGATTGGTATTGGCCGAATTCTACACCGTCAATTTGAGTCATAATGAGCCTTCTTAATTATTGTTGTATGCATGTATGTATGCCTATGCTAATCAAACATACGTTTGAAAACCAGCAAAACCTTCAAGTCATTTTTAGTTAAATTAAACATTACACTAAATCTCTAGTAAAAAATAAAGTAAAAACTAGCTTAAGGCAACACCCTTGTGGAGCACTAGCATGTCACCAGGGTGAAGGGTATTCCAAGTTTCATTGTCTGTTAACGGCTCTGTAGCCACAACAGAAACGACATCATTGGGTGTGGTCTCTTGACCGAAGTCTACATTAACATCGGCATCGCTTAGGCAGGCTTGGCCAAATGGTGCTTTGCGAGTAATCCAACTTAACTTAGTGGAGCAAAAACAATAAAGGTGCTCACCATCTGAAAGCAGCATATTAAACACCCCTAGGGTCTTTAAAAACTGACAACGTTGCTGCAAGAAATAGCGCACTATAGACGCATCTAACGGTGGCTTAGGAAACGCTGTACGAAGCTCCCCTAACAACCAACAGAACACATGCTCACTATCGGTATCTCCCACAGGTAGGTAGTGGCTTAAAGACAAACTAGAGGTGTCAGTAAGCTGCCCATTATGAGCAAAGGTCCAGTGCTGCCCCCAAAGCTCTCTTTGAAAGGGGTGAGTATTCTCTAAGCATGTGTTGCCCACATTGGCTTGACGTATGTGGCTAATAACAATGTGAGACTTCATAGAATGACGCTGAACTAGCCGTGCTACTTCAGAGTTGGAACTGGGTTGTGGGTCATGAAAGGAGCGACAGCCTTTGCCAACATAAAACGTAATACCCCAGCCATCCCGATGAGGACCGCTCCCACCACCCCGCTGCATAAGTCCAGTAAAGCTAAAACAGATATCCGTAGGCACATTGGCACTCATGCCTAAAAGTTCGCACATAGGGTGGGCTCCAAACCTAATTTACTGATAAAGGTTAATAACTTTTATGCTGCAAGCCATTACGTTTGATCATGTTTTTTTGAGTTTGTTGTAGATGGTTTCGAAGTTCTTCGTAATATGACCAACAAAAGTAACAGCACAACAACTGCCCCACCCACAACAAGCCAGCGCAACTGATCCGAAAGGCCTCCTTCTGCTTCACTAGCTTGGGCGTTATTACTGCTTGCCTTTGCCACTGCATTGGGTGTGTTTTGGGTGCTTGTGCCCTGACTAATAATCTTGTCTTTTAATTTTTTAACTAAGTCGGCAATTTGACTTGCGGCAGTCTCTGGCTCCGCTGTTACGTCCACTAATTCAGTTGTTACTGGCTCCTCAATGAGCACCTGTTCACTCGTGGCCTGCTCACTCGTGGTCTGTTTACTCAGTTGGATGGCAGTAATATTTAGCTCTTTAGCCACTGCAGCTACTATTCCTACCTCAGCTGTCTCACTGGCCACCTGCTCTACCATAAGCGCCTGCAATGCTGGCGAGGCAGTCTCTTTGCTCACTACCATAGCTTCAGACTGGCTCATTAAATTAGCCGACTGGCCAACAATCACAGCCACTTCTTTTGTCACTGGCATTGTCATGGTATTTTGCTGGCCAGCATCTGTGCCATCTGCAGCAGATAAAGCTATTAGAGGATGCACTCTGAGGCTACGATTTATAGTACGAATAAACTGACCGTTCACCACAGAGATCGTTAGGTTATAAAGCCCAGGCTCATTGAGCACTGGTAAATGCATACGGGTTTTCACATCAGCTAAAAAGACTTGCTGCTGTTGAAACACTTGTTGGTTGTCATTATCCATAGTCACTTCAAGTTTAAAACCTTGAAGTTGTTCTGCAGATAATAGCTTACCTTTTTCGTCAGCCAGTTGAACGTCAATATAGCTACGCTGCCCTACCTTTATATTTTGATGGCTTTGTTGCAGCAAAATTTGTAGCTGACCAACTACATTAATGCGTTTCAAAGTAGCTGTATCACTAATCAATACCCACTTACCAGGTATGGGCTTTTGAATTCTAATCACATCATGTGTAGCTGACGATTGCCATTGCTGGTTACTGAGCGTTTGTTCTTTGCCAAAAATACGTTGATTACCATCTTTAAGCTTGATGTTCTCATCACCATTTTTTTCCACCATAATGGTCATGGAATCAATGCCTGGCTGCACTAAGAACGATTGTTCAGATCGCTTAACAGGTACTTGTTGAGTGACTACTGTGTTATCCAACGCCCTTAAAAATATATCTAATAATTGATCCGCATTAATAGCCACCTCAAACAACCCGTCTGTACCTTGAGCAATAGCACTAAGGGTAGCTTTGTCAGCCTTATGAGATAAGCCAATGGTGTGAACACGGGCACCTACATTAATGTATTGCTGTAATATAGGCTTTAAAAGTGCCGACCGTGCACGTTCATTTTGAGCATCATCTTTACTCACATCAACCATGCCATCAGTTAATAAAATAATATGTAACTGGCGACCTTGTGATTGATCTTGAGCATTAAATGAAGCTGACTTAAGGGCAGCGCCAATATCAGTGAATTGGCCAATTGAGGAAATTTGCTGGGCTGCAATGGACGCTTTCTGCTGCCATTGCGTATTTACGTCACCATGAGGAACAATAACTTTAGGGGTATTTGCAAACTGCCAAACGCCAGCTTTACTGCCTATGGGTAGTAACTGAGTTAGCACCTGTAAGGCCGGAATACGTAAATTATTTGGGTCTGTCTGCTTCATACTGCCAGACACGTCAATCAACACACGGATGTCCATTTGATTGGATAGGGACTGGCTCATTACTGCCTGGCTGACAGACATAACGATGATGAAAAGCATCGTACTTATACCACGTAAAGCATGAAACTTGAACATTGATTCAAAACCCAATTATTATTTCTTAACTGACTTACTGTAACACAATCTAACCACACTGCACTAAGCCGTAGTGGGCGTTTTTACTCACCAAGTTGTTGAATTTCAATGATGTGTTCGCCCCAACGAGTCTCCGGCACTTTGGCTTCTGAGATGGCCCATTTGCGTACGGTCATACCCGCTTTAACAGTCGACTTTGGGTCACCGGTAACAAGCGGATGCCAATCTGGCAAATCTTTTCCTGCAGACACACGCCTATAGCCACAAGTTTCTGGCAACCAGTTGTAATCTGCCACATCATCGGGTGTTACTAAGGTGCAATCAGACACTTTATCTTGGCGTGTTTCATACACGCTGCACTTACACGACTTAAGGTCTAAGTATCGACACGCAATGCTGGTGTGATACATCAATGGCACATCATCATCTATTAATTTTTGTAAACAACAACGTCCACAGCCATCACAAAGGGATTCCCATTGCTGGCTCGTCATCTCTTTAGGTGTCGTAGTTTTCCAAAACCCAGTTTGTGTTGAATCTTTCATAAAGTTTAGCTTACCAATAGTGATTAATAGGTAGGGTTAACTGGCGCTTTATACAGGTCTAACATGTATGTTTCACGCACTGGAGGCATTTGTAGATAGTAGCCTTTTTCGTCAATGTCTGACAATATATCTTCGGCATTGGCTTTGGCTAATTTTCTACCCGCTGTGAGCAACATATCCATACGATGCTCAGGGATACCAAACATAGCCAATAAGGCCTCTGGCACTTGGGTTAATGCTTTCGTTTTATCAACGTATAGGTACATTTCATCTTTCTTTTTGCTTCGATAAATTGAGCAAATAATACGTTTTTTGTTAATCATAGTGCCTCTTGGATCAAGTTATACTCGCTGGCAATAGCTTCAGCAAGAAACTCTTCTCTCCAGCCTTTCCAATTATTGGGTAAGCTAAATGGTTGTTTTTTGCGCAAGCCTTCAAATAACTCTAATAGCTCTTTTTTACGGCCCATTAATTGTACTTGTACGGCGGCATTTTCAGCTTGATCTGTCACCACTTTATGCAAACGCTTGTAGTCTCTATTTTCATTCTTAGACAAAGGCTGCTGTACGCCTGGCAGCACTTCTGATGATGCCGCCATAATAGATAGCCATTGTTTTCCATAGCGCCTTAAACTGCTGGGCCGCATATCTTGGCACTGACCAATTTCATTTAGATCAGCAGGGTTCGTGCGCGCCATTTCAATAAGACTAGTGTCTTTGACAACAAAATTCTTAGGCCTATTTTCATTGCGTGCTACGCCTTCTCGCCAAGCCGCTAGGGCGCGAAGACGGCCTACAGATTTACCCTGTAAGCGCCATGCATTTTTCATTTGCGTATACGCCATCTCTGGGGCAATAGGTTGTTTAGGTTGTGCCAAACGCTGCATGTCTTGCAAAAACCATTGCCAAACACCTTTGTCTTTTAAGCGTTGCGCTAAAATGTCATAACACTGCATCAGGTGAGCCACGTCCATTGCCGCATAATGGCATTGGGAATCTCGCAATGGGCGTTGCAGCCAATCGGAACGGGTTTCACCTTTATCTACCGTCTCTCCTAACAAATCCAGAACTAAGCTTTGATAGCCAGGGGACAAACCCATATCCACAAAAGCAGCAGCTATTTGAGTGTCAGCCATGGGTGTAGGGCGCAATTCCAACCAATGCTGAAATAACTCTAGATCTTCGCTACAGGCATGCATCACCTTAAGGGTGCCTGGATCTGTCAATAATGCTTGCAGTGGCTGCCAATCGTCAATGGTTAAGGGATCAACTAGAAAGGTTTCTCCAGCGGCCGCAAGTTGCACAAGGCCTGGTATAGGGTAAAAAGTATCAACCCTAACAAACTCTGTATCTACTGCTATGGCAGGGGCCTGAATAAGGGTTTGGCAAGCCCGTTGAAGGCCTTCATTGGTATCGATATATTGGTAATTAGCGGACATAGTTAGGTGTAACTCTTACGGCCAGCAAAGGCGTGAGCCAATGTGCCGCCATCGACATATTCTAGTTCCCCACCAATGGGGACTCCATGAGCTATACGTGTAACATTAATAGCTTGGGTGCCTAGTTGCTGACGAATTAATTGGTGAATAAAATGGGCTGTAGCGTCGCCCTCTATGGTGGGGTTAGTGGCAATAATTACTTCAGTGATATTTTCATCACTAAGACGGGAAATTAATACGTCCAGTCCAAGTTCATTGGGCCCTATGCCATCCATCGGCGACAAATGACCCATCAATACAAAATATAGCCCCTTAAAACCTGCTCCTTGTTCTATCGCCAACACATCAGCAGGTGTTTCCACAATACATAGCGTAACAGGGTCACGATCTGGCTGAAGGCACATGCGGCATACAGGCGTTTCACTGTGGGTTCTGCACTGTTCACAGCGCCCCACTTGGTCAAGTGCCAGGTTCAAACTTTGCGCTAATACCGCTCCGCCTTCACGGTTACGTTCTAGTATGTGCAGTGCCATACGCTGAGCCGACTTACGGCCTACACCCGGCAAGCATCGCAGAGACTCAATAAGATCATCAATGAGGGGACTAAAAGACATGAACATTAAACCTGTAGTTTGAGCTCAATTAATTAAAATGGCATTTTAAAACCGGCAGGCATACCCATACCAGCGGTCATATCAGACATGTTGCTCTGGCTTGCCTGCTCTACTTTACGCACTGCATCGTTAACCGCAGCAGCCAACAAGTCTTCTAACATTTCTTTGTCTTCGGACAACAACGAATCATCTAATTCTACACGCTTCACGTCGTGTCGCCCGGTCATTACCACTTGCACCAAGCCTGCGCCAGCGGCACCAATAAATTCTGCTTTGGCTAAGTCTGACTGCGCCTGTTGCATTTGTTCCTGCATTTTTTGGGCTTGTTTCATGATGTTGCCCATGCCGCTTTTTAACATATTTATTTCCCGATAATTAGTCTAAGTTTCAATAGGGTTAACAGGTAAAACACTGTTAATGTCTAATTGACCATTAAAAGCCGTGGTTAAACTGGCTACATTAGGGTCTTCTTGCAGTGACGAAATAGCGTGTTCTTGATGCTGCGTTTCCCGCCTTTGGCGGCTAGCAAATGGAGTTTCAATTTCAGTTTGGCCAATGTCGATGGTCAACTTCAACTCACAACCAAACATTTCTTCTAGGGCTTGGCGAATGCGGCCTTGGTGAGTTGCGTTCAACATGCTGCTTTGACCCTGATCCAAGGTGAATTGTAGGTGTGTCCCTTGTCGCTGATTAAATACCATATTAGCTGCAATACCATGGGTCATGCCAGATACATTAAGGTCGTTAAACACCTGCGTCCAGCTATTTTCGCTTAAATCGGCTAAGGTCCAATCGGTTTGTGGCTTTTCTAGGATCAGCTCTGCTGACATTACAGGCGCGTCTTGCACGGCTGATGCATCCTGCACAGCTAAGGTATCTTTCACCGCTGGCGCC
>DCAT01000190.1:0-234 GCA_002312935.1 Oceanospirillaceae bacterium UBA1126 | reverse complement strand
GATGTATCCTGCACAGCTAACGTATCTTTCACCGCTGGCGCCTCTTGCACTGCCGTTAACGTGGCTTGTTGCTCCACAGGCAGCAGTTCTGATGCAGGCTGCTGTTCATACTCAGGCTCATCTTCCCATGGCGGCGAGTCAAATATAGGGGCAGCTATATCATTAGGCTTTTGCACTGCTTGAGGTTCAGGTTCAGGTTCAGGTTCAGGTTCAGGTTCAGGTTCAAGTTCAGGT
>DCAT01000155.1 GCA_002312935.1 Oceanospirillaceae bacterium UBA1126 | reverse complement strand
TCGCCATTATGACGGACACAGACAATAGTAAGCAATCGGCCGAATCTTACTATGGCGACATCGTGTTTAGTCGTATCTAGCCTCCGTCTAAATGGCTGAGTGCTAAATTTGGGTGTTTAATGGTTAGGTTGTTACCTAATCAAACCAGTGTGACGCTTTAAATTGAATCAACCTCGTGTAATAAAGCTAATCCATGCAGATGGGCTTTGAAAAAAGTACGGGTGAAGTTGAGGTGCTCTATTTTTGAGTAAGAAATCTTTGAAATTGGCGTTTTTTAGCCTCTGCGTATTACCACGTTACCTATATAAATAAACCCTTTTCAGTTGTGCAATCTGGCTTTTTATATCTTATAATAGCAACGATATTATACAGTTGGGCTGAATTAATGAAGAAACCAGACAACGTAACAGACTTTGCAGCTACACTGCCGTATCCAACCAATGTTGGTGCGCCTGCGTTTACTGTTCCAGATGTACTAAAGCACAAAAAAGAGCGTGGCATTACCGCTACACATTACTTTGAAACAAAGTTTGATGAGCTAAAGGAAGAATACTTTAAGCTTGTAAAACTTGCAGAAGACACGCAGCTAGTTTACACCGCAACCTACAGCTTTCTTCCTATTGTGGGCAAAGTTTATAGTTTGTACCTAAATAACGAGAAGTTGTTTCTTAGCATTATTGAACCTAATAGATGGCCACAAATGACGTTCAAAGGAAGCTTTAAGTTTACGTCTGATAACACATGGGAAAAAATAGAAGAATCATCGGACTGATAAATAGGATTACCGCAGTAAACCACGGGGCTCTGCCTAAACAACGTTAGCCGCTGATAGGTGCCATGATTAATAGTTGGCGATGACACCCATCCATCAATATACCCTGCAATTGCAGGGTTTTTTATGTTTGAAATTTAAGCGAAAAAACAGTGCTACTGCTGATCTAAACATAACTAAAGCACCATTCTTTAAAATAGCTACTTTCTTCTAAAAATGATCACCTTTACAGTGTTTTACTTTAACGTCTCATCGAATTTTGCTACTATTTTCCTTTAGTATTTGAGTACTAGGGTGATTCAAATCTAGTGCGCTCTAGCCTATAACTAACTAGCACTAGTTGCTTTTTTAAATAAGCCCAGTGTTTACGCCCAAGCACTATAAATGGCTACAATTTCAGGTGTTAAAACTGTATAAGCCATTCAAATTTTAGCGATAAAGGAACCAAATGGGATACATAGATACGTTAATTCAAAATTGTAATGCTGCAAAACTAGCTGTTCCATGCAGAGAGTTTGTCCTTAAAGATCTAGCTGAGTTAGATAATATATCTCATGCGGTTTATATTATTGAACAATTAGAGGGAGACATCACAGCGGCGTACCAAGATTTCTCGCAGTATAAAAAAAAGAAAGAGAGAAAGTGCGCCAAACTAAATTTTCCATCAAATACCATGTATGTTGGCTCTTCCACTACTGGGGTTAAACAACAGGTGCAGCAGCACGTTGGTGATGGCTATCATGGTACCCACGCCCTTCATCTAAAACATTGGTTTAAAGGGAATTACCAAATCACTATAAAAGTGTATGACGAACCCAAGGACGTGATACAAATAATACAGGATGATATTTCTGATATGTTGAAGCCTGCATTTGGTGAGCAGGGAGATAATAAGCCTTAGCGCCTGGTTAATAAATAGAGTTACGCCAATAGTGGGTGACAGAAATTAGGCCATTAGGATCAAAATTAATGAAGAAAAAAACATCTATCATTTTAACAATCACTCACATAGCGGCTGTGGCTTTTGGTTTTGCTGCTGGGATCTATGCCTTACCCATACTTATTGCGCCACCTGCGCCAAGTGTCATTGAAGTTCAGGCAGTGTCTGCACAGCCTGCCTACTCAGCTGTGTTTATAAGAGATCTTGAAGGCAGTGATGCTTTTCACTGGGGTGAGGGTAGGGTAGCTCTCAGCAAAGGTTCTATTGCCTTTATGGGTAAGCTTGCGCCCGGGCCAGACTACAAGCTTTATTTATCCCCAGAGTTTGCGGAAACAGAAGCAGAGTTCAATCGCTTAAAACCATCTATGGTACTTATTGGTGAGGTGAAAACCTTTGAAAACTTTATCGTAAAGGTTAGCCCTAATATTGATCTGGCAGCATACAACACAGTTGTAGTTTGGTGTGAAACCTTTGGTGAGTTTATTACGGCGGCTAAGTATAAGTAGCAGTGAAAAAATTGCTTGATAAAGCCTACTAATTTTGATGGTGGTGGTAGCCAACACAAAGGTAGCAAAAAAGCGTTTGTAAAAAAGGTTTAGCGCTCACGCTTTGGGCTACGTAATGCTTAAATATGACTCACACAGATGCAAGCCTGTAATATTTTTCCCCACATACTTAGTAACGCTAACGATAAACAATGTAATTAATTAGGAATACAATGAAGCCACTAGATGTGATTTTACGCAAACCTATTCCGCAAGATGGCCCGTCAGTGCACCACCTCATTAACCAAATTCCTGAATTAGACAGCAACTCCATTTACTGCAATTTACTGCAATGCAGCCATTTTTCAAACACCTCTATTATTACTGTGGAGCAGGGCGAAACTGTTGGTTTTATAAGTGGTTACGTTAAGCCAGGGTCACCAGAAACCCTATTTGTTTGGCAGGTTGTGGTTTGTGAGAGAGCTCGAGGCATGGGCATTGCAAGCCAAATGCTTAAACAGTTGGCAGAACGGCAGGGCCTTGCTTACATTACTCATTTAGAGACTACAATTACTGCATCTAACAAAGCGTCATGGGCGTTATTTAATCGGTTTGCGAAACAGTGTGCTGCTCCTATTGATCGCTCTGTGCTGTTTAATAGTAGCACCCACTTTAACAATGAACATGACTCTGAGTGGTTGGCCAGAATAGGCCCTTTGATGCGCTAAAACTTAGCCCGTTCGTAAACCTAAGTTGTTGGGTGA
>DCAT01000137.1 GCA_002312935.1 Oceanospirillaceae bacterium UBA1126 | reverse complement strand
GGTGTGAAGGGCTGGGTAAAAGTGTTTTCTAGCACTGAACCAATGCAAAACATCTTTGATTATCAACCTTGGCAAACCTGCATAGACGGTGTTTGGCAAGACTTGAAAATTAGCCAGGGTAAAACCCACGGCAAAGGCTTAATAGCATTACTAGAAGGTTGTGAAGACCGTGATCAAGCCCGTGCAGTTTGCGGATTGGATATCTCGGTAGATCGAGCCATATTACCAAACCTAGCGGATGGTGATTATTATTGGCAACAACTGACTGGGCTAAATGTAGAGACTGATGCAGGGGTAAAACTCGGCAAGGTCGACCACCTGATCGCTACCGGCTCTAATGATGTGCTAGTAGTAAAAGGCAATGAAGAAAGTATTGATCGTAACGAGCGTCTAATACCTTATTTGCCAGATCAAGTGATTACAAAGATTGACCTCCTCGGAGGTGTTATTCGGGTCGATTGGGATCCGGAGTTTTAGGTGAAGATAGGTGTAGTAACGCTGTTCCCAGAAATGCTTAAATCGTTAACAGATTTTGGTGTGGTAGGAAGAGCAACGCAGCAAGGTTTGTTGCAAGTTACAGGGTATAACCCACGCGACTTTACTCAGGACAAACACCGCACAGTGGATGACCGGCCATACGGTGGCGGGCCTGGCATGTTGATGAAGGTACAGCCTTTACGAGATGCCATCGGCCAAGCAAAGACCGAACTAGGCCAGCCTAAAGTGATTTATTTATCACCCCAAGGGCGTAGGTTAGACCAAGCAGGTGTAGTAGAACTGGCTAAGCAGGATAGCTTGGTATTGGTAGCAGGGCGTTACGAAGGAATTGATGAACGCTTAATTGGTGCCGACATAGATGAAGAGTGGTCTCTTGGAGACTTTGTTTTAAGTGGCGGTGAGCTTGCAGCCATGACCTTTATCGATGCAGTTTCACGTTTGTTACCTGGTGTATTAGGGCATGCAGAATCGGCACAAGAAGATTCGTTTGCTCAGGGCTTGTTGGATTGCCCTCACTATACCCGCCCAGAAACGGTTGCTGGTATACCAGTGCCAAAGGTGCTGTTAAGTGGGGACCATGCCGCTATTGCCCGTTGGCGTATGCAGCAGCAGCTAGGTAGAACCTGGCAGCGGCGACCAGATTTACTAGAACAGATGACACTGACTCAGGAGCAAGAGCAGTCTTTAGCAGAATTTATTCGCTTAACGGATCAGTCTGAAAAGTGAAGAACAGGAGCGTGCCATGAGCAGCAAAAACTTGATTATTCAGCGTATTGAAGCTGAACAAATGAATAAAGAAATGCCAGAGTTTGGCCCCGGCGATACCGTTGTGGTTCAAGTTAAGGTTACAGAAGGTACCCGTGAGCGCCTACAGGCGTACGAGGGTGTGGTTATCGGTATACGTAACCGTGGCCTAAACTCTGCCTTTACAGTACGTAAAATATCCCACGGTGTGGGCGTTGAACGTACTTTCCAAACCTATAGCCACCAGGTTGACAGCATAGCTGTTAAGCGTCGTGGTGACGTGCGTCAAGCTAAGTTGTACTACTTGCGCGACTTGTCTGGTAAGGCAGCACGTATCAAAGAAAAATTGGCTAAGCGTTAAGCTTAAGCTAATAAAAATACCCGCATCATACTTATTAGTGAGATGCGGGTTTTTTTTGGGCAGTACAAAGCCACTCTTGAGACTAAAATTCAATTTAGCTCTATTTTACAGCTCATGTCATGTGCAACATAGTCTCATCAGCTGTGGATACAAGTTCTTCATGCAACATACTATACTGTGAACTATTAAGTGCTGTTGGCACATAACCTCGGGGGGTTTGTTTATTAATGAGTAATGGCGTCAAGTTCATCGAAAAGTACACCGATTCGCTGTGGTTAGAAAAAGGACTGAGTGATAACACGATCGTAAGTTATGCTAGAGACCTAGGTCAGCTAACTGAGTATTTATTACCACGCAACCTATCTATTGCCTCTGCTCAGTCTGGTGACCTAATGGGTTTTTTGGCTGATCGCTCACAGTCTGGTGTTAAAGCCAGTTCTTTAGCTCGGAGCTTATCCAGTATTAAAGGCTTTTATCAATACATGGTGCGGGAAAACCACATTGAGGTGAATCCTGCAGCCTTAATAGAATCACCTAAACAAGGGCGACCGATCCCAAAATCACTCACCGAGTCAGACGTTGAGGCGTTATTAGCAGCACCTAACGTGGCAACAGACTTAGGTTTGCGAGACAGGGCCATGTTAGAGCTTTTATATGCCTGTGGGTTGCGGGTTAGTGAGCTTATTGAGCTCGATATGAGTCAGCTGAACTTATCTGCTGGTGTGGTCAAAGTGTTTGGCAAAGGCTCAAAAGAACGCTTGGTACCTGTAGGAGAAGTGGCTCAAAATTGGCTACAAAAATACATCAAACAAGCGCGCCCACAGTTATTAAAAGTAGCCGCCAGTGGCGTATTGTTCCCGAGTAATAGAGGCCAGCACATGACCCGCCAAACCTTTTGGCACCGCATTAAACAGCACGGTATAACAGCTGGAATTCAAAAGCCGCTATCGCCGCATGTTATACGACACGCTTTTGCAACCCATCTACTTAACCATGGCGCGGACCTGCGTGTGATACAAATGCTCTTAGGGCATAGTGATTTATCGACCACACAGATATATACTCACGTGGCTACGCAGCGGTTACAAAATCTACACTCACAACATCACCCTAGGGGTTAACCTATATTATGCATTTAATCATCACAAGATTCGCCTCCATTTTGGCTTTGCTGCTGGTATTGTCGGCGCCCAATGTGTGGGCAGACAGATATACTCAACTAGAGTCTAGTTTGGCCAGAATTAATCCAGATATGAAGGCCTCCAGTATTGCGCCAACACCGATGGTTGGTATTTATGATGTTTTATTAAACACAGGCGACCGCCTTTACATGAGTGCAGACGGGGAGTTTTTTTTCGCTGGAACCATGTATCAAAATTCCTCCGGTGCTAGCCTGGTAAATTTAACTGAACAAAGCGCCTTAGGGGCAAGGTTTCTGGCCATGCAAGGCCCAGCTGCGCAACAGTCGTGGGTGTTTCCTGCTCAGGGTGAGAAAAAAGCTACGATTACAGTGTTTACTGACGTAGATTGTTTTTATTGCCAAAAGCTACATGCAGAAATGGCGGCTATGAATGCCCTTGGTATTGAAGTGAAATATTTGGCTTTTCCTCGGGCTGGCCTAGGCTCACCTAGTTACCAGGTGCTGGTAGATTCCTGGTGTGCTGAAAATGCGAATGAATTTCTAACTGAGGCTAAGTTGCGTGCGCACAATAAGCAAGCCCCTCAGGCCTCACCACAACTGTGCGAAAATCCGGTAATAGCTCATTACACCTTGGGCCAAGAAATAGGTGTTAGTGGCACTCCAGCTATCGTGTTAGATTCTGGTGAGCTTTGGCCTGGCTATTTACCCGCTAATGAATTGGCTAAGCGCTTGGGCATTCTCTAACTAAGGGTCAGGTTATGGACTCGGTGTTTTTTTATGTTGCTAAATTAGCCTGGTTGTTGGTGGCCGTGGATAGTGTGTTACTCATGGGGCTAGGTCTTGGTGTTGTGTGCCTCTATGTGGGGTGGCACAAGGCCGCCCGAAAGCTTTTGGTTGCCTTGGCCTTAGTGTGCCTAACCATTGCTTTGTTTCCCATTGGGGAATGGCTATTTTACCCCCTAGAGCAACAAAATCCTCCAGCTTCGCTCCCCACCCATGTTGATGGCATTGTGGTGCTTGGCGGTGGCGAGGCCGTTAGCTTAAGTCATGCTTGGCAACAAGTTGTCCTGGGTGATGGTGCTGAGCGTTTAACCACCATGGTCATGCTGTCTAATGCTTACCCACAAGCTCTATTAGTTTTTACTGGTGGCTCTGGCAGTATGGTTCAACAGGGCACTACAGGTGCAGAAGTTGCAAGGCAGTTTGGGCAATCTATGGGGCTGCCCAAAGGTCGCTTAATGCTAGAGTCAAAGTCACGTAATACGGTGGAAAATGCAGTGCTAACTAAGGCCATGATGCAACCAAAACCTGGTCAACGCTGGTTGCTGGTGACCAGTGCTTTTCATATGCCAAGATCCCTCGCAGTGTTTTGCAAAGCAGGCTGGCCAATGCAGCCCTACGCAGTAGATTATCGTGCAGAAAAAGGTAATTTATTGCGTTTTGACTGGGGCTTTGCAGAGCATTTAAGCAACCTCAATCAGGCCTTTAAAGAATGGCTGGGACTGGCTGCTTATAAGCTGACAGGCAAGGCCTGTTAGGCTACAATATCCGGCTTGTTTTTATACATTAATTATATACGCGCATTTGGCGCAATGGGGATTACCTTGAAACCGGTAAGAGTTGGTATTTGTGGATTTGGCACCGTTGGTGGCGGAACGTTTAATGTATTACAGCGTAACTGTGAAGAGATAACGCGCCGTACTGGCCGTGCTATTGTGGTTGAGCACATTGCTCAACGTCGTCCTAATGTTAATTGTGATACCGGTAACATAGCCATTACCGATGATATATTTGCTGTGGCTAATAACCCTGATGTTGATGTGCTCGTAGAGCTTATTGGTGGGCATGAGCCAGCAAAAGAGCTTGTCCTCACAGCCATTCGTAATGGTAAACATGTAGTGACGGCCAACAAGGCCTTAATAGCTGAACATGGTAACGAAATTTTTGAAGCGGCCCGTAAATACAACGTTGTTGTGGCCTATGAAGCCGCCATTGCTGGCGGTATTCCTATTGTTAAGGCGTTGCGTGAGGGGTTGGCGGCGAACAGTATTAATTGGCTGGCTGGTATTATTAATGGTACTGGCAATTTCATCCTTACGGAAATGCGCGATAAGGGCCGTGCCTTTGCCGACGTGCTAAAGGAGGCACAAGAGCTAGGTTATGCAGAAGCAGACCCCACCTTTGATGTAGAAGGCATCGATGCGGCGCATAAGCTAACTATCTTATCGTCAGTAGCCTTTGGTATTCCTTTACAGTTTGAACAGTGTTACACCGAAGGAATTAGTAAAGTATCAGCCGAAGACGTCGCTAATGCAGAATCCTTAGGTTACCGCATTAAGCACCTAGGCTTAACTCGCCGCACTGAAGCGGGTATAGAGTTGCGTGTGCACCCCACCTTGATTCCAGAAAAACGTTTGATTGCTAACGTTCACGGCGTAATGAACGCTGTCTTAGTTGATGGCAATGCTGTTGGTCCAACTATGTACTATGGTGCTGGAGCGGGCGCAGAACCTACAGCGTCCTCAATAGTGGCAGATCTGGTAGACGTTGTTCGTGATATGGCTGTGGATCAAAACGTGCGTATGCCATCTTTAGCCTTCCAGCAAGACGCTATGTCTGATAGCCCTATCTTGTCGATGGATAACGTAGTTACTGCATTTTACATGCGCATGGCGGTGTCTGATAAACCAGGTGTCCTAGCCCAAATTACTCAGATCCTGGGTAATGCAGGTATAAGCATTGAAGCTATTCGTCAACAAACTCATGTGTCCTCGCAGGTGCCGGTCATTATATTGACTCGCCCTGTGGTGGAAGGCCATATGAACGATGCTATTAAGGCCATTGAAGCCTTGGCAGACGTTAATGGTGCAGTGACGCGAATTCGTGTCGAAAACTTAGACGGTTAGGAAGAAATATGCGTTATATCAGTACTCGTGGCCAAGCCCCAAGTCTTAGTTTTGAAGATGTATTGCTTACAGGCCTGGCCAGCGATGGTGGCCTTTATGTGCCAGAAACTTTGCCACAATTTAGTCATCAAGAAATAGCCTCTTGGTCTAGGCTTAACTACGCTGACTTGGCACACAAAATTTTGTTGCCGTTTGTTGAGGAAGACATTAGCAGTAGTGAACTTAAAACTATGGTGGATGAGACTTATGCTAGTTTTAATCACAAGGCTGTGGCGCCATTAATTCAGTTAGGCCATAACGAATGGGTATTGGAGTTGTTCCATGGGCCTACCTTAGCGTTTAAAGATTTTGCTCTGCAGTTGCTAGGCCGTTTAATGGACAATGCACTCATTAAACGTGATAAACATTTAGTAATTATGGGGGCTACCTCTGGTGACACGGGCTCTGCTGCCATTGAAGGCTGTAAACACAGCAACCGTGTACAGATGTTCATTTTGCATCCCCATGAACGGGTATCAGAGGTACAGCGTCGTCAGATGACGACCTTGTTGGGGGACAATATTCATAACATTGCTGTGCGTGGCAATTTTGATGATTGTCAGCAAATGGTTAAGCAAAGTTTTTCTGATCAATCCTTTTTAAAAGGTGGTCAGTTAGGTGCGGTCAATTCAATTAATTGGGCCCGTATCATGGCTCAGGTAGTCTACTATTTCTATGCAGCTGTTGCATTAGGAGGCCCCCACCGCCCAGTGTCGTTTAGTGTGCCTACGGGTAACTTTGGTGATATTTATGCGGGTTATTTAGCTAAAAAAATGGGGTTGCCCATCCAGCAGCTCGTTGTTGCAACCAACCAAAATGATATCTTACACCGCTGCATCAGTGCCAACCAATACCAAAAACAAGGTTTAGTTCAAACCTTGTCTCCAAGTATGGATATTATGGTGTCGAGTAATTTTGAGCGCCTTTTGTTTGACTTATATGATCGTGATGGAGTGGCACTCAGTGAATTATTAACAGGCCTTAATAACGGCACTGTAAATAGTCTAGAACCAATGCGATGGGAAAAAGCACGTGAGTTGTTTAGTAGTCATTGTGTTGACGATGAAACAACGTGTGAAGTGATTAGCCAAATTGCTCAACAACATAATTACTTGCTTGATCCTCATAGTGCCATAGGCGTTGAAGCTGGGCGGGTATGTAACCAACACCCAGAAGTGCCGATGGTCACCTTGGCCACGGCTCACCCTGTTAAATTCTCAGAAGCCATTGTTAAGGCCGGTCAAGTGGTGCCGCCACTCCCGAGCCACTTAACAGACTTGCTAGATCGTCCGGAACGTTGTGAAGTGTTAGATAACAACATTTCTAAGGTGCAAGACTACATCATGAGCCAGCTCTAAGAGCGCCGCGCATATATGTCAGTTCGTTTGCGTGTAGGCAGCTCCAATGCTGCCCTAGATGTTGCTTTTGATCCTCTTGTGGCCCGTGTATTTGCCCATCGTGGTATCAGTGACCCTGTGCAAGTGGATTATCAACTCAAGAACCTCCTGCCCTACCATCAGCTTAAAGGTATAGAGTCAGCGGTGGCCCTGCTAGTGCATGCGCTTGAAGCTCAACAACATATTGTTATTGTTGGTGATTTCGACTGTGACGGTGCAACTAGTACCAGCCTTGCTATGTTGGCGTTAGGCGCTATGGGAGCCAAAAATGTAAGCTACTTAGTGCCTAACCGGTTTGATTTTGGCTATGGTTTAAGTACTGCTCTGGTCGATTACGCACAAGCCATTCAGCCAGATTTAATTGTCACTGTAGACAACGGTATTGCCAGCCATGAGGGCGTTAAGCGGGCCCATGAATTGGGAATAAAAGTAGTCGTGACAGATCATCACCTAGCAGCTGACACCTTGCCCGAAGCCGATGCTATTGTTAACCCCAACCAACCTGGGTGTGAATTCCCATTTAAGTCCACGGCTGGAGTTGGCGTCATTTTCTACGTTATGTCAGCCTTGCGCCGCCAGTTACAAACGCAGGGATGGTTTGCTCAGCAACAGATCGCGGCGCCTAATATGGCCCAATACCTAGACTTAGTTGCCCTAGGCACCGTAGCAGACCTTGTGCCGATGGAGCATAACAATCGTATTCTTGTAGCCCAGGGGGTTGCGCGCATCCGTGCAGGTAAAGCAAGGCCTGGTTTATTAGCCTTGTTAAACGTAGCAAAACGCCAGCATCATAATCTACAAGCTTCTGATTTAGGCTTTAGTGTGGGCCCACGGCTTAATGCTGCGGGTAGGCTAGATGACATGAGTTTGGGCATTGAGTGTTTGTTGAGTGACAACGAACAGATTGCCAACCAGCTGGCTCAAGAGTTAGATGAGCTCAATGCCCAGAGGCGCAATATAGAAGCGGATATGCAGCAGCAGGCCGGCAACATTTTAACGCGCTTAGAAGCCAGCCAAGATAAAGTAATGCCCAAGTGTGTGTGCTTGTACCACCCTGATTGGCACCAAGGAGTGGTAGGCATCGTAGCATCTCGAATCAAAGAGAAGTGGCATCGGCCAGCGCTAGTATTTGCTCAAGGAGATGCAGACACACTTAAGGGTTCATGTCGCAGTATTGCAGGGTTCCATTTACGTGACGCCTTGGCAGCAGTAGATGCTCGTAACCCTGGGCTAATTATCAAGTTTGGTGGCCATGCCATGGCAGCTGGCTTGAGCATTAAGGCTGATCACTTTGGTGACTTTGAAGACGCATTAAATAACTATGCCCAAGAACACCTGGCAGACAGTTTATTGGCTCAAGAGTGGCGTTCTGATGGTGAATTAAGTACTCAGGAGTTGCAGCTTAACCAAGCTTTTCTTTTGCAACAAGCAGGGCCTTGGGGGCAGGGCTTCGAAGAGCCAACGTTCCATGGCCGCTTTATGGTGGTGCAACAACGTATTGTGGGAGAAAAGCATCTAAAGTTAGTATTGGCAGACCTTCAAACAGGAGAGCTAGTGGATGCTATCTATTTCAATATAGATTTAGCCGTTTGGCCCAACACTTGTGAACAGGCAGATCTAGTCTATCGTTTGGATATTAACGAGTTTCGTGGTCGTCAAAGTTTGCAACTGATGGTTCAGCACATGAGCCCTGTGATTTAGGCAGCATCAGGTTTCAGCTACAGTAAATCTGTTTGAGGGGACAGGGGTTCAGTAAAATTGAGCTCTAGATTAACGTCACCTTTACCCTTGGCGCGCCGGCGATCCATCATTCGCTGGTAACGGCGAGCACACAGCTTCATTACCT
>DCAT01000169.1 GCA_002312935.1 Oceanospirillaceae bacterium UBA1126 | reverse complement strand
GGTAATCCACAAGCGCTAGATATAAAAAAAGCGCTGTTGACGAGTGGCTTATTCAGCGAAAGTAGGAGGGCTATAAAAACTCGGGCTGGGGCTATGATGGGGCCAGCAAAAGCTAATAATGACCTTAAATCCTTATTGCAATTACTCGCCTTAGAAAAAGACTTGGAGGTCCAAGTTAAGCCTTTGGTAGAGGCCGTGCATTCTAGTCAAATAAAAGCGCTTGATGCATTTTTTAACAACCAATTGTATTACCAATGGCTAATGCCTTGGTTTGACCAGCAATACTTAATGATCACCTTGCAGCAAAATGAACAGCAGCTCAGCCAAGGGCAGTGGTCTATTAGCCTTGCTCATCAGGGTCCAGATTTAGGTCATTTGCAAATAAACCTGCTGCTCACTGAGGCAGTGGGCACAAATGATGCAATGGCCAGCTTGCACTTTGCTAGTAATACCTTGTGGTTAGCTCCATTGGTAAATAGCTCTAAACAGCAATTAAATACGGCGCTGCAGCTTCACGGTATACACTTACAGCAAGTAAGTGTGGGGCCATTTGAAGAAAATGATGCCAAAGGTAGACCCAATAATCCCCATGCCATTTTGGATGTTCACGTATGAAAAAGCCGCTGCAGGCCATTGCTATAGAATATGGTAGCAACCCCGTACCGCTAGTTATAGCCAAAGGTAAAGGTGATTTAGCTCAAAAGGTTATTGATGCCGCCATTGCTGCAGGAGTGCCCATTAAAAAAGATGAAGAGTTGGTAGCGCTGTTAGGCTTGCTTGATATCAACGAACACATACCACGCTCACTTTATACTTTGGTAGCAGAAGTATTGGTGTACACCTATAGGCTCAAAGGTATGAAGCCTGGTGATGAGAAGGTGATCTGAATAAGGCCTATTGGTGCAGGTCTAAAATGAGGGTGACCTCACCTTCTGTGAGGCCGCACAGGTGTTGGATTTTTTCGCCAGGCAAACCCTCTTTAGCCATCCGTATGGCGTGTTCATAATTACTTTGGCTTGGCACTTGTGTAGATAATGCTCCATTTGGGCTAGCTTGGTCTTTGATGCGATCTAACTTTTGGTTATTAGCATCGATTAAGCCGTAGATATCTTGTAGTACTTGGTCTGTAGATCGCTGGTGTTTGGCAGCTAAAATCTGTTGCATCTCTATTTTTTTGTAATCTTCCTGCTGCTCTAAAAGTTGGTAGCCCAAGTCTGATAGACGCTGGAGCAACAGTTGGCTTCCTTGGCGCTCCAACAAAAGAGCCGCCAAGCTTGTGACTAAAGCCAATAGGCTAAGCATTACCAGCAGTATCAATAAGGTTAGCTGAGGGTTGTTTGCTAAGGTGTTAAAGATGGCCATAAAAACGCTCTGCTATTTAAATTTAGATAGAGTAAGTTAAGTTAGTTCTGTTATTTAGGCCTTATAAAGGCTGCGGCCGATATTAGCTTTAAAGGTATTACCTAAATTGTTGTATAGGTTTGTACTGGTTGCTGGGCTATTAAGCTCTAACGTGTCCAGCGCTTTATTAATTGATTCTAATTTAATGCGCATAAAAAAATCACTAGTGCGATGGATCTTGTCACAAGCAGCTAATAAATCTAACAACTGTTGCCACATTGTCTGCTGTGATAGAGGTAGGTGTTGGCTAAAGTTTTGATCTTCTCTGTCGATACCTGAAGCCGTGCAAAACTGGTTTCGCAACGCATCGAATAGCTGAATGGTTTGCACGTCATGCTGTTTGCGCGCTTGAAGCTCCTGAAAAGCCTTCAAATCACTACTTTTCAGGTATTCGTATTCTAAGTTAAGGGTGCTCTGCAATTGCTGCGCATCAGCAATGGCTTGCGTTAGGTGGCCATTGAAATCGTCTTGTCGTGTTGGCAGCAAAGGTGAGTTATCCTTGAATTAGCTTTTCTAAGCTAGTCATTTTTTCAGCAATACGTGCTGGATTAATAGGGAACTCACCAATTTCTAGGGACTGCTTAATGCTATTAACCTTTTCTTGGTTAACGTCACTAATGCCTTTACTTGCTTGGGTCATGTGCAGTAACGTTTGTGCCGCTGGTGTAAGCTTAACTTGATCCGCGCCTTGATTCGGCCCTGTTTTAGTTTGTTGTACCAAAGGCTGACTTTGCGCTACTTGTGATTGTTGTTGACCGCCCTGAGTATTATTAGCCGGTTGAGTGACAGCACCGTTTGGTCGGCCAGTTGTTACTCCTCGATACTGATGATTGATTTCGTTCACGTTTCACCTCTAACCTTATTAAACCTACCTTTCCATCTTCACAGTTACTATCGGCAGGCTAAGTAAAAACTTAAGTAAAAATAGCATTTAATTTAAATAAAATGTTAAAAATCGCTAAAATACCTTTTGATGTGTCTAATTGATGAGTTCTAATTGGCCTTTAGCAACCACTAAGCCACGCTTTATTAAGCCACTGGGCATTACTTTAACGTCAACTGTATCACCCAAATTGCCATTAGACAAAGCCTGTGCTTGGCTAGAGATTTGGTAGGTATCCAAATTAATTTGTAAGCGTACCTGGCTACCTTTAGTCACCAAGTAGGCTTGGCGTAACATGTCTTTAGTTAAGGGTGTGTTACTGGCGATATAGCGTTTGGTAACCCAACCTACTAGCGCTTCTTTGCGCATAAACTCTATTTTTCGTAGCTTGTGATCTGGCACCCATGCCATGGCGAGGTCTTGGGTGATGAGCTCTCTGCCCATAGCTAATGCTTGGCTACTAATAACCACACGTTGCTGACCTTCGACATCATTTTTATCTAGCAATTTGCCCGCTTTTATATACCTTTTTGCTAACTGGCCTAGTAGTTGGTTCTTGTTGGTAACACCATTAGGGCTGCTGGTGTAGATAGATTCTTTGCTAGCAGTTAAGTGCTTTGCGGCAATAACGTTGCCTTGAGGAATGTCTTCTGCTGCGCGCCACAGCACTTGTAACTGACTAAAATCCTTAGTGCTAAGCCAGTGGCCTGGGTTTAACTGGCGTTTAACTTGTTTGCCAATAGGGTTGGTGTCGCCGTTGATTAAGTTGTTGCTGGTGTCAGTACTATTGCCGGTATAAGCCATTAAGGCGACTTGGTTTGCATTAATAGTGCCTTGTTCTGTAATGGCAGTCACTACACGCCAGGCTTGGGTGTTAATTTTCACTTTAATCGATAGGTATAACGACCAACTGGGTTTGTTAGTGTTAAGGGTTTCATCACAAACCACTTTTACCGTTTTTTGGTTGTTAAAGGGCAGTGTTACCTGTAGTGGGGTTTTGCACAGGGCGTAGCGACTGCGTTCGTCTAGCTTAGTGGTGCCGGCATGACCACCTAACTGTTGTTGAGAAAATGCATTAACTGCTTGATAAATGTCTTCATGGGCCTGCCACTGTGCGGCATGAGAAGCTGTTGTAGCCAGCCCAAAATAGACCACTAATGCCAGCCATTTACCGGGTATTAACTTAGCGGCAAGGCCTTGCCACTTGTGGATATTGGATACTAAATACATCATAAAATAATTTCTAACATTATGAAAAATAACAATTTTTTTATATTGGCACAATCGTTGCTTTAGTAGCTGTGTAGTGGGCATATTCAGGCCTCTAAACAGTTAACAAACGTAGTGAGCAATTATGAGTCTTTTACAAAATCCACTAGGCGTTCACGCCACCGCCTTAATGCTGCGCGAACAGCGGACTACGGTATTGGCATCTAATATTGCCAATGCAGATACGCCCAACTACAAGGCACGTGATATTGATTTTAGCAGCGTAATGGCAGCCACGAAAGGCAATACCATGCGCACAAGCCATAGCCGGCACATTGGTGTGAGCAACTATCAAGCCCTACAGGGCGACGGCATGATTAAGTACCGAATGCCCAATAGCGCCTCTATAGATGGCAACACAGTGGAAGTTAACACAGAAAACAATCTGTTTACAGAAAACTCCCTTCGCTACCAGGCCACATCCACTTTTTTAAATAGTCGAATTAAAGGCGTCATGAGCGCTTTGCGTGGCGAATAAGCCAAGCCTAGCTCACTGCGTTACCCTAAGCCAATAGAGAACAGCACAATGTCAATGTTAACTGCTTTAAAAATTTCCAGTTCTGCTATGAATGCTCAAATGGTGCGGATGAATACCACTGCCAGTAACTTGGCCAACATAGATGTGGTGGGTTCTACCTATGATGAAGCGTATAAAGCTAAAAAACCGATTTTTAAAACAGTGATAGAAAATTACACCCAAGACAACTTTGAAGCCAGCGTGAAAGTGAACGGCATCTTTGTTAGCGAGCGAGAAAATACAAGGCGCTACGACCCACAAAACCCGATGGCGACTAAAGAGGGTTATGTGTTTATGTCTAACGTTAACTCCATAGAAGAAATGGTAGACATGACTAACGCCTCACGCTCTTACCAAACCAACGTGGAAGTTATGAATGCGACAAAGAAAATGATGATGAGTACGTTGCAGCTTGGCAAGTAGCATTTTGGTTTGCCTGAGCAGGCGTAACTGTCTAGGTAACAAGAACAACATAAGGAGATAATGATGGTTGCATCAGTGGCACACGCGATACCCGAAAACCTTAGAACATTCGAGTCCACACAAAATAGTGAAGTAAATCGAACCTCAGTGCTAGGGCAAGAAGATTTTTTGAAGCTACTAACTGCCCAACTAAAGTACCAAGACCCAATGAAACCGATGGAAAATGGTGAGTTTATGGGGCAGATGGCACAGTTTTCTACCGTTAGTGGTATCACCGAAATGGGAGAATCTATTGACGGACTAGTGAGTATTTATCAGGGCCAACAAATGAGTAACTCTGCGGCCATGATTGGTAAACAAGCATTAGTGGATGGCAACTTGGCGCAACTAAAAGGGGGCCAACTGGGCGGTGCAATAGACCTAGCGACAGCGGCCAACGACGTGCGTATTGAAATTACATCAGATAATGGTGAAGTGATGGCTAGTTTAGGCCTTGGTTCTCAATTAGCAGGCACAAAAGAATTTTCATGGGACGGTGTAACACTTGATGGGACTCAAGCCCCAGAAGGTATCTATCACCTAAATGCTACAGCCTTAGTAAGTGGTGAAACTAAAGCACCCCCCATGCAAGTGTATGGCACAGTAAATAGTATTCAACTTAAGAATGGTGAGGTTACCCTCAATGTATCGGGGCAAGGTAATGTTAGTTTTAATAATGTGAAGCGCATTAGCCAATAGCGTATCAGTGCCATTTAAATAAATGTAATTTAATCTCATCAATATGGAATCGGTCTATGTCTTTCTATACCTCACTCACCGGCCTAAACTCGGCGCAAGCAGATTTAAGTGTCACATCAAACAACATAGCCAACGTAGGCACTGTGGGCTTTAAAAAATCTCGTGCTGATTTTGGTGACTTATTTAGTAGCACGTCCGGTGCCATTGGTCACGGTGCCTATTTAAAAAACGTCAATCAGCAGTTTAGCCAGGGCAGTATTGAAATGTCGGGTAACGCATTAGACTTGGCCATCTCTGGAGAAGGTTTTTTTGCTTTACGTCCAGACCTAAGCGCAACCGAAACGGTATATACCCGAGCAGGCTCCTTCAGCATTAATAATGACAACTATGTCGTTGACTCTTCTGGTCAGTACCTTCAAGCGTTCCCAGTGAGTGAGGATGGGTCTGTAATTGCCACTGGGCTGAATGCTGCTAAGTCATTACAACTTACATCAGCTGGGGGATTGCCAAAAGTTACTTCTAAAGTTGAATTAGGTTTAAATTTACCCTCTGATGCGGCTCTTAAACCTACAGTTGCATTTGCAACTAATGATAGTAATACCTTTAACTCGTCAACTCAGATGACCGCATACGACTCTTTAGGAAATCCGCATCTTGCCACAGTGTATTTTCTTAAAACGACCAACGCAACAGCGGTAGCACCCACCAATACGTGGGACACTAAACTCTATATCGATGGTAATCTGATCGCCCCCACTACTGCAGCTGATAGCGTGTTGACGTTTGACCAAGACGGCAAGCTGACTGCACCCACAGCGGCGATCGTTTACGACCCTGCAACATTAATTACGGGTGCGAAGCCATTAAGCTTAACCCTAGATTACGGTACCTTATCTAGCCAGTATTCTGCGCCTTTCTCAGTCATGTCTTTGTCTCAGGATGGCCACCCGCGCGGTGAGTTATCGGGTATGGACATTGATCCAGGTGGTGTTGTGCGTGCCAACTACACCAATGGCACACAGCTGGCCTTGGGCAAATTAATGTTGGCTAACTTTGATAACCCTAATGGGTTGAAACAGATAGGCAATGCTAGCTTTGAAGCCACTAATGCCTCTGGCCTTGTAGATTTAGGTGAAGCAGGGTCTGGTGGCTTTGGTGATATTCAAGGTGGCGCCTTGGAGGGATCTAACGTTGATCTTACAGAACAACTCGTAAAGTTAATTAGTGCCCAGCGTAACTTCCAAGCCAATGCTAAGGCCCTTGATACCTCGGGTACCTTAATGCAAACCATTATGGGAATAATGAACTAAGCCACGTTAGACGG
>DCAT01000162.1:6000-7087 GCA_002312935.1 Oceanospirillaceae bacterium UBA1126 | reverse complement strand
CAGTATAAATAGTAAAGGACTATTAACCTACACTGTGGGGGGTAGTTGTATAGCAGCAGGTTTCTGTAAGCCTTAATATTAGTTAAATGTCTAATAATTAACTATTATCTGCTGCTTGTTTAGCTAGGTACTCACCATAAGTGCCGTGAAAATCAACAAGTGTTTGATGTTTTATTTCTAACACCCTTGTGGCTAATGAGGACACAAACTCACGGTCATGACTTACAAATATTAAAGTGCCATCGTAAGTTTTTAACGCTTTGTTAAGTGACTCTATAGCTTCCATGTCTAAATGGTTTGTTGGTTCGTCCATAATTAACACGTTAGTGTCTTGCATCATCAGCTTGCCAAACAATAGGCGATTCTTTTCACCTCCTGAGCATACAGCTACTTTCTTTAGGTAGTCGTCTGCAGTAAAGAGTAAACGGCCCAGCATGCTTCTTACGGTCAGGTCGTCGTGCTTAGGTGTGCGCCACTGAGACATCCAGTCAAACAAGGTGAGTTCACTGTTGAATACGCTGGTACTATCTTGTGGACAGTATCCAAGCACAGCATTTTCCGACCATTTAATAACACCTTTGTTTGCTTTGAGTTGGTCTAATAGACAGCGTAAAAAAGTGGTCTTACCCACACCATTTTCACCAATGACTGCTAGTTTTGAGCCCGCTTCTAGAATAAGTTCGCCATTATTAAATAAAGTTTCTGCTTCAAATCCGTGGCTTAATTGTTCTATCACTAATGCTTGGCGATGGAGTTTTTTGTGTGAAGTAAAGCCAATATAGGGGGACACACGACTGGACGCAATGACTTCATCTAATTGGATTTTTTCTAGCTTTTTCGCTCTCGAAGAGGCCTGCTTGGCTTTTGATGCGTTAGCAGAAAATCTGGCTACGAACTGTTGCAGTTCTTCACGTTCTGCACTTTTTTTGGCATTTGACGAAAGTAGCTGTTCTTGTATTAAGTTAGAGGCAGCGGTATAGGCTTCGTAGTTGCCAGCGTAAACACGCAATTCACCATAATCAATGTCAGCCATATGGGTGCATACAGAGTTTAAGAAATATCTATCGTGAGAGATGATGATCATGGT
>DCAT01000162.1:0-5652 GCA_002312935.1 Oceanospirillaceae bacterium UBA1126 | reverse complement strand
AATACCTCTGTCAACCAATTAATAGTCGTGATATCAAGGTTGTTGGTAGGTTCGTCCAATAACAAAATGTCAGGGTCCGCAAACAATGCTTGAGCCAACAGCACACGTAGTTTCCAGCCTGGCGCAACTTGAGACATTAGACCCCAGTGGAAAGATTCTTCTATGCCGGCTTGGGTTAGAATTTCAGCGGCACGGCTTTCGGCACTGTAGCCATCCATTTCAGCGAATTCAACTTCTAACTCAGCGACCTTCATGCCATCTTCTTCGCTCATATCTAGCTGGCTATAAATGGCTTCACGGTCTTGCTTTACCTGCCACAGTTTTGCATCGCCCATGATTACCGCATCAATTACAGTGTATTCTTCAAAGGCAAACTGGTCTTGGCTTAAGGTTCCAACTGTGTCATTAGGAGAGAAGGACACATTGCCAGCAGAGGGCGTGAGCTCCCCACTGAGTATTTTCATAAAGGTGGACTTGCCACAGCCGTTAGCACCAATGAGGCCATAGCGATTGCCATTGCCAAATTTAGCTGAAATATTTTCGAATAATGGCTTGGCGCCAAACTGCATGGTGATGTTCGCGGTAGTAATCAAGGGAATACGCTTTGTGCTGGTAGTGAAATTAGGGCGCGTAGTCTACCAGCTAGACACCTGTTAGGTCTAACATAACCAACCTTTTAATTCGGCTTCGTCTACTAATGGCTCAAGTAGGTCCCAAAGCTGTGGGCATCCTGTCTTTATCCGACTACCATTAACAGTTTTCACTTGCTCTTTAGTAATGCCATGGCTTTGCCAACTGTGCCCTTGATCATTTAAATTATGTATCAAGGGCAGTGCGCGATCTAGCGCTTTAGCAAAACGAGCATCAGCACTTTTAGCAGTTTCAAACTCATGCCATAGGGCGATGTACTCATCACCCATATGGTTAGGCAGCATGCCTAGAATGCGTTGCGTGGCTGCAGCCTCTGCTTCTTCGTGCGCTGCGCCCACTGCATCATATACGATGACATCGCCAGTATCAATTTCACATAAATCATGGATCAAGAGCATGCGTAACACTCGATTAATATCCACAGGCTGCGCAGCGTAATCTTTTAGCATCAGTGCAGCTAAGGTGACTTGCCATGAATGTTCAGCTGAGTTTTCATAACGTTCCATGCCCAACGGGCGAGTTTTTCTGAGTACAGCTTTAAGTTGGTCAATTTCTTTTACAAAACCGATAATTTTTATGAGTTCTTGCACAGTTACCCCTTAGGTGTTTTGTTTACAAAGCCATTGAGACCCCGTTGCGTCTCTGCATCCAGTAAATTGTTTACCATATGCTCACTGGCAAACGCATAGGCTTGTTCTAATGCCATATCTAATTGAGGGTAAAACATTGCTTTGCCTGTAAGGACTGCTGCCCTGGCTTTTAGGCTTATTTTTGTGGCCATTTCCCGTGTGGCAGCTGTAAGCTCATCATCTGTAACCACGCCATTGATTAATCCTAGGGTTTGAGCTTTGTCTGCACTGATAAACTCCCCTGTTAATAACATTTCCATAGCGTGCTTTGGATGAATGTTGCGACTAAGAGCAACTGCTGGGGTAGAGCAGAACAGGCCTAAGTTAATGCCAGAAACTGCAAAGCGAGCACCATTAGATGAAATTGCTAGGTCGCAGCTAGCCACTAATTGGCAACCAGCTGCAGTTGCTATCCCCTGCACTTGAGCAATTACTGGAATGGGGCATGCCACAATGGATTGCATAAGGTGGCTGCACTGATGAAATAATGCTTGGTAATAATCTGTCTCAGCAGTGGCCTGCATTTGTTTGATGTCATGCCCTGCGCAAAAAGCTTTGCCTTTGGCCTTAATAATAATACAGGTAAGGTCTTCTTGTTTATTGGCTTGATCAATGGCTATCTGCAAATGGTGCATCATTTCTTGAGACAAAGCGTTGAAACTGTCAGGGCGGTTGAGCGTAATTTCTAGCCACTGATGATGATGTTCTACAATAACGTAGGGTTGTTGATCTTTGAACATAATCTAGAATCCTTGAGTTCCTTGTGGTGCTTTTACGGGTTGATTTGACGATCGACCCATAAAGCGAGTTTGTGTTGCATGCTGGGTTGTGAGACCTGGTTGGCTGGCAATGGCTGGATTAGTTTATCGTGCACCAAAAGGCGGTAAATATACTCTATCTTATTGGCTGCAGAATCTGTGGCTTCAAATTGCGCAACACCGCGCTTACTGGCGTAAACTGTGCCTAATGTAATCGCTTTTTTCAGGAGTTCTTTTTCATTCTTAAGTTTTTTCATCATCCACTTCGCTTTAATAGGTTGAAAAAGTTGAAAAACCAGTATTATTTATTCACTGCGGCATTTAACCATTGCTCAAATTGTTGCTTGGGTAATGCGCCGTTGAGCTGGTCTACGACCTTACCATTTTTAAATACCATTAAGGTAGGAATGCTGCGTATGTTGAATTGAGAACCTAACATTTTCTCAGCTTCAGTATCTACTTTTACAAAATGAAGATCATTGGCTTGAATTTGGGCTACTTGTTCAAATACGGGTGCAAAACCAACACAGGGGCCACACCAGGGGGCCCAAAAGTCAACCACAACTGGCTTGTCTGCTTGAATAATTGCGTTGAAATTAGTGCTGGTGCCAACCACGGGTTTGCCAGAAAATAGCGCTTCTTTACAAGCACCACAAGAAGGGTTGTCTTTAACTCTTTCTGCAGCCACGCGATTGTTTTTTTGGCAATGAGGGCAGCGACTGGTGATGGTAGACATCGGCTTAGACTCTTATGAATATTATGTAGTTCATTCTAATTTAATTTTCAATGCGTGCTATCGCAAAGTTTAGGCACCGGTTTATTCATATGTGCAATGGTAAGCGGTTTGGCGCACAACTTTAACGTCGAAGCTGCTGTGGGCTTCTACTTCAAACTGATCGCCGTTGTTAAAGGTATTCCAGCTATTGGTGCCGGGTAATTTAACTTCAAGTTCGCCATCGATAATGGTCATGACCTCATACTGGCTAGTGCCAAAGGTAAATGTACCTATATCCATTACCCCCACTGTAGTCGCTAGGCTTTTGCCTTGGAAAGCGATAGATTTAACGTTATCGTCAAAGTAAGAAGTAACTGAAAGCATTGGATTAATCTCTTATTATAAAATGGAAAACATCTTGCCTTATTTAAAGCCTTAATCATAGACCCAATAACGACTATCCAGTGGGGTTTTCAAAACCTTTAAGCACATTGACAGTATTTGTGCCAATCTCTTCTACAGCATACCCGCCCTCCATAACAAACAAGGTTGGCAAACCCATTTCAGCGATAGTTTGACCCATATTTATAAAGTCATTACTTTTGAGTTTGAAAAAACTGATAGGGTCTTTCTCATAGGTATCCACGCCCAAGGAAACGACTACAGCGTCTGCACCATAGCTAAGTATTTTTGTTATTGCCCTGCAAAGTGCTGCGCGCCATATTGAGTATGAGGTGCCCCGTGGTAGGGGAATATTAAGGTTGAAGCCTTTACCGGGGCCTTCGCCTATTTCATCGGCAAATCCCAAAAAATAAGGAAAAGCGACCATAGGGTCACCATGAATAGAGCAAAATAACACATCATCGCGCCGATAAAAAATATCTTGGGTGCCATTTCCGTGATGAAAATCTACATCCAAAATAGCCACCCTATGAGCGCCATCGTATCGCAGTTTTTGAGCTGCTATAGCCGCATTATTGATGAAACAGTAACCACCAAATTGGTCATTTGACGCATGGTGCCCTGGTGGGCGACAAAGAGCAAAGGCGCTATGTTCACCGTGATTCAATAATTCTGCAGCAGACAAGGCCACATTTGCAGAAACCCATGCTGCTTCTGCGGTACCTTCACTAATGCTAGTCTCTCCAGCTAAGCTGTAATAGCCTAATTGGCCTTCAATGTGTCTAGGAATTCGTTGGCTAGGCATAGAACGTGAGGGCCAGACATTAGGGATAGCCTCACCCTGATTACCTGCGTTTACCCAGCGTTGCCATACTGTATCTAAAAAAGTAAGGTAGTTTTTGTCATGAACGCTGTCTACCCAATGTCTAGACCACTGCGTTGGCATTACCACATCACCAAGCTGCGCTAACTTTATGGCGTCTAAAACATAATTTGCGCGTTGCGGGCACTCAAACGGTGTGACTAATTGGCCGCCAGTCAGCTCTGTTTTAGCATTGCGCAAAGTGTGTTCAGGCGAATAAACAGTTTTCATAGACAGCCCCAGTAATAAACGTTTTAGATCAATAATATGTAGGTTTGGGTGAAAGGTAGCGTTGAATTAACAAAGCCATAGTGCCGAGTATTAAGCCCCAAAATGCGCTACCTATGCCCCACATAACGACACCAGAAGTGGTAGTAATTAAAGTAATTATGGCTGGAATACGTTCTGCTTCGTGCGCTAGTGCAGTGCTAAGACTACTGCTTATGGTGCCCAATAATGCCAAGCCGGCAATTGTAACTACCAAGGCTTGCGGCATACTATTAAATAAGCCAGTTAAACTTCCTGCTAAAACCCCAGTTGCGACAATAAATAACCCAGCCCAAATCGCAGACCGATACCTTTGTTTTGGATCTGTATCCACTTCTTTGCCCATACAAATGGCAGCCATAATGGCAGCTAGATTAAAAGCAAAACCACCAAAAGGTGCTAGAAGAAGGCCAGTGATCCCTGTCCAAGTGATCAGTGGTGCAGCTGGTGCGTGATAGCCATGGCTGCGCAATACCACTATGCCAGGCACGTTTTGCGAAGCCATAGTGACAATGAACAGTGGGATAGCCACACCAATGGCAGCCGACAAAGACCACTGAGGCGTTGTCCAAATGGGGCTTGAAATTTGTAAGCCAACATCCTGCCAGACAATTAGATTTTGCACTACTGCTATTAAAAAACCTAGGACCAAAGTAACCATAACAGCCAGCTTTGGCCATATGACACGGCTAATAAAAAATGCCACCATCATTGATAAAACTAAGGCTAATTCAGTCTCTAACGACATAATCATGTGTATGGCGAAGGGGATTAAAACCCCAGCTAACATCGCACCTGCTATAGATTGTGGGATGAGTGACATAAGGCGATCAAACCAACCGGAAAGCCCTACTAAGGTGATTAAAATTGAACATAGTACAAAAGCACCCGTGGCCTCTGCCAAAGGAACGCCTGCTAAACTGGTGACCAAAATAGCGGCCCCTGGCGTAGACCACGCCGTGAGAATAGGTTGCTTATAAAACCACGACAAGCCAATAGTAGATAAGCCCATACCTAAACCTAAGGCCCAAAACCAACTGGTTACCATGGCATCATCGGCACCTGCACTATTGGCAGCTTGAAATATGATGGCGGCAGAACTAGTGTAGCCGACTAGGGGCGCAATAAAGCCTGCACTGATATGGGCAGGATTAAACCAACGACTAATGTCCATTATTTAAGCGAGTTTTAATTCATAGTGACGTTTTTCAAATTCAATGGTGTCACCCGCTACCATTTTACGGCTCTTACGTGTCTCAACATCACCGTTAACTTTAACTAAGCCTTCGCCAATTCTTTTCTTCGCTTCGCCACCGCTGCCAACAATAGACTCAAACTTTAGGATCTTAAATAATTCAACAGGTTCAA
>DCAT01000102.1 GCA_002312935.1 Oceanospirillaceae bacterium UBA1126 | reverse complement strand
CGCGCACCAAGCAGAAGCACACCGGATAAAGCAGCAGCAGCACCTGCCATGTGCACAATGCCTGAGCCTGCAAAGTCTGAAAAACCAAGTTCGCCAAGGTTGTACCAGCCAAATACGTCTTCACCATTCCAAGTCCATGCGCCTTCCATGGGGTAGATGAACCCAGTCATTACTACGGTAAAGGCTAAAAATGACCATAGTTTCATCCGCTCTGCCACAGCGCCAGACACAATGGACATGGCTGTTGCGACAAATACAACTTGGAAGAAGAAGTCTGATGCAGCAGAGTAAACTGAGCCACCACCAAATCCTTCTGCGGCCGAGTCGGCTAATACTTGATCGGTATCAATGGTCTCAATACCACTTAAAAGCCAACCACCGCCATACATAATTTGATAACCCACTACTAGGTACATGACACAAGCAATAGAAAATAAAGCAAAGTTTTTGGTAAGGATTTCTGTTGTGTTTTTGCTGCGCACCAGCCCGGCTTCTAACATAGCGAAACCGGCAGCCATCCACATGACTAAAGCGCCACAAATTAAAAAGTAAAAAGTATCCAGGGCAAACTGGAGTTCATATAAGTTATTTTCCATGGGGATCTCGGTAAGTTGTTGTGATTGCTTACCTCGCTATTGCGATTATCGTGCCAAGCTAATAAATCCCATAAAAAACAGTAAGATACGTATTTATTTAGGCTGTTCAATAAAACCGCGCGCACCATTTATGGTGCGTTTAAAATAGGTTTAAAGTGTGTTTGCACTAATATGGAGCGAACACAATAATGGTCAGTATAGTTAACGCTGTTATTGAGAAATGCAGTCACAATTGGCCTATTAAGGTTTGTTTGATACACTGATAAATCTCTATTTTTGGATTACGCACATTGACCTACTTAGTTGCCGCCATTGACCTTGGTTCTAACAGCTTTCATGTCACTTTAGTGGACACGTGTGAGTCTCCCTATCGTGTTGTTAGTAGGGCTGGTGAAAAAGTTCAGTTGGCTGCAGGTCTTGACGACGAGGGTTTCCTTAGCCAGGAGGCCATGGATAGGGGATTAGATTGTTTACAGCGTTTAGCCCCTAAATTATCACAGGTTGCGATCAATAATCGTCATGTGGTTGCTACTAATACATTAAGAGTGGCAAAAAATAGTGCTGAGTTTATCAATACAGCGCAGGGCATATTGGGTGTGCCAATACGTATACTTACTGGAGAAGAAGAAGCGTCATTAATCTTTTCTGGTGTGGTGGGTGAATGGGTTGATACACGCTCGCAGAAGCTTAAGAAATTGGTAATTGACATTGGTGGTGGCAGTACAGAACTGATACTAGGTCAACATCATCCTCAACGTTTGCAAAGTTTCCCTATGGGTTGTGTTGCTTTTAGTCGCCAGTTTTTTGGGCAACGAAAAATTAAACAGTGCTATATACAAAATGCAGTCGAAGCAGCCCAAAACATCATTGAACAATCGTCTTTAAGTGACCTTTGGGATGGCTGGGAAGTGT
Organism: Oceanospirillaceae bacterium UBA1126; assembly: GCA_002312935.1. Classification (GTDB taxonomy): domain Bacteria; phylum Pseudomonadota; class Gammaproteobacteria; order Pseudomonadales; family Balneatricaceae; genus Njordibacter. The sequence goes on along the minus strand of DCAT01000102.1, from coordinate 7,971 downwards.
GTATTGGTTCCTCAGGTACATTAAAAGCATTAGCCGCACTGAGTGCTTTAGAAGAGGACAATATGCCTTATTTAGATTTAGCCTCAATGGCTAAAATTGAACAGCAGCTATTAGCCTTTGACCATTTGGATGATATTTATATAGAGGGTTTGCGAGCAGACAGAGGCGAAGTGCTGCCAGCAGGTTATGCCATACTTAAAGGCATTATGCTGAGCTTAAAATTAGACCGTATTTATTTTTCTTCTGGGGCTTTGCGCGAAGGAGTGCTGTTACGGGCGTTGCGGCCTGATACTTAATCGCTCGGTAAGTTATAAAACAACTTTGAGTGGATAAATAGACAAAAAAGCCAATAATTTTATTGGCTTTAATAAATAGGCAATGAGGGACAGTGATTACTCTCCCTCATTGCTTGCATTGGCAGCTGGTTATTAAACCGCTAGGTACTCTTCACGGAGTGCTTTGTTATCGAGCACTTCTTGAGCTGTGCCAGTGAACACAATTTCGCCTGTATCGATGATAATGGCATGGTCAGCCAATTTGAGAGCTGCCACAGCATTTTGTTCAACGATAATTGTGGTAATGCCCATAGATTTAACTTCTTTGAGCATGCGTTCAATTTCTTGCACGATGACCGGTGCTAAACCTTCATAAGGCTCATCCAGCAGCAGTAGTTTTACATCTCGCGCCAAAGCACGCGCAAGCGCTAACATCTGCTGTTCACCACCAGACAGAGAGGACGCTTCCTGCTTACGCCTTTCCTCTAGTTTGGGGAAATACCCGTAAATTTTTTCCAGAGGCCAACCCAGTGGTTGGGCAATCTGGGCTAAGATTAAGTTTTCTTCTACCGTAACACCTGGAATGATGCGTCGATCTTCACACACTAGCTGCACACCTACGCGTGCTGCTTCAAAGGCTTTCATGTTGTGCAAAGGTTGGCCGTTTAGCCAAATTTCACCACTGCTAACAGCCGGTTGTGCGGCCCTTGCGATAGCTCTAAGGGTAGAGGTTTTGCCTGCACCGTTGCGGCCAAGTAAGGCCACAATGTCACCTTCAGGTATATCAAAAGATACGCCCTGCACTACATAGCTTTCGCCATAAAAAGCGTTGAGCTCCCTACAAGAGAAGAAGGACTGAGGCGCGTCTGGTTTACTTTGGTTCATAGTATGCTTCCTTATGCCCTTATTAAACTTGAGCTTCGCCAAGATAGGCTTCAATAACTTTGGGGTGGCCTTTAATCTCGTCTGGAGAGCCTTCAGCAATAATTTGGCCTTGAGCGAGCACAGAAATCTTTTCAGCCAAGGAAAAGACCACGTTCATGTCATGCTCAACAATTACTTTAGTGATGCCATCTTGCATGCTTTTCAGCAACTCAATAGTTTTCTCTGTTTCATGGCGAGCCATTCCTGCGGTGGGTTCATCGAGTAACAATAAGCGTGGCTTATTCGCCAAACAAATAGCCATCTCCAAACGACGCTTGTCACCTCGTGATAGGCTGCCTGCCAAGGAGTGCATGTGATTTTGTAACCCTAGTTCACAGATTTGTTGTTCTGCAAACTCAATAAGAGGGCGTTGTTTGCTTCGGCCCTCAAACATATTCAGGTTAAAAGACCCATCTCTAGCAGCAAACACCGGAATGGTTACGTTTTGTAACACGGTCATTTCTGGAAAAATTGCTGGTGTTTGGAATACTTTAGCAATGCCCAATTGGTTAATGTCGTAAGAGTTCACATTGAGCAAGGGTTTGCCATCAAACATCACTGAACCGTCATCAGGCTTAAGCATGCCGGTTAACACATTCAGCAAGGTTGACTTGCCTGCACCATTGGGCCCAATAAGGGCGTGTGTAGTGCCTTTTTCGATTTTTAAATTAACGTTTTGTAAGGCTTTTAAACCACCAAAACTTAAGGATACTTGATGTATATCTAATATAGCCATGATTCAGTTCCTTATTCGCCGTCAACAGTGGTGAAATAACGTTTTTTGAGGCGGGCTATGCCTTCCATAAAACCACCTGGCATAAAGATGACAACAGCCATAAAGATTGCACCTAAAACAAGTAACCACTGTTCTCCCAAGTTTACCGACAGCACGTTCTCAAAATACAGCATGAACCCTGCACCTAACATTGGCCCAACCAGAGTGCCTACGCCACCGATAACAGACATGATGACAATTTCACCAGACTGATGCCAACCAAGGAATTCGTGGCCTACAAAAGGTTCATAAACGACCATCAATGCACCTGCGATGGCGGCATAAACAGCACTTATTACAAAGGCTAATAGCTTGTATTTACGGGCATTAATGCCGGTAAACTCCAACCGTGTTTGGTTGCACTTGATCGCTTTCATCATTAAGCCTACGGGTGAGCGCTCAATACGTTTGGCCAAGTAAAACAATAAGATAGCCATAAACGTCACAAAGTAAAATACGGTGTCGCCCTGCATTTTTAAGTTAAACAACATTGGAGTAGGCATGCCGGTTAAACCGTTTTCACCACCAGTCCATTTTTGCAACATAGACATGGCCATAGAGTCGAACATTTCTGCAAAGGCTAAGGTAAGAATAGAAAAGTAAATACCTGTTCTCTTAAGCGTTAGTAAGCCAATAATTACTGCAACGAGAGTGGCGGCTAATACGGCCACTAATATGGCTGGAATAATGTTGTCAGAGAAACTCTTTAACATAATGCCCGTAACGTAAGCAGAAATACCAAAAAAAGCGGCGTGTCCAAACGACAAATAACCAGTAAAGCCAAGTAAAATATCAAAACCTACAACAAAAATACAAAAGATCATAATCTTCGTATCTAAGCCTGAATAACCCCCCATTAGTGGGAACCAAAAAGGCATCGTTAAAGCGATCAAAGCGAAAATCAACACTGTTCTGTTGTGTTGCCAAAAGTTATTTTGAGTGGTCATTATTCAAATACTCCTTTGGCACCTAACAAGCCACGTGGGCGGACCAATAAAATGATAACAGTGATTAGGTAGATAATAATGGTATTAATGTAAATGTAAGGTGCGGTAAAACTTTGCGCCATACCAATTAGTATACTTGCTAATACAGCACCACCTAAGGAGCCCATGCCGCCAATAACTACGATCAAGAACGAGGGCACAAGTAACTGCATGCCTACTTCTGGTGATACCTGAGTTACGGGGCCACCGAATACACCAGCAATACCTGCAATCATGGCCCCTAGGCCAAACACCACCATAAAGCGGCGGTTAATATTAACCCCAAGGAATTGCAACATTTCTGCATCACGCATTCCTGCGCGAATTACTAAACCAAAGCGTGTGAGATGCAATAGAGCGAATACGGCTGATACGGTAACAATGGCTACCACAACCAATATCATGCGCCACTTTGGATACACTACAAATCCTTCTAGGAATGGCAAGTAATCATGCATGAAGATGATACCGTTGCCCCAGCTAGGGATAGAAAAGGGTATGTTGTTAGCACCGAACGCCCACTTTAGAAGCTCTTGAATAACGATGGCTAAGCCAAAAGTCACTAAAATCTGGTCAGTGTGAGGGCGGTCGTAAAAACGTTGAATTAATCCACGCTCCAAGAGTACCCCGATAATAAATAGGATAGGGGGCACGAGGATAAGCGCCAGGCCGAAGCCTAGAGCATTGTTAATGCTCACAGCTAAATAAATGGCAATGAGGTATAAGGCTCCATGGGCAAAGTTAACAACGCCCAAAGTGCCAAAAATAAGAGTGAGGCCCAAAGCGATGAGCACGTATATAGAACCCAGCTGTAAGCCGGTTAAAATAGAAAGGGTAAAAGCGTTGAGCGTCATATCCATTGTGGAGATACTCCCTTTGGTTGCTGTAACAAAATCATGTTGTTTTTTTAGTATAGTCTAAATAAAATAAAAACGGGCCAGTGTAAAACTGGCCCGTATTGGTCACTACATAGCGGTTACGCTGGTACGTATGGACCTAGTTCACCGCCAAAGATGGCTGGATCATAGTCAACAGTTTTAGCATCCACTTCATCAACGATCTGTAGGTAGTCAAACTCGCTGCTACGTGCAGAAGGTGATTTACCCTGCATAACCAAGATGTTTTTAATACACTGGTGGTCAGAACCACGGTATAAAGTTTCACCGTTACCAGCGCCAGTGAATTGAAAGTCTTCAAGGGCTTTAATGACTTCTGGTGGGTAGAAAGTTCCGGCCATTTCACACGCGTTAGCATACAAAAGAGTCTGTACGTAACAGGTGTGAGCCGCCTGTGAAGGTGGGAAGCCATATTCATCAGTAAAGGTTTTAACAAACACCTTAGAACCTTCATCTTGTAGAGCCCAGTTCCAACCTGAGGTGCCTAATACACCATCGATGTTGGCAGAACCGGCACCTTTAGCCATTAAACGGCTGTATAAAGGCACTACGATTTCTAAGTTCTTACCGTTCTTTTGCATGTCACGCATGCCGAAGTTTACCGCGTTGGTTAATGAGTTAACCATGTTTGCGCCGTAGTGGTTCAAAATTAATACGTCTGCATCAGAGTTTAATACCTGAGACAAGTACTGAGAGAAGTCAGTAGTCTTCAAAGGCGTCATAATATTGCCTGCAGTTGACCAACCTTCTTTCTCAGTAAACTCTTGCATAGACTCTTGCTGGGTGTGGCCCCAAGAATAGTCAGCAGTTAAGTGGAACGCACGACGGTCTTTGCCATATTCTTTGCTTAATACAGGAGACAGTGCCTTACCAGTCATATGAGCGTTAAAGAAGTGACGGAAGCCATAACGCTGCTTGTCCTTACCTGTAGTGTCGTTTGAGTGAGTCAAACCACACATGAAGATAATGCCTAATTCGTTACATAGGTACTGCTGAGCAATGGCGATACCAGAAGAAGAACCACCAGTAACCATAATTACTTTGTCACGCTCAATCATGCGTCGAGCAGACGTACGAGAAGCATCAGCGTTAGTTTGTGTATCACCGGTAACGTAAGTTACCTTTTTGCCTAAAATGCCGTTGCCAGTCAATTTGCTTGGCTTAAGGGTGTCGAGCATGCCGCCACCATTGTTCAAGTGCTTTACGGCTAATTTGTAGGCACGCAATTCGTCAGCGCCTTCGTCTGCGTATGCACCTGTTTGGGGTACGTTAAAACCCAGTACAACTTCGCTACCTTTAACTGGGTAGTTACCAAGTGCTTCTTCTGCCCATGCGTTTTGGGTAAAGAACATCGGTGTAACGCCTGCTGCGGCTCCAGCTGACGTGGCTTTCAACACATCGCGGCGAGACCAGCCAGCTTTGTGATTTGTGTTTTCAGATTTTACATCTGTCATGGCAAACTCCAATTTATTGTTGTTGAACCAAGATCAGCACTGCCAACAGTTAATGCAGATGTGCTTCTAGGTTGCGCTCTAGTCTAGAGAACTGGTAGGTATTGGAAATTAGACCTTAGTGAATGAGACTAAAGTCTTTGCAACTAAAGTTGAAGATTATAGTAATTGATATGAGCAGTAAGGCTAACGGCTAGCAAATATACAATCTAGATCAAACAGTCTGTATACTAACGAGGTTATTTTTTTACTCTTTCGCCATAAATAAGAGACCTATCCTATGACTAGCGCCAGCACGCCACAGAAACCAATTAACATTGCCGTATTAACTGTCTCTGACACGCGTACTTTAGCAACCGATAAATCTGGTGCAACGCTTATTGAGCGTTTGCAAGGTGCTGGACACAGCTTAGCGCAGCACTCCATTGTGAAAGATGATGTGTATCAAATCCGTGCAGCAGTAAGTACGTGGGTGGCTGACAGTAATGTTCATGCGGTGCTAGTCACAGGGGGAACTGGATTTACCGCGAGAGACACCACCCCTGATGCCCTGTTACCCTTATTTGATCAAGTGATCGAAGGTTTTGGTGAGCTATTTAGAAGCCTTTCATATGCTGAAGTTGGCACTTCTACCATACAATCTCGCACTATTGCTGGAGTGGCTAACCGCACCGTGATTTTTAGTATTCCAGGATCTACCGGTGCCTGCCGTACCGCATGGGATGGCATTATTGAACAGCAGTTAGACAGCCGGCACAAGCCCTGTAATTTTGTGGAAATGGTGACCTTTCACTCCTCTGCCCAGCACACAGCGCAGTAGCTAGTATGTATAAAAAAACGAGCCTTACCAGCGTATCTGCAGCGCAGCAACAAATCATGTCATCTGCAAGGTGTAAGCTAACTGCGCAAAGCGTGCCTTTGTTTCATGCCCGCGGACGCGTGTTGAGTGAGCCAGTGGTTTCTTTGGTAAACGTGCCTCCTGCGGACAACAGCGCCATGGATGGCTATGCCATGCGAGTAGAGGACTTAAACTTAGACATTATTCCAGTGAGTCAGCGCATAGCCGCAGGGCAAGTGCCACATGCCTTAAAAGCGCAAACCTGTGCACGAGTGTTTACTGGTGCTGAAGTGCCAGACAATACAGAACTTGTTGTTATTCAGGAAGATATTGAGATTGTAGACGGCGGTGTACGAATACGATCAAGTGCTTTAGAACAAGGCCAAAAATGGGGTCAATTCATTCGCCCCTCAGGCCAAGATGTGGCGGTAGGGCAGCTAGTGTGTAGAGCTGGCGTTAAGTTAGAAGCCAGACATTTAGGTGTGTTGGCATCCATGGGGGTAGAGCATGTAAACGTCTATCGACCATTAAAAGTGGCTATTGCGTCTACTGGAAGTGAACTAGTGAACCCGGGCCAAGTGTTAAAGCCAGGCCAGATTTATAATTCCAATCGGTTCTTGTTGGCAGGTTTAGTAGATCAGCTGGGCATGGAATTAGTAGACATGGGCATTATTACAGATGAGCGGTCAACGACAGAGACAGCCCTCGCTGTGGCGGCAGATTCGGCCGATATTATTATTACTAGTGGCGGTGTTTCTGAGGGTGAGGAAGACCATGTCAAAGCAGCAGTAACAACCTTGGGCCAATTGGATGTTTGGAAATTAGCCATTAAACCTGGTAAACCGTTGGCTTTTGGAAGCGTAAAACAAACACCATTTTTTGGTTTGCCTGGCAATCCGGCTAGTGTTCTAGTGACTTTTATGGTGATGGCACGGCCATTTTTATTAGCTCTTCAAGGATGCACTAACACCAATGGCCACAGCCTTAGTGCACATTTAGTTAACCCACCTAAAAAGCCAAGTATAAGGCAAGAATACCTGCGTGTTCGTTTAGTTCCTAGCGCACAAGCAGGCCTAACCCTAGAAGCCATGACTAATCAAAATTCCGGGGTGCTTACTACGGCAATGAAGGGCGATGGATTAGCGGTAGTTAAAGCCAACACTTGTGGTGATCAAGCGCAGGATGTAGAGTTTTTGCCTTATGCTAGTTACGGTGTTTGAATAAACCCACTCGTCACCTCACTAGTAAGTCTTTGCAATTAAGCAGCTTAGTCGTTAGTACTAAAGCGAAGCAGCCCAACATCAAAAGTTAGGGTGGGTTGTGCCATCGGGTCTTTTGGTAATGACACCCACATTAGCTCACTAAGGTTTACTCTGTGGCCCTCTGTGGTGAATGATATGATTAAAATATCTTTACAAAAATGGCTTGAGAATCAGAGGCTTTTTGCCTATAATGCCGTCCTCACAATCGATCGATTGTGATCGTTATGGTAGCCCTATTGGTCCCCACGCAACGATAAACCGTAAACCTGGTCAGGCCTGGAAGGGAGCAGCCACAGCGGTGGATTCGTGTGCCGAGGTGTGGCTGATAGGGGTACCACCATTATTTTGATTTATATAGATATTTAGCTGATTCTAGACGCCTATTGAAGCAAGTGGACCATATGGTGGAACACATGGCTAATCGTCCAGCTTACATTCAGTCTTCACGTCATCAAATTTATTACTTGCGTATTCGCGTGCCTTTACATCTTTAAACTCAGCTTAAGCAGACCTACATCCGCCGTTCGTTGTAAACAACATGCAGGCGACAAGCCGTTATAAAGC
>DCAT01000016.1 GCA_002312935.1 Oceanospirillaceae bacterium UBA1126 | reverse complement strand
ATGGCAGCGCGTTACTTGGCTTTAGTGGGCGATGAGGGTATATCGCCCCGAGTCATTTTTTACTACGTAAGCAACGTGATTATATCGCTGCTGGTTTTGAGTCGTCAGAACAGCCAATTATCTGCTGAAATTCTTATTAAAATCATACAGCGTTTTAATTTTAGGGATGCGGTTTTGCGAGCAGGCATAGAGGTCATTGCAGAGGAAGTGTTACGCCGATGTTTTTTAGCCATAAACCAACCCACAAGCTGCCTTGCAAAAAATGCCTCAAACATAAAAAGGGCATCCAATTGAGCATCTATCCTAAGAGAACGTTTAACATGAACACCCGATCGAAATGTGCCATAGCAATTGCCCTGGTTATTATATCAGTGCCAACCATGGCCAGCAGCAACAGCGAAGTATGGACCACAACGAATGGGTCTGTTGTGGTCGATGGAAATGGTAACCCCGTTAGAACGATTCACTACAAACACAAGACGTTAGCTGCCCTTACTCAAGTGATTAACGCTGAAAAAGTAGCTGAGGAACAAGTGAATCAAGAGGCTAAAATAGCCTTCGTTAAAGTGGCTCAACCAGCGGCTGCAACAGTGTTGGAAACTGAGCCAGAGCCCATAATAGCCCCTAAAAACGTAATATCACCGAAACTAATCCCTATAAAAATTGTGGATCCAGTTATTAAAAGTGAGGTAAAAAAGGAGACCAAAAAAGAGACAAAACAGGAGGTTAAGCAAGCTGTTGTTGCGCAAACGCCGATTATAAAACAGCCTAAAGCTACTATTACTCAAGTGGCAGAGCTAAGGCCTGTAACGCAAAAAGTAGAAGCAATGCTAACCCCACAGGTTGAATACAGGTTCAACAATTACCAAACAACGGTGTTATTTGATACCGCCAGTGCAACATTGTCAGACAATGCTACGGGTAGCTTAAAACAACTCGTTATGGCGACTGGCTTGGCGCAGAGTGTTATATCAGTGCAGGTGGTTGGCCATGCAGATACTCGTGGTAGTGAAGCTTACAACATGACCTTGTCTGAACAGCGTATGCGCAGCGTGGCTGACTACTTAAACGCTTTAAAGCTTAAGGTAACGTCAATGTTTGCCAAAGGAGAAACATCTCCTGTAGTCAATAACCAGAGTGAAGACCTTGCTAAGAGTCGTCGTGTTCATGTGGCCATTAAAACCCGTCACTTAAAAAATTAACAACCCCTTTAAGCGGCACAAGGGAGGTGTCGCTTTAAAGGCTAAGGATCAAACAATGTGTTACCCAAGTGTTCGTAGTTTGCATGATAATGAATACAAAACCAGTTAAACGGGCGCTAAATTACAGTAAAAAAACCGGTTAATTATTAAGCCGTGGAAGGTTAGCTTTAGACTAACGTTCTATTCAAAATTAGGGTAAAAAGTGGGTCTAAATCGCATATAAGTCGAATATATCCTGTTTTTTGTCGCTTTATGCTCAAAACCGACACAAGGTGTCGATTTATCCTTCTACCCTCTAGGCCAATTATTTTATTTTTTCAACACTAGATAAAGATCCCATTTTGTGTGGAGATGCTTTAAAATTTCGCAAACCAGCCACCTGTGGCTACAACAATAATAGCGGAGGCACACATGGGCCAATATAATGCCCTAAACATCGCTTGGAACGCTCTACGAGGCCATAAAAATTGGCAGCGAGCTTGGCGGGACCCAGAGCCAAAATCCAACTACGACGTCATTATTATTGGAGGTGGTGGCCACGGCCTTGCTACAGCATATTATTTGGCAAAAAATCACGGTATTACTAATGTTGCTATCCTTGAGAAGGGCTGGATAGGCGGCGGTAACGTGGGTCGTAATACCACTATTGTTCGTTCTAACTATTTGTTAGACGGCAACTCACCATTTTACGAGCATGGTATGAACTTGTGGCGTGATATGGCACAAGACTTAAACTACAACGTAATGTTCTCGCCGCGTGGTGTTATGAACATTGCTCATACCAAGTCACAATACGACACGTTTGCTCGCCGAGCCAACACCATGCGTTTAAACGGTATTCAAGCTGAATTGCTCAGCCGCGACGAAGTACTAGAACGCGAACCTATTATTGATGGCAGTGCAGATACTCGCTTCCCTGTATGGGGTGGTATTTTGCAGCCAGACGCGGGCAATGCTCGACACGATGCTGTGGCTTGGGGCTATGCTCGTGCCGCGGATCAGTTGGGTGTAGATATTATTCAAAACTGCGAAGTGATTGACTTTATTAAGCACGGTGAGCGTATTATTGGTGTTAAAACCAACCGTGGTGACATTCATGCAGACAAAGTAGGCATGGCCGTTGCCGGTAGCTCTAGCCGTTTGGCGCAAAAGTTAGGTATTCGCTTGCCTATCGAGAGCCATGTACTCCAGGCCTTTGTTACCGAGCCATATAAGCCGTTAATCAATGGTGTTGTCACCTTTGGGGCCGGCCACTTTTATGTGTCTCAATCGGACAAAGGCGGTGTTGTCTTCGGTGGCGACATTGATGGCTATAACACTTACGCTCAGCGCGGTAATTTGCCTGTGTTTGAAGACGTAATTGCTGGTGGTTTAACCATGATGCCGTGCCTGTCTCGCCTTAAGTTACTGCGTAACTGGGGGGGGGTTATGGATATGTCTATGGATGGATCGCCTATTATCGATGTTGGCCCAATTGATGGTTTATACCTCAATACGGGTTGGTGTTACGGTGGCTTTAAAGCGACACCTGCTTCGGGTTATTGTTTTGCGCATACTATTGCCAATGACGAAGCCCACGAACTTAACAAAGCTTATACCCTAGATCGTTTTGCCAAAGGCTACACGATTGACGAAAAGGGTATGGGTCCATATCCGAAGGCGCACTAATTATGATCAGAATTAATTGCCCCTACTGTGGCGAACGGGAACATAGTGAATTTACTTACGGTGAAGACGCCACTCGCACCACACCAGACAACGACGCTCCTATGGAGGAGTGGAATAAGTTTGTTTACGAGCGTGATAATCCCGCTGGTGAGCACATTGAATATTGGCATCATGCGTTTGGTTGCAGAGCGTGGTTAAAAGTTCAGCGCAACACTTTTACGCATGACATTTCTTGGGTGGGTTTGCCCCATGAAAATCCGGAGGCTGAATCATGAGCGGATTTAGACATGGCGAAGGCCGTTTAGGCGATGCCACACTTAACTTTACCTTTGATGGTAAACCCATGCTTGCACGTGCTGGTGATACAGTGGCTTCGGCCTTGTTGGCCAATGGTGTTGAGGTCGTTGGGCGGAGTTTTAAATATCACCGCCCGCGTGGTGTGACTTCAAGTGGCCCAGAAGAAACGGGCGCATTAGTTACCATTGGCGCAGGCGGTAAAGCCGACCCTAATGCTAGGGCAACAATGGAGCCTATTACTAAGGGTTTGGAAGTGTTTTCTCAAAATTGCTTCCCATCACCAAAGTTTGACTTGATGTCTGTGAACGGGCTGGCTGGTGCGATTTTGCCAGGCTCATTATTTTCGGCAGGTTTCTATTACAAAACCTTTATGTGGCCAGCTGCCCTTTGGTATAAGTTTTATGAGCCTTCTATACGTGCTGCTGCAGGTATGGGCGTGCCGCCTAAAGTTGCTGACCCAGATATTTATGATCGGGTTCAATCCTTCTGTGACGTTGCCGTAGTAGGCGGTGGCTCTGCTGGCTTGTCTGCTGCTTTAAGTGCAGCTCAAAGTGGTTTGCGTGTAGTGCTGTTTGATGAGCATAACGACCTTGGCGGTCAGTTACTTAACGAAGCTAACAGTGAAGCTAATGCTGATTTAGAACAATGGCGTGCTGACGCTGTTGCGGCCCTAAAAGCGGCTTCTAACGTTAAGGTTTTAACCCGAACGGTATGTTGGGGCAGGTTTGATGGCAATATGCTTGCTGCCCATGAAAGTGTAGATGGCAAAGTACGCCAAAATTACCATAAGGTTCAAGCCAAGAAAATTATCATTGCGGCTGGTGCCATTGAGCGCCCATTAGTATTTGGTAACAACGACAAACCTAATGTCATGCTTGCTTCTGGCGCACGTCGTATGCTTAATCACTATGGTACTGCCACGGGTAAGACGTTGGCAGTATTTACCAATAATGATAGCGCTTACCAAACTGCGTTCGACTATGCCGATGCTGGTATTAAAGTGTCTGCGGTAGTTGATAGCCGTCAGTACCCTAGCCAAGCCTTAGTCGATGGTTGTAAATCACGCGGTATTACCTTATTCACCCAGTGTGTAGTAACAGAAGCCAAGGGCTGGCAAGCAGTGCGTAGTATTGAGATTGCAGACCTTGCGGCTAACGGCCAAAGCGTGAGCAATCGTCGTCGTGTTTCCTGTGATGTGCTTGCACATTCTGGTGGTTGGACTCCGCAAGTGCAAATGGCGGCACACGGCGGTAAGCCACCACTGTATGATAAGAAGATTGCTGCCTTTGTGGTTGGTGACCAAGCTCCAGATACCTACTCTGTAGGTGCTGCTGAAGGCGAAAATGGGTTGCTAGCAGGTGTTGCTCAGGCGTTACATGCGGCTAAAGCGGCTTGTGGCGAACTTGGCAAAGAAGCTGGCCCGATAATCCAACCACCACAAGATCGTGATGGTGCTACAAACATTGTGCCACTTTGGAGCGTGCCTGCTAAAGGTAAGCAACTGGTTGATATTCAACACGATGTAACAGCCGCAGACGTAGTTCAGTCTCATCAAGAAGGTTTTATTTCTGTAGAGCATCTTAAGCGTTACACCACACTAGGTATGGCTAACGATCAAGGTCGTACGTCTAACGTTAATGCGTTGGCCATTATGGCCCAGTGTCGAGGTATCAGTATTGCCGAAGCAGGTACTACACGTTTTCGTGCACCTCTTGCCCCCGTCTCCATGGGTGGTTTTGGTGGTCGCGAAATTGGCAAGCACTTTAAGCCTGTGCGTCGCACGCCAATGCAAGAGTGGCATGAAAAAGCGGGTGCTGTATTTGTTCAAGCTGGTATGTATCTGCGTCCACAGTATTACCCAAAAGCAGGTGAGACAATTGATGATGCATACGAGCGTGAAACTGAACATGTGCGCAAAAAAGTGGGTATTTGTGATGTAACGTCCCTAGGTAAAATCGAAATTGTGGGTCCAGATGCTGCTGAGTTCCTTGATCGTGTTTATATCAATATGTTCAGCACCCTTAAAGTAGGCAAGGCCCGTTATGGTGTAATGCTAAGAGAAGACGGTATTGTTTACGATGATGGTACCACCTCTCGTTTTGCCGAAGACCGGTTCTTTATGACCACAACTACAGCCAAAGCTGGCCCAGTTATGGCTTATTTAGAGCGGTGTTTAGAAATTGATTGGCCAGATTTAAAAGTTCGTGTGAGTTCTGTGAGTGAGCGTTGGGGTGCCATGGCTGTCGCTGGTCCTGATGCCCGTGCTACTTTAACGGCTGCCTTCCCATCTGTAGACTTCAGTAACGAAGCGTTTCCATTTATGGGTGTGGTTCATGCTGAACATAACGGCGCCAAGATGGTCATCTTGCGAATTAGCTTCTCTGGCGAAATGGCCTACGAAGTGTATGCAGAATCAGATCACGCTACGGATATATGGCAAACCATTATTGATGCTGGTCAGGTTCACGATATTGTGCCTTACGGCCTTGAAACCTTAGGTGCTTTGCGTATCGAGAAAGGTCACGTTACGGGCGCAGAGCTTGATGGTCGTGTGACCTTAGGTGATGTGCATATGGATGGCATGGCTTCTAAGAAAAAGTGGTTTGTAGGTAAAAACTTGAAAGACCGGGAAGGTCTGGTGCATCCAGATCGTCCACAATTGGTAGGTTTAAAGTCGGTTGACCCACGCACGCCTATCTCTACAGGTTCTATTTTGGTAACAGATGCCAACGCCAGTGCTGGTGCAGATAAGCAAGGCTGGGTAAGTTCCATGACGTATAGCCCAGAACTTGGCAACTTTATTGCACTTGGCTTTTTGCGAGGTGGTAAAGACCGCATTGGTGAGCGTATTTATGCCGCTTACCCAGTAAAAGGAAGAACTGTTGAAGTAGAAGTGGTGAGTAACCACTTTGTTGATCCAACTAACGAAAGGGTGAAAGGCTAATGGCTAATGCACTAAATGGGCATTTTGAAATGCCACAAACTTTCGCTGCAGTTAGCATCGATGTTACTGCCACCAACATGTGGCAACTTGAAGGCTGCGAAAACGTAGACACTAAAGTTGCTGCCATGACTGGTATGGCTATTCCAGCGCAGGGTCAAGTGACTGTGCAAGGTGATGAACGTTTGGTTTGGGCGGGGCGCGATCGCTACCTGTTAACTACACATCGTTCAGACCTAGCTGATAACAGTGGTGTTTATGCAACGGATCAAACCTATGGCAAAACTCAGCTATTAATTACTGGTGAAGACGCCCGAGCCCTATTGGCTCGTGGCCTGCCATTAGACATTGATGAAGGGCATTTTGCTATTGGTGAAGTTCAACACAGCCACATTAACCATATTGGTGTGAGTGTTATTCGTAATGCTGACGTGAGTGGTCAGCCACAGTTTGAAGTTTGGGTAATGCGTGGTTTCGCCAAATCTCTTACAGACTTCTTGGTACATTCTGCAGAAACCTTACGTTAATAGGTAGGTTCTGCTCAAAGCCAGCAAAGCTCTTTTATTGCTGGCTTTATATCTAGCGGCCTTGGTGCTTGTGTTAAGGCCCAATGTCTAAATAAAATTCAGGAGGCCTCATGGCTGGCTTATTACCCAATATAGATCCAGATGGATTATTAGAGTACTCGGTGGTTTATACTGACCGTGCACTTAACCACATGTCACAGTCTTTTCAAGGCGACATGCGTTATATTTCTAGTACACTAAAAAGTGTCTACACTGCAGACCAAGTGGCCATAGTGCCAGGTTCTGGTACCTTTGGCATGGAAGCGGTAGCTCGTCAGTTTGCTACGGGTAAAAAGACCTTAGTTATTCGCAACGGTTTTTTTAGTTATCGTTGGACTCAAATTTTGGACATGGGCAGTATCTCTTCAAGTTCTACAGTGCTTAAAGCACGCCAAGCAAAAACAGGAGACCAAGAAGCCTTTGCTCCTGCACCTATTGAAGAAGTATTGGCAACGATTGCCAGCGAAAAGCCAGCCGTTGTTTTTGCACCTCATGTTGAAACCTCGGCAGGCATTATTTTGCCAAACGATTACATTAAAGCGGTAACCGACGCTGTGCATGCTGTGGGTGGTATCTTTGTATTAGACTGCATTGCGTCTGGTTGTTTGTGGGTAGACATGAAAGCCATGGGCGTGGATGTGTTAGTTAGTGCGCCTCAGAAGGGCTGGAGTGGATCACCGTGTTGTGGTCTAGTGATGATGGGCGAGCGCGGCGTTGCAGCTCTTGAAGTGTCTACCAGCACTAGCTTTGCCTGTGACCTTAAGAAGTGGCGCGACATCATGGCAGCTTATGAAAATGGAGGCCATGCCTACCACGCTACCATGCCTACAGACTCTATTGCGTCTTTTGCCGATGTGATGCGTGAAACTGAACAGTATGGTTTTGCTAAGGTGAAGTCTGAGCAGCAAGAACTTGGGGATGCGGTGCGTTCCTTGTTGGCCTCGAAGGGCATTAAGAGTGTGGCTGCTGAGGGTTTTGGTGCTCCTGGAGTAGTAGTAAGCTACACGGAAGACACTGCTATTCAAAACGGTAGCAAATTTGCTGCTTTAGGTATTCAGATCGCTGCGGGTGTGCCCTTGATGTGTGATGAACCCGAGGGCTTCCGTACGTTTCGTTTAGGCCTATTTGGCCTAGACAAGTTGCACAACGTAGATCGCTCTGTGGCTACTTTAGATGAAGCTCTAAGCCAGGTTCTTTAATTGCTCATTTTTGTTAATGCAGAGAATTAAACCTAAAAAGCCCGCTTAGCGGGCTTTTTAATGGCTGTAATAACTAGTCGGTATTAAAGTATACCTAGGTCTAAACCTGCTGCCATATATTGACCTATGTCAAAGCACTGATGAGTAAATTTGCCTTGCCATGGCCCTTGGCATACCAGCACAGGCTGCGCTAAATTCCAATGTAACCCAGTGCAAATAGACGCTACTGCTCGTTGCGTTCCCGTGCCGTCTATGCCGGCACGAATAATCAAAGCGTAAGGGAGCCCTTGTTTTAGCTCCAGTACTGGATAGTACACGCGATCAAACCAATCTTTAGTGGCTCCTGCCATATAACCAAGATTTTCTGTAGTAAGAATGACCACGGCGTCAGCTTCTAGCAATTGGTTGGGTTGGCAATCCAAGGGTGCCACAATTAATACTTCAACGTTTTCAGTTTCTGCGGCTCGGCTGCCAGCCACGCAGGCTTCAAGCATTTGTTGGGTATTGGCAGAGGGCTGGTGGGCAACGATGAGTAATTTTTTATGCATTGACCAAGTCTAACAGACCTCGATATACACTGAATATAGCTATCTGTTAGACTTATCGGCACTATTTAACTATTACTCAATTATCTGGATTTTCTATCATGACACAATTCATCATCACTTATTTAGGTGGTAATCAACCTGCAACGCCAGACGAGGGTCGAGCCCATTTTGCTAAATATATGCAGTGGATTAATGGTTTGGGTGAAGCTGCTGTTAGTGCAATGAATCCTTTAAAAGACAGCCATCATGTATCTCCAGACGGCAGTGTCTCTAAGGATGCGGGTACTAAAATGTCGGGTTTCACTATCATCGAAGCCGAGTCTATTGAAGCTGCTGTAGTTATTACCAAGGCGTGTCCATTTTTAGATATTGGCGGCAGCTTAGAAGTGTCTGAACTGGTACAAATGCCATCTTAGCATGGGTATGTAATGACCCATAAGCAACACAGGCAGCCAGTATAAGCAGCCAGTATGAAACCTGGCTGCAGTCACCTAGAGCTAGTTAGACGGACTGCTCTCCAGTGTGTGCAAGCCACACTCGCGTCCTGCCTCAGCCTTGGTAGGG
>DCAT01000086.1 GCA_002312935.1 Oceanospirillaceae bacterium UBA1126 | reverse complement strand
TTTAGTGACCTTCAAACCCTCTGCGAACGATTTTTGGGTTCAAATCGTACCCATGAAGCTTTTCACCAATTTGCCCGCACACATAATAGAGACCTTAATCTGAATGATCCCATCGACCAAGCTCTAGCAACCTATGCTGAACGTTTGTTAGCCGGGGTAATTGGAGCATCCTCTGCGCGAATTATTGTTGCTTCTAGCTTAATGGGTACTGAAATGCACTTGGGTGATGTGGTCTCTATCGCTGATGAGGCATCAGCGCTATATAAGTTCAATCGCTCCATGCTGCAATCTACCATCGAGCATATCGACCAAGGTATAAGCGTGGTCGATAAAGACATGCGCTTGGTAGTATGGAATCAACGTTATCAAGAAATGTTTCAATTTCCTGAAGGGCTGATTACTATCGGCAGACCTATTGTCGAGGTGATTCGACACAATGCGCTCAGCGGAGACTACGGCGACGGAGATATTGACAAAGGGGTTGCAGACCGCCTAAACACACTGCAACAAGGCATTACCAATACCCACCTGCGCTACCGGGCTAATGGTGCAGTATTTGAGGTGCGGGGCAATGCTATGCTGGGTGGAGGTTACGTCAACACCTACATGGACATTACCAACCATAAACGCACCGAGGCAGCATTAAAAGAAACCAACGAAACCCTGGAACAACGTGTAGAAGACCGAACCAAAGAGTTAGTGGTGGCAAACGACCAATTGAGTCGTGCCAAGACTGGCGCAGACCAAGCCAACCAAAGTAAAACACGATTTTTAGCAGCGGCTAGTCATGATTTAATGCAACCTCTTAACGCAGCAAGACTATTTTCTTCGTCTTTGTCGCAGCAACATCCTGAGGGCAAACTTGCCAGCACCCTGCATCATTTGGATGATTCTTTAGTGGCGGCTGAAGAGCTCATTGGTACTTTAATTGAAATATCCAAGCTTGATGCAGGAACTCTTTCACCTAAACTTAGCCATTTTCCAATTGATAATATGTTGCAAAAGTTAGCAGCAGAGCTCACTTTGTTATGCCATCAAAAAGGCATTCAGTTTAGCTACGTCCCATGTCACGTAACGGTTCATAGCGATGAACAACACTTGCGTCGTATTGTACAAAACTTTTTAACCAATGCTCTGCGCTATACACCAAAGGGTAAAGTGTTGTTAGGCTGCCGAAAAAAAGGAAATGTACTCGAAATTCAGGTCTGGGATACTGGAATTGGTATTGCTCCACAAAAACTCAATGAAGTATTTGAGGAGTTTAAACGTCTAGATCATCCGGCCACGCAAAATGTAAAAGGGCTGGGCTTAGGGCTGGCAATAGCAGATCGGACGGCCAAACTACTTAACTACCCCTTAACGGTAAGATCATGGCAAGGTAAAGGCAGCTTATTTGGCATTGTTGTGCCCGTTGGTGAGCGCCGAAAAGTAGTCACTAAAGCCACAATCCATAGTCAATACACTAGCGGCGGGGGAAGTCTAACGAACATGACAGTGCTTTGTATAGACAACGAAACATCGATATTGCTAGGAATGGAACAGTTACTTAGGGGCTGGGGGTGCACTGTAATAACAGCGCTTGATATGTCTAAAGCATTACAAAACCTAGTTGACGCAGACGTCCAGCCAAATGTGATTTTAGCAGACTACCACTTAGACCAAGGCCAGACAGGCACCGCTGCCATTGCACGGATAAGGCAGGTTTACCATGACCACATACCTGCGATTTGTATTACCGCAGATCGCACTGAAGAAGTGGCCAAAGCAATCGCTGATGAAGATGCTTTGCTCCTTAATAAGCCTCTAAAGCCTGCAGCCTTAAGGGCCACCCTAAGCCGCCTAAGGTAAGGTTACTTTACGGCCTCATCTTGAGGGTGCTCGATGCGTAACCGGCCTGCCATTATTACGGCCTGCGTTCTGCTATAAACGCCAAGCTTGCGCAGTATTGCCGTGACGTGGGCCTTAATAGTAGCCTCAGAAACACTAAGTTCATAAGCAATTTGCTTATTAAGCAACCCTTCTGTAAGCATCACCATCACCTTAAACTGCTGAGGAGTTAAGCTGGCCAGCTGGTCCGCAAACTTACTGTCTTGAGCATCCATGGCTTGATCTGCTGCAGGCAGGTCTGCTGGCACCCATTGCCCACCATTAAGGATAGTTTTAACGGCGTCAATAATATCCGTCATAGAGGAAGACTTCGGGATAAACCCTGCAGCACCAAAATGCATAGCGCGATGGATCACACTTGGCTGTTCATTACCCGACACCACTACCACCGGGACACTTGGAAAATGCGTGCGCAAGTAGATGAGCCCAGAAAAGCCGTTGGCGCCTGGCATATGCAAATCTAGCAACACTAGATCTACTTCACTGCGCATTTGGTGCTCTAAGTGCTGCAGGTGCTCTGCCTCTAAAACGTCAGCACCATCCACCTGAGTGCCAATAGCCTGAGTCAGGGCAGCCCGAAACAATGGGTGGTCATCGGCTACAATAATGGTGTAGGTATTAGACATAAACGCACCTCCTAAAACATGTAAAAGACAACAAAGTTATTTGTTGCAGCGATTTTCAATCAGTTCAATAACCACACTTGGGTCTGATAAAGTAGACGTATCCCCCAGTTCACCATAGTCGTTTGCAGCAATTTTGCGCAAGATGCGACGCATAATTTTTCCTGAACGAGTTTTTGGCAAGTTGGGTGAGAATTGAATTAAATCCGGCGATGCAATTGGTCCAATTTCAGCTCTAACCCACTGCCTTAGCTCCTTCAATAGTTCAGGGCTGTCATCAACACCGTCTTGTAATGTGACGTAACAATAAATGCCTTGACCTTTAATTTCATGGGGATAGCCTACCACTGCAGCTTCGCATACCGCCTTGTGGGCGACCAAAGCACTTTCGATCTCAGCGGTACCCATGCGGTGACCCGATACATTAAGAACGTCATCCACGCGCCCAGTAATCCAATAGTAACCATCTTCGTCACGGCGTGCACCATCACCGGTAAAATAATAATTTTCAAAGGTAGAAAAGTAGGTTTCTTCAAAACGTTTATGATTGCCCCAAATGGACCTGGCCTGGCCTGGCCAGCTATCTTTAATAACGAGGTTTCCCTCAGCAGCACCCTCTAACTCATGACCTTCATTATCAACTATAGCAGGTTGAACACCAAAAAATGGCATCGTCGCTGAACCAGGCTTAGTATCCACAGCACCAGGCAGGGGAGTAATCATGTGCCCTCCCGTTTCGGTTTGCCACCAGGTATCAACGACTGGAACATTGCCAGTGCTGAAAACACGTCTGTACCAAAGCCACGCTTCTGGATTA
>DCAT01000185.1:7563-11007 GCA_002312935.1 Oceanospirillaceae bacterium UBA1126 | reverse complement strand
CATGCCACCCATATCAGGCATGCCACCAGCACCAGAATCATCTGACGGTGCATCAGCAATCATGCATTCTGTGGTAAGCATCATGCCAGCAACAGAAGCTGCTGCTTGAAGAGCTGTGCGAGTTACTTTGGCAGGATCCAAGATACCCATTTCAATCATGTCACCATAATCACCTGTGCTAGCGTTGTAACCATAGTTACCAGAACCAGACTTAACCTTGTCTACTACAACAGAGGCTTCATCACCAGAGTTGGTAGCGATTTGGCGCATAGGAGATTCCATTGCCTTAAGGGCAACTTTAATGCCTACAGTTTGGTCTGGGTTAGCCCCTTCTAGCCCTGCGATACCTTGCAGAGCACGAACTAGAGCAACACCGCCGCCAGGCACTACGCCTTCTTCAACAGCAGCACGAGTTGAATGCAATGCGTCTTCTACGCGGGCTTTCTTCTCTTTCATTTCTACTTCAGTAGCAGCACCAACCTTGATAACGGCAACGCCGCCTGCAAGCTTAGCTACACGCTCTTGAAGTTTCTCACGATCATAGTCTGAAGAGGTGTCAGCAATTTGTGCACGGATAGCGGTAACACGACCTTCAATAGAAGACGCTTCACCAATACCGTCAATGATGATGGTATTTTCTTTAGACATGGTCACACGCTTAGCTTGGCCTAGCTGCTCTAAAGTAGCAGTCTCTAGAGACAAACCAATTTCTTCAGAAATAACAGTCGCACCAGTAAGCACAGCAATATCTTCTAGCATTGCCTTACGACGATCGCCAAAACCAGGTGCCTTAACAGCACATACTTTAACAATACCGCGCATGTTGTTCACTACCAAGGTCGCTAATGCTTCGCCTTCAACATCTTCAGCAACGATCAATAGTGGACGACCCGCTTTTGCAACCGCTTCCAAAATTGGTAACAGGTCACGGATGTTAGAAATCTTCTTGTCAACTAATAAAAGGAAAGGAGTTTCCAATTCAGCAGTCATGTTGTCTTGGTTATTAACGAAGTAAGGAGATAGGTAACCGCGGTCAAACTGCATGCCTTCTACAACATCTAGTTCGTCCTGAAGAGAAGTGCCTTCTTCTACAGTAATAACACCTTCCTTACCCACTTTTTCCATCGCTTCAGCGATAATCATACCAACAGTGCTATCAGAGTTAGCAGAGATAGTACCTACTTGGGCAATCGCGTTGGTATCTGCACAAGGTGTAGCCATCGCTTCAAGTTGCGCTACTACAGCAGCCGACGCTTTGTCGATACCGCGCTTAAGGTCCATTGGGTTCATGCCAGCTGCTACAGCCTTAAGGCCTTCGTTTAGGATGGCTTGAGCTAAAACAGTTGCAGTTGTTGTACCGTCACCAGCAACATCGTTCGCTTGGGAAGCAACTTCCTTCACCATTTGTGCGCCCATGTTTTCGAACTTATCGGCCAATTCAATTTCCTTAGCAACAGACACACCATCTTTAGTGATGGTAGGTGAGCCAAAGGCTTTGTCTAGCACAACGTTACGGCCTTTAGGGCCCAAGGTTACTTTTACAGCATCGGCTAGAATGTTTACGCCGTTTACCATACGGCTACGAGCCGAATCTCCAAATCTTACTTCTTTAGCTGCCATGTGAAAAATTCCTGTATCAAATATAGTATTAAGTTAGGCTTCGAGAACGCCGTAAATTTCGCTTTCGCTAACGATAAGCACTTCTTCACCGTTGATCTTAGCGGTACTGTTGCCAGCATATGGGCCAAACAAGACAGTGTCGCCAACCTTAACGCTCATTGCTTGTAATTCGCCATTGGTCGTAACACGGCCCGGGCCTACTGCCAATACTTCACCTTGATTTGGCTTTTCTGCAGCACTACCCGGTAGTACGATACCACCAGCACTGGTTGCTTCTTCTTCCTGACGACGAATTACAACGCGATCGTGTAAAGGACGGATGCTCATTACGTTTGCACTCCTAAAGTGTGTGTATTTCTGACTAAGCCAGAATTATTGTTAATATTGAACCCATAGATATGGGGTGAAGTGTGCTTTTCAATAGCAAACCTAAAATAAAGTTTAGATAACTCGGGTTTATTCTATCTTATCCCGTGGTTGCGTATTGTGAGGTGCTTCAAACTCACCATCTATTATACTTTCGTCGTTGGTAGAGCCTGCGCCAAAGCCATTTTGGCCAAAACCTTGAGTACCAAAACTACCACCAGCAACATTGGCGCTGGCGAATGACTTAAACCGGCCCATTAAACGTGATGCAAAAAACTGCCGCGTAACCGGCACCAATAGTAAAAAACCAATGCCATCGGTCACAAACCCTGGCGTTAGGAGTAAAGCACCGCCAACGGCGAGTAAAATACCTTCTAATATCTCTTTAGCCGGAATCTGGCCTGACTGGATACGCCAATTAGCTCTGGTTAGCGTTGCTA
The DNA here is from genome assembly GCA_002312935.1 of Oceanospirillaceae bacterium UBA1126. Lineage (GTDB taxonomy): Bacteria > Pseudomonadota > Gammaproteobacteria > Pseudomonadales > Balneatricaceae > Njordibacter. The sequence continues at coordinate 8,581 of DCAT01000185.1, read as the reverse complement.
AACCCTGATGACGTAATAGGTTAATTCCAATAAAGGCGGTAATCAAAACCAAGGCAATGGTCCATAAAGCACCAATTTCTTGACCTACTTGAATAAGCACCAGCATTTCAATAATGGGTACCGCGATAAAAAGGGCGAAAAGAAAACGCATAATAATGTAATCTTAGTTAATGTAACTGTCTGGAGTATATGCGGCCATATTATAACAATGAAAGTCCCCCACGAACAACGCAAAGACCAACAACTATTAGCGCGCCAGCAGCTATACCAGACTATTGCTGCTATTCCATCAGGTAAAGTAGCAAGCTATGGCCAACTGGCCACCCTTGCTGGGCAAACTGGCGCTGCACGCTGGGTAGGTTGGTGTTTGCGACATTTGCCTAAAGACTCAAGCTTACCTTGGCATCGCATTATTACTGCCAGCGGTAAGTTAGCCTTTTCACCTGCGACAGAAGGTTACCTGCGACAGCGTGAAAAGCTTGAAAAAGAGGGCGTGCAATTACATAACCACAAGGTGTCTATGAAACAATTCCAATGGCAAACACATGACGACACACCTTTTTAAGTACTGTGAGGCTGCAATAAGTGATGCAAAAATACCTTTTAAATGGAATAACACATCAATAAGTGTGCATTGAACGTAAAGCATAAACCATACTCCTTAGGCCTATTAATTCACCAGCGTGCAGTATTGTAGCTTTTTTAAACAACTGCGCCATAAGCTGTCACCAGCTCTTTAAGTCACTTAACCCCATGGTTTTGTAATTCTTTACCTAAACAAATAGCTTGGAGGTATAGAATTGTTTGGCGCACTCAGCGGCCTAAAGCACCCACTTACCTAACGATGATGAAAAACACAAACCACCACTGGTATGCTGGGTAAGCTACCGTGGCATACACCAATGAGCGTGTAAAATTATTCTTGTGTTGCCTTACCGAGAATATTCCACAGGGCCGTGTCGATAGTCAGTTTAGTTGCTGCTTTGGTCTGCAAAACGTTATTCGACGATGGTAAAAC
>DCAT01000185.1:0-7169 GCA_002312935.1 Oceanospirillaceae bacterium UBA1126 | reverse complement strand
TATTCGAAAGCCAAAAAATGCGTTTACATCACTTTAATTTAGTGCAACTATGCGGCATGTTTTGAGTTAACAAATACTACCTTCTTTAGTGAGCCTTAAAATGAATGATGTGCTTTTAAAAGAGCAACAAGTGTGCATAGCTTCGGCGGACGTGCGCCACCTAGGTGTTAACCTGCACCTAGGCAAAAAGGTCAGGCCAAACACTCCGTGAAGAACTCTTCTAAAAACAAACATACAGCAAACTTTTTTGCCTTAGCATGGCTGCTTTTATTAGGTAGCGTATGGGGCAGTACTCTCGTCATTACCAAACATGCGGTTTCTACAGGTTATCAGCCCTTGGGGTTGATTTTTTGGCAACTGGCATTGGGGGCTTTATTACTCAGCATTATTTCTGTTTTTCAGAAAACTCCTCTACCCATGAGCTGGGCCCACATCCGCTTTTACACTATTGTGGCTTTGGTTGGTACCATTGTTCCAAACACGTTTACCTACATCGCAGCTGCACACTTACCCGCTGGGTTATTGGCCATTGGTATCGCTACAGTACCTATGTTTGCGCTCATTGTCGCCTTGCTGATTAGAAGTGAACGGTTCAACAGAATTCGTATGCTGGGTATTCTTCTAGGCGCTGTAGCTATCGCATTAATCCTTGGCCCAAAAGCAGACTTTAGCAGCCAAGGTGTTGGCCTATTTATGTTACTGGCTCTTATTGCACCATTATTTTATGGTGTTGAAGGTAATTACCTAGCCCATAAAACGCCTACTAATATCGACGCGCTAACTACCTTACGTGGCGCTTCTATTATTGGCCTGGTCATTTGCACTCCCATCACCTTGGCTACTGGGTCATGGGTAGATTTAAGTCAACCCTGGACCTCTGTTGAGTGGGCTATTGTAGCAAACAGCCTGTTACACGTGGTGACTTATACTGGTTACATTTGGTTAGTGGGCAGAACCGGTGCGGTATTTGCTAGCCAAGTGGCTTACATCGTTACCTTATCAGGCGTATTCCTTGGCATGATAATACTCGGCGAACGCCATACTCCCCTTATTTGGCTAGCTCTTAGTTTTATGCTCATTGGCTTAGTGCTGGTTCAGCCTAAAAACTCATCCAGCAAATGTTAATTCAACCCGTTATTATTTGAATCATACCCAGTTTATCAAGTAAAATAGGTACTAATTTAAAACGATAAGGGGCTTGCACACTTAAGATGCAAAAGCCCCCTAAGCTCCGGAATTACGTTTCGGCTCGCTAAGGAATTATTATGACTCAAGATCAGTCGCAAATTGTTGTTTGTGCCCTTTATAAATTTGTCACCCTAGAAAGATTTCAAGATCTGCGCCAGCCGTTACTTAACGTCATGGAGTACAACAATATTCGTGGCACCTTGTTACTTGCGTCAGAGGGTATTAATGGCACTGTAGCAGGAAACCGCAGGGGTATAGAGGCCCTGATGACTTGGTTTGAGAAAGATGGGCGCCTGAGCAATATTGTGACTAAAGAATCCTTTGAGGCTCACAATCCGTTTTATCGCACTAAAGTAAAACTAAAGAAAGAAATCGTCACCATGGGGGTTGAAGGCATCGACCCTAAACAGCTAGTAGGTACTTACGTTAAACCTAAGGACTGGAACGCCCTTATTTCTGACCCAGACGTCGTATTAGTAGATACACGTAATGACTACGAAGTAAAAGTGGGTACCTTTAAAGGTGCACTAAACCCAGACACCACTAACTTTCGTGAATTCCCACAGTATGTGAGTGACCACATGGACCCAAAAATAAATAAAAAAGTAGCGATGTTCTGTACTGGCGGTATCCGCTGCGAAAAGTCTACAGCCTACTTAAAGGAACAGGGTTTTGAAGAGGTGTATCACCTACAAGGTGGCATTTTAAAATACCTCGAAGAAGTGCCAGAAGAAGACACTATGTGGCAGGGAGAATGTTTTGTATTTGATAACCGCGTTACAGTAAACCACCAGCTGGAAAAAGGCCAATACGACCAATGCCACGCGTGTCGCTTACCTATTACTAAAGAAGAGCAAACCAGCGATAAATACCTAGAGGGCATCAGCTGCCCAAACTGCTTTGACAAACACACCCCAGACCAACGCCAGCGCTATAAAGAACGCCAGCACCAGATGGAACTAGCCCAACAACGTGGTGAATCTCACATAGGTGCTGATGCCATAGAGACAATCGCCCATCGCCGCAAGGCTAAAGCGCAAGGAAAACAAGTACAGCGTAAATCCTAGTTATACTGCTGCAGGCCTAAGGCGACTTACAGGCCGCTCATCAATAATAATATGAATGGCCGCAGTCACTAACGCAATGGCAGCAGCGGCCCACCAAACGTTATCGTAACTGCCTGTTGTGTCATACAAATACCCACCTAACCAAACCCCTAAAAACGAGCCTAGTTGATGATTTAAAAAAACAATGCCGTAGAGGGTACCCATGTGCCTTAAACCAAACATTTGCGCCACAAGGCCGGACGTAGGCGGCACTGTAGCCAGCCATAAAAACCCAGTGACAATAGAAAATAGATAAACTGAGATGGTGGTGATAGGGGTTAGCATAAAGCCTGCTATAGCCAACGCCCGCAGCAGATAAATAATACCTAACAGATTTTTCTTCGAGTATTTGCTAGACCAAGAGCCAAATAACAAACATCCAAATATGTTAAATAAGCCAATTAACGATAAACTAATAACAGCTACTTTGGCATCAAATCCATTGTCAGACAAATAAGCAGGCATGTGCACCGTAATAAATGCTAATTGAAAACCACAGACAAAAAAACCTGCAATAAGCAACCAATAGTGCACATGCCCACCCGCTTCTTTAACGGCTTCAGATAAACTTTGGTCGTGTTCTTGGCTGACCACTTCAGACTGCTGTCCATCGTTACGAAAAGGCCTAGCCAAGAGCAGCATACTCAAAGAACCCCCCGCTAAAATGAGCAACGTAATTTGCCACCCATACGCAGCGATAAATTCTTGCGCTACTGGAATCACTAGTAATTGGCCAAAAGAGCCTGCAGCAGTGCCCAAGCCTAAGGCCAAGCCACGTTTTTCTTCACTTACCATTCTAGCTAAAGCGGGTAAAATAACACCAAAGCCTGTGCCTGCAACACCCATACCCACCAGAATACCCGCACCGATATGCAGGCCCCAATAACTATCGGCTGTGGCGGTAATATACAGACCTAATGCATAAGCAATAGAGCCAATATAAATGGTTTTAGACGTGCCAAAACGATCTGCCATGGCCCCTGCAATGGGCTGAAACAATCCCCAACATAGATTTTGCAGTGCCAAAGAAAGTGCAAACACTTCACGTCCATAGCCAAAATCATTAGAGATAGGCGCCACAAAGAAACCAAATGATGCGCGCATACCAAAATTTATAGCCAACAATACGCAGGCACTCACTACAACAAAGCTAAGTAATTTTACTGGTTTAGACATGTCTGCATGATTCCGCTTGGTAGCCTAGGTGCATGGGTGTAAACCCAGAAATGGTGACTAATCTCTAAAGTTATTAAACTGCAAAGGCAAGTCAAACTCACCTTCACGTAGGCTGGCTATGGCTTCTTGCAGATCATCACGTTTTTTACCTGTCACTCTCACTTGATCGCCTTGCACCTGACTTTGTACTTTTAGTTTTTTCTCTTTTAAAAACTTCACTACTTTTTTAGCCAGTTCTTTATCTAAACCTGTGCGCATCATGACTAGCTGTCGGCTTTTCATATTGGTAGTTTCTGGGTCTTTAACATCTAAACAACGGATGTCTACACCACGTTTGATAAGCTTTTCATGCAAGATGGGCAGCATTTGCTGTAATTGAAACTCTACATCAGCATGCATAGTGACAAGATCTTCACCTTGTTCAAAACGGGCATTAGTGCCTTTAAAGTCATACCGCGTAGTCACTTCACGGTTAGCTTGGTCTAAGGCATTAGATACTTCATGGCTGTCGAGCTCGGAAACCACATCAAAAGATGGCATTAGTAAATTCCTTTGTTAAAATAGCGGATAAATCTTAATGGTAATAGTGTAACCCATGACTCCTCTATCATCCTACCCTTGGCACATTTGTGGTGTCGGTGCCATCGGCAGCCTTTGGGCCAGCGCTTTAAGTGCTCGTGGATCAAAAGTCACTTTGTTATTAAGAGATGCAGACCAACTGACACAATACCAAGCCGCAGGTGGCATAAACCTGTTGGAAGATGATCGAAAGGTTCATACCCAGCCCAACGCACTGATCCCAGACACGCTGCCCCATGAAGCCATTAAACACATGCTAGTGTGCTGTAAATCTTACGCCACTTTAGGTGCAGTATTGCCCTGGCGAAAACACTTGGTAGATGATGCCCAAATCGTCCTGTTACAAAATGGTATGGGGAGTGCCCAAGCCTTACAACGAGTGATGCCAAACGCCAACATATATTATGCAACAACTACTGATGGCGCATGGCGCAAGGGTCCTTTTAATGTCGTCCGTGCAGGCATTGGTGAAACCTTTATAGGGTGTTTTAGTGACCATTTACTGGAAGCAGAAATACCGTCTCCTATTCAAAGGTTGCTAAAAACTAGCAAAAATAGTCACTGCCTCAAAAATACCCCCCCCACACCCCTTCTTAATATCTCATGGCATACAGATATTCGCACCCCTATGTGGCACAAATTAGCTGTTAATAGTGTAATTAATGCCCTCACCGCCATATACCAATGCACTAACGGAGAGCTCATTAAGCATCCCCAAGCTAGACCACGCCTGGAGCAGTTATGTATAGAAACCCAGGATGTTATGGCCCGTGTTGGCATAGTGCCTCTTGCACAGGGGTTACTCAACACAGCAGTGCGTATTTTGCAGCAAACAGCCCTTAATAAGTCGTCTATGCTGCAAGACTGCCAAGCAGGTCGCCCAACAGAAATTGTATCAATTAATGGCTACATTATTGCGCAGGGCGCTTTGTATCACTTACCTTGCGCAGGGCATAAACAGGTTTGCGAAGATTTATGGCGCATATATGCAAGTTAAACCCTGCCCTTAAATAGGTAACTCCCCGTATAATAAGATCTTATTCGCTACTAATGGCTAGCTTACTATGTTGGTTGTTCGCCCTATTGGTCCACAAGACCAAGATGCCTTGTATAAAATTGCGGTAGATTCTGGTGTAGGTTTTACCTCCTTACCCATTAACCGTGATGTTTTAAACGAAAAAATTGCCCACTCTGTGGCGTCTTTTGCCAAACACGTGAGTCAACCCTTTGACGAAGGCTACTTATTTGTCCTAGAAGATACCCTAACGGGTGAAGTGATAGGCACTACTGCAGTGGAAGCCAGTGTAGGCACCCGCACACCTTTTTACCATTATCACCGCCAAACTGTGGTCCATGCGTCACCTACCCTAGAAGTACATAACAAAATGGAAGTGCTTACCTTATGCAACCATTATACGGGTTGCGCTGAAGTGTGTACTTTGTTCTTACAAGAAGCACACCGCTGTGGCACCAACGGACGCCTTTTGTCGAAAAGTCGTTTTTTGTTTATGGCTCAATTTGCCGAACGATTTGGCACCAAAGTGATCGCAGAAATGCGTGGTGTTAATGATACCAGTGGTAACTCCCCTTTTTGGCATTGGTTAGGCACGCACTTTTTCTCTATGGAGTTTAAGCAGGCTGATTACCTAGTCGGCCTGGGTAACAAGGTATTTATTGCAGAGCTGATGCCTAAGTACCCGCTTTACGTCAACCTACTTAGCCCTGAGGCCCAGGCGGTTATCAGCCATGTCCATGAAAAGACTCGACCTGCCCTTCGATTATTAGAAAAAGAAGGTTTTCAGGATATGGGTTACGTGGATATTTTTGATGCAGGCCCAACAGTAGAAGCCCAGCTGAAAGATATAAGTTCGGTTAAAAACAGCGAAGTGCTACCCACTAAAATAGCACAACCTAAACATGACGCAGAGTTGTTTTTAGTCAGTAACACCCAGCTAACAAATTTTCGCAGTAGTATCGTACCGGTATCGTTTGACGATAAGGGCAACGCAATTATTAGCCAAGAAACTGCTCGAGGCCTTGAGTTGCATCACCAAGACCTCTGCCGTTTAGTAGCCGTAAAGGCTTACTACAAAACTTTACAACGCCTGTAACTTTTAAAGGGAGCATTTATGACTTTTGGTACTAAATCTGGTGGCGAACTAGTGGTCGATGCCCTAGAGGCCCACGGTGTTACGCAACTATTTTGTGTGCCCGGCGAAAGCTATTTAGAGGTACTGGATGCCCTGCACGACAGCACTATTAACGTGACTAGCGCTCGCCAAGAAGGTGGTGCTGCGATGATGGCAGAAGCGTGGGGCAAACTCCACGGAACGCCTGGTGTTTGTTTTGTCACAAGGGGCCCAGGTGCCACCAACGCCAGTGCTGGCATCCACGTGGCGCAACAAGATTCCACACCCATGATTTTATTTATTGGTCAAATTAATAGTAAATTACGCCATCGAGAAGCATTTCAAGAAGTAGATTATGGCCAATATTTGGGGTCTATGGCTAAGTGGGTTGCAGAAATAGATTCTGCAGATCGCATTACCGAAATGGTAAGCCGGGCGTGGTCTATAGCCACCAGTGGTCGCCCCGGCCCAGTGGTATTAGTGTTGCCAGAAGACACTTTGGCTGGCACAGCAGCGAACGTGGCCATTAGGCCTTTTAATACTTTAGAGACCTACCCTAGCCACGCCGATTTAAAGCGAATGGCTGAAATGACTGAGCACGCTGCAAATCCTATTTTAATATTAGGTGGTAGTCGTTGGTGCTCAGATTCAGTGGCAAAGGTAGAGGCCTTTGCAGAACGGTTTAATGTGCCAGTGGCATGTTCATTCCGCCGGCAAATGTTGTTTAATCATAATCACCCGAACTACGCTGGCGACGTTGGTCTAGGCATAAACCCTAAATTAAGTGCTGCCATAGCCGATGCAGACTTGGTTATTTTAATGGGCAGCCGCTTCTCAGAAGTGCCCTCACAAAATTACCAACTGCTAGGGGTACAGGCGGCTAAACAACAGCTCATTCATATCCATGCCTGTGCAGAGGAATTGGGGCGGGTCTATCGTGCAGACCTTGCCATTCATGCCAGCCCTAAAGCATTAGCACAAGGCCTCGTTG
>DCAT01000151.1 GCA_002312935.1 Oceanospirillaceae bacterium UBA1126 | reverse complement strand
ATTGCAGATCTTGCAACTCTCTGGGCATAAGCCATTATCGTTTCGTTTTGTTATCTTTCTACCTAGTCTAGTGTGGCCATTGTGAGTCTTGGCCTGCTATTATCTCTTAGGTGATCTCATTCAATATACAAGGTACATTCCATGGCAAAGACCATTATATCAACCGGCAAAGCCCCAGCGGCTATTGGCACTTATTCACAAGCTGTTAAAGTAGACAATACAGTTTATATTTCTGGACAAATCCCATTGGATCCAGAAACAATGTTGCTAGTGAGTGATGACTTTGCCGCCCAAGCTACACAAGTCTTTGAAAACTTAAAGGCTGTAGCCGAAGCCAGTGGTGGTTCCCTAGCAGATGCCGTTAAATTAAATATTTCTATGACTGATCTAGCTAACTTTCCCACCATTAATTTAATTATGGCGACTTATTTTGACCAGCCATACCCAGCTCGTGCGGCGGTTGGCATTAATGCCTTACCCAAAGGCGCTCAGGTAGAAATTGAAGCTATTTTGCACCTAGAGTCTTGAAAAGTAATGCTAAACAAGGCTATGGACAGCATCAGATTAAGAACCTAAAAGAACTTGAATTAATAGTTCTTTTAAAATCTTTGTGGCCCTATCTTATGATTCATAAGGCAAGGGTCATTATTGCTATGGCTTTGTTAGTGAGTTCAAAAGGCGTAGCATTTCTCATTCCTTGGACCTTCAAGCACATCGTTGATGCTTTTGATGGTGGCAGTCCAGAACAACTATTAATGATTCCCTTGGGTTTTGTGCTGCTGTATGGTGGCCTGCGTTTTGGTTCAGTGTTTTTAGGTGAACTGCGTGACGCCGTTTTTAGTCGAGTGACTGAAAGTGCTATGCGTAAAGTCGGTTTAGAAGTGTTCGCCCATTTACACCAGCTTGAACTCGATTTTCATCTTAGCCGCCAAACTGGAGGCATCTCCCGTGACATAGACCGTGGCACTAATGGCATCAATTTTATGATGCGCTTTATGGTGTTTAACATTCTACCTACTATTCTTGAGCTAATTGGGGTGATGCTCATTTTGTTGTTTGCCTTTGACGTTTGGTTTTCTGCAGTCACTTTAGTCTGTGTAGTGGTCTATGTAGTGTTTAGCATTAAAACCACAGAATGGCGCACTCGCTTTGTAAAAGAAGCCAATCGGTTGGATAGCAAATCCAGTACCCGTGCAGTAGACAGCTTATTGAATTACGAAACAGTGAAGTATTTCAATAACGAAGCCTTTGAAGCTGAGCAATACAATGTGAACCTACAAGCTTGGGAACAGGCGCGTGTAGATAACCGTTTATCCCTAGCGCTGCTTAACTCCGGGCAAGCCTTAATTATTGGTTTAGGGGTGACCTGTTTGATGTATTTGGCAGCTAAAGGCGTTGCTGATGGTTCCATGACTATTGGTGATTTGGTAATGGTAAACTTGTATTTGCTACAGTTATTTGTGCCACTAAGTGCCTTAGGTTTTATATATCGGGAGATACGCCGAGCTCTGTCTGACATAGAGAATATGTTTGGCTTATTAAAACGCCAGTCCACAGTGCAAGATAAAACTGATGCGCCCATCATAAATGTTCAGCATGCAGCGATAGAGTTTGAACAGGTTGATTTTAGTTACCAAAACCAGCGTCAAATTCTAAAAAAACTTAGTTTTAGCGTAGCTCCTGGCGAAAAAGTGGCCATTGTAGGCCCCAGTGGCTCTGGTAAGTCTACCATTGGGCGGCTGCTATTTCGGTTTTATGATATCAGTGTGGGCTCCATCCGCATTGATGGCCAGGACTTGAGAGATGTTCAGCAACTCAGCTTAAGGCAAGCTATTGGTGTAGTGCCCCAAGACACCGTTCTATTTAATGATACTATCTGGAATAACGTGGCTTATGGCTGCACAGATGCCAGCGATGAAGCTATTTGGAAAGCCATTGATATGGCTTCTCTGCGCACTTTTGTAGAGTCTATTCCTGAAGGCGTGCAAACCATTGTGGGTGAACGCGGCCTGAAGGTATCTGGTGGTGAAAAGCAACGTATTGCTATCGCTAGAGTGTTACTTAAAAATCCATCAATATTATTGTTTGATGAAGCGACTTCAGCACTAGATTCTGAATCTGAGCGAAGTATTCTTAAAGCCTTGGCACAAATATCAGCTAACAAAACCACCATTGTGATTGCTCATCGGTTATCTACTATTGTGGATGCAGATCGAATTCTGGTCATTGATGATGGTAAACTTGTGGAGCAGGGTAGTCATCAAGAGTTACTCACTCACGGTGGCCACTATGCTAGGTTATGGCAAATGCAGCAGACGTCTAATGCGTAAAAAACTGCTTTAAGCGCCCACAGGCTAGCTGCAAAACAGCCATGTCTGTGGCATAAGAAAGACGAAAGTGATCCGGCAGGCCAAAAGCACTCCCTGGCACTAGCGCCACCCCAGTGCTGGCCAATAGGTCTTTTAATAAGTCTACATCATTCTGGTAATTTAGTTGAGTCATTGCCCCACTGCAATCTACGAAGCTATAAAAAGTCCCTTGGCTAGGTAACGCCATAAGTCCTGGCATCATGTTGATCTGCTCAACAACATAATTGTGCCTGCGTTGATATGCCTTGACCATAGGGGCTAATATGCCCTGAGGACCCTCTAAGGCGGCTAGGGCGGCTGCTTGACTAATGCTGCTTGCACACGAGCTAGATTCCACCTGCACATTGGTCATAGCGGCAATAATAGCTTCTGGACCAACAGCATAACCAATTCGCCAGCCCGTCATGGCATAGGCTTTGGATACACCATTGACTAACACACAGCGATTAGTGAGATCTGGACACACATTCAGCAGATTTACCAAAGGCTCTTGGCCCCAATAAATGTGTTCGTATATATCGTCACTTACAATAATAACGTGTGGGTTCACCCGCAGTACTTTACCAATATCCATTAATTCGCTAGGGCTATAGGCTTGACCACTGGGGTTGCTTGGGCTATTGAGTATTAATAATTTAGTAGCAGGTGTAATTGCATCGGCTAGTTGTGCAGCAGTAAGTTTAAAGGCTTGGGATGCTGGGCAAGGTATAAAGACACACTTGGCGCCGGTCATGGTCACCATGGCCGAATAGGACACCCAGTAGGGTGCTGGCAGAATCACTTGGTCACCCACATTTAATAGGGCAACAGTGAGGTTGTAGATGCTTTGTTTAGCACCATTACTCACCAAAACTTGTTGCACTTGGTAGCTAAGCAGGTTGTCTCGTTGGTATTTATCACACACCGCTTGGCGTAAGGCCAAGGTCCCGGCTACATTGGTATAACGCGTTTGGCCAGCGTTCATCGCCATTATCGCGGCTTCGATGACGTGGTTAGGGGTATCAAAGTCTGGCTCACCAACAGCTAGATTAATCACGTCCTCTCCCTCAGCTTTCATTTGTGAGGCAAGGTTACTAATGCTCACCGTAGCAGAGGGCGTAAAAGAATGTAATCGTTGCGAAAGAGGCCACGTCACTGGCATAACTCCGTTATACTATTGGGTTTGCTGGTTAGGGTATCACGCTAGGCCCTAGATAATGAATCCAAATGACGTAAATAATGAATCCTCTATTTGAATTGAAGTCCAAATTTGAGCCTGCTGGTGACCAGCCGACGGCTATCAAACAGTTAATAGAAGGCATTGATGCTGGCTTAGCTGCGCAAACATTGCTTGGTGTGACTGGCTCAGGCAAAACGTTTACTATCGCTAAGGTGATTGAAAAAGTGCAGCGGCCTACGCTGGTCATGGTGCACAACAAAACCTTGGCAGCGCAGTTATATGGTGAGTTTAAAGAGTTCTTTCCTAATAATTCGGTAGAATACTTTGTATCTTACTACGACTACTATCAGCCAGAAGCCTATGTGCCAGCATCAGACACCTTTATCGACAAAGACTCATCTGTAAACGAACACATTGAGCAAATGCGCCTGTCGGCAACTAAGGCGTTATTAGAACGGTCTGACACCATTATTGTTGCCACCGTGTCTGCCATTTATGGTTTGGGTGACCCAGAGCTTTACCATAAAATGGTGCTGCACCTAAACCGTGGTGACAAGTGGGAACAACGTGATTTAGTGCGTCGCTTGGCAGAGCTACAATACAAGCGCAATGATTTAGATTTTCACCGTGCCACTTATCGTGTGCGTGGTGACGTGATTGATGTGTTTCCTGCAGAATCTGATGAAGAAGCAGTGCGCATTGAATTGTTTGACGACGAAATAGAGCGCTTAAGCTACTTTGATCCTCTTACCGGTCAAGTATTGCGCAAAGTACCACGGCTTACTATCTACCCAAAAACTCACTATGTTACGCCTAGAGAAACCTTGTTAGGCGCCATTGACGAGATTGAGGTCGAGCTTAAAGACCGTTTGGAGTATTTCCGCGAAAACGACAAGTTAGTAGAAGCGCAGCGATTAGAGCAGCGCACCCGTTACGACATAGAAATGATTCGAGAGCTTGGGTTTTGTTCGGGCATAGAAAACTATTCACATTCCCTGTCTGGTCGTAAGCCTGGCGAGCCACCACCTACGCTATTT
>DCAT01000071.1:1846-16233 GCA_002312935.1 Oceanospirillaceae bacterium UBA1126 | reverse complement strand
CAGCCAACAGGTGGTAAGTTTGATGGTGTATATGGTGTATTGGCCGGGTTAGAGGTTATTCGCAGCCTTAACGATCAAAATATTACTACCAGAGCGCCTGTTGAAGCCAGTGTTTGGACCAACGAAGAAGGTTCTCGTTTTGCTCCAGCTATGGTTGCTTCTGGCGTTTTTGCTGGTGTATTTGATTTAGAATATGGCCTTAGTCGCGCTGACCTAGATGGTTTAACCATGGGTGAGGAACTAAAGAGAATTGGTTATGATGGCAAAGAACCTATGGGTGAGCGCCCAATTAAAGCCTTTTTTGAAGCTCACATAGAGCAAGGCCCGATACTTGAGCATGAAGACCTCACCATAGGTGTGGTGACGGATGCTCAAGGCCAACGATGGTATGAAGCCACGTTAACTGGCCAAGAGTCTCATGCTGGACCAACGCCGATGAAAACCCGCAAAGACGCATTAGTGGGTGCCGCAAAAGTAATCACCTTGGTGAATGAAATAGGCCTAAAGTATGCACCTTTGGCTTGCTCCACTGTAGGCTTGATTCAATCCTTTCCCAATTCACGCAATGTCATTCCAGGAGAGGTATTTTTTACCATAGATATTCGCCACCCTGATGATGTTACCTTGTCGGCAATGGATGAGGAGTTGAGGGCAGGCTGCGACGCCATTATTAAAAGCCAAGGTTTGACCATGGCGCTTGAACAAATCTGGTACTCCCCACCGGTTCCATTCAACCCATCGTGTGTGGCGTCGGTGCGCCAAGCTGCGGTTGATCTAGGTTATAGCCATTGCGACATTGTTAGTGGTGCTGGCCATGATGCGTGTTATATCTCCCGTGTTGCGCCTACAGCAATGGTATTTGTACCTTGCAAGGACGGTATCAGCCATAACGAACTTGAAGATGCCAAGCAAGAGCACCTTACCGCAGGGTGTAATGTATTGTTCCAAGCTGTGTTAAATCAGGCGATGTAGCTAAAAGCATACCCCCGTTAGTGACAAGTTTAGGCCAACTATTGCGCTAGATTTTGTCACTAGCTTGGGAGTCAGGTGGCAGAAAGCCACACTATCGCTAATACTTATCTCCCACACCATTTATTCGTATACGTGTCACAATTTATTGTATATATTCAGTATGCCTTTTGATTGCAGTATTTTTATTGCGCTTAAGCTTAGTTGTTGATAAACCTGTACTGCCAAGTTTTTTTTAACTAGGTTGTAATAAAATACACTAATCCTTTAGCTAGATTTTTTCTACCAACGCACAGGTAATTCCATGCTTATCGGTATACCCAAAGAACCTATGGTTGGCGAAACTCGAGTCGCCGCCACCCCAAAAACAGTAGAACAGTTAATAAAACTTGGCTTTGATGTTTGTATTGAATCAAACGCAGGCCATGCAGCTAATTTTGATGATGCATCATACGAAGCTGCTGGAGCGTCTATTAACGCCGACACCAAAGCGGTGTACCAAAGTGATTTGGTGCTTAAAGTAAATCCCCTTCTAGATCACCCTAGCCAAGCTTGCCATGAGTTAGACCTGCTTAAAGATGGTGGTCATTTGATCAGCTTTATGGCGCCTGCTCAGAACGAAGAACAGCTTAAGCAGCTTGCGCAGCGAAATATTACAGCCATGTCCATGGAGTCTGTGCCGCGCATATCCCGCTCTCAGTCTATGGATGCCTTAAGCTCCATGGCTAATATCGGTGGCTATCGTGCAGTGATTGAAGCAGCCCACCACTTTGGCCGTTTCTTTACTGGCCAAATTACTGCTGCAGGTAAGGTGCCTCCTGCTAAAGTACTTATTATAGGTGCAGGTGTTGCAGGTCTAGCAGCGTTGGGTGCAGCCGGTAGCTTAGGCGCCATAGTGCGAGCCTTTGATACCCGGCCAGAAGTGAAAGAACAAATCAACTCTATGGGTGCAGAGTTCTTAGAGGTAGAGCTAGAGGAAGAAAGTAGCTCTGGCGATGGTTATGCTAAAGTGATGAGTAAAGCCTTTATTGAAGCTGAAATGGCCTTATTTGCTGAGCAAGCCAAAGAAGTGGATATTATTATTACCACGGCCATGATTCCTGGCAGAGCTGCACCTAAGCTAATTACTGCTGAAATGGTATCTACTATGACGCCAGGTAGCGTGATTGTAGATTTGGCTGCGGGTGGCGGTGGTAACTGTGACCTTACCGAGCCCGGCAAAGTGATCACTAGCGCTAATGGAGTGACCGTGATCGGTTACACAGACATGCCAGCTCGTCTGCCCAGCCAAGCCTCACAGCTCTACGGCACCAACTTAGTAAATTTACTAAAGCTGCTTTGCCCTGAAAAGAATGGCCAGTTAGTTATCGATTTTGAAGACCCCATCATGCGTGGCATTACCATCAGTAAAGACGGTGAAGTCACTTGGCCAGCACCACCTATTCAAGTGGCTGCAGCACCCCCAAAGAAAGAACAAGATAGTGCGCCTATGGAGCCGACTAAGCAGGAAATGTCGGCAGCTGTGAAATATGCTCTAGGCGCAGCAAGTGCTGTGTTGGTAGGTTGGATTGCGCTAAATGCGCCTGCCGCCTTCCTAGGCCACTTTACGGTGTTTGTGTTGTCATGCATTATTGGTTATTACGTGGTCTGGAACGTCAGACATGCCTTGCATACCCCTTTGATGGCCATCACCAATGCGGTGTCTGGCATTATTGTTGTGGGAGCTGTGCTTCAGGTAGGTGACGAGCTCAATCTTGTTACCGTTCTTGCTTTGATCTCTGTGCTCATCGCGTCCATTAACATCGTTGGTGGCTTTTATGTCACCAAACGTATGTTAAAAATGTTCCAGAAATAGGAGACGACCAATGCAAGCAGGTATGGTTATCACAGCTTACGTTATCGCCGCTGTATTATTTATCATGGCCCTTGGCGGATTATCCCAGCAAGAGTCAGCTAAGCGTGGCATCTGGCTTGGCATTATAGGCATGGCGCTAGCGCTAGTAGCTACTTTGCTAAGCCCTAAAGTTATGGCCCTTACTACAGGCCTTAGCTACATTCTCATTGCGATGCTCATTGGCTCTGCCATTGGCGTTTATATGGCCAAACGAGTGGCCATGACAGAAATGCCCGAACTGGTTGCAATTCTCCACAGCTTTGTGGGTCTGGCGGCTGTGTTTGTGGGTGTGAATAGTTATTTAGACCACTCTCAAGAACTCACCCCAGTGATGCAAAATATTCACTTGGTTGAAGTGTTTTTGGGTGTGTTTATTGGTGCAGTTACCTTTACTGGGTCACTAGTTGCGTTTGGTAAATTGCGAGGCATTATGTCCTCTAAAGCCCTTAACTTACCCCAGCGGCACAAGCTAAATTTACTGGCTCTGTTAGTGAGTGCAGTAATGTTGGTGCAATTTGTTAACCAAGGTGGCAATGACACCTACCTAGTTATTATGGCGCTTATTGCCTTAGTATTTGGTTGGCATTTAGTAGCCTCTATTGGCGGCGCAGATATGCCGGTTGTAGTGTCTATGCTTAACTCATACTCTGGTTGGGCAGCTGCAGCAGCAGGTTTCCTACTAGGTAATAACTTGCTTATTGTAACAGGTGCCTTGGTAGGCTCTTCTGGTGCAATTTTGAGCTACATTATGTGTCGGGCGATGAACCGTTCATTTATCTCTGTAATAGCGGGTGGTTTTGGTAATGACCCCATCGCAAGCGATGACGAAGAAGAAGGTGAAGTACAGCCCACGACTGCCGAAGAAGTGGCCAGTATGTTAACCAATGCTAGGTCTGTAGTGATAACTCCAGGCTACGGCATGGCAGTAGCGCAAGCCCAATATCAAGTGCAGGACATTACTCAAAAACTGCGAGCGCAAGGCGTAGAAGTGCGCTTTGGCATTCACCCTGTTGCGGGTCGTTTACCAGGTCATATGAACGTGTTATTGGCAGAAGCTAAAGTGCCTTACGACATTGTTTTAGAGATGGACGAAGTCAATGATGACTTTGCAAACACT
This sequence comes from Oceanospirillaceae bacterium UBA1126, assembly GCA_002312935.1. Lineage (GTDB taxonomy): Bacteria > Pseudomonadota > Gammaproteobacteria > Pseudomonadales > Balneatricaceae > Njordibacter. The sequence continues at coordinate 12,253 of DCAT01000071.1, read as the reverse complement.
GATGTGGTGCTGGTAATCGGTGCTAACGACACAGTTAACCCGGCCGCCAAAAAGCCTGGGAGCCCTATTGCAGGAATGCCAGTGCTTGAAGTGTGGGACGCTAAAACAGTGATTGTGTTTAAGCGTGGTATGGCATCGGGCTATGCTGGCGTGCAGAACCCTTTGTTCTTTATGGAAAACACTAAAATGTTATTTGGTGATGCCAAAGCTTCGTGTGATCAAATAGCCAGTAATCTTTGACGACATAGTTTTTTAAAAAGCCCTTAGGTCATTGTAGAAATGGCCTAAGGGCTTTTTTGTGTCTGATGAAAAAGCGAGTGTTGTAACGCTAAAATTGCGTAACCTTCTACAATGCCACCTGTACATTTGATACATGAATTTTATTGCGGTTATGCAGCTCTAAATATTGCTTAAACTGAGGGTCTATTGGCTTAAGGTGTAAGTGATCTAACAACACATTAAGTGCTACTTCAGCTGCGCGAGTAGTACCGTCCAAGGCTTTTAATGCAATACCTAAACCAAGGCTTGGGATTGCTGCTGCAAACACGCCTTCCGCACCAGTTTTACAAGCCACTTGACCACCGTAAGCTTGCATAACATGGGTGCAGTGACGCTCACTACCAGCCACATAAAAAGGTTCATTGATCATAGCCTGATATAGGCTTTGGCAGGCTTTTTGCCAATCGTTGGGTAGTTGTTCACCAGTACCAAAGCGAGCGAACGCCATGGCCAAGCGAGGTAAGGGCAGGGCATAGGTAGGAATAGAGCAGCCATCAATGCCCATAGGGAAGTCAGCTACTTTAAGGTCCATCATACGGCCCATCGCATCATTCACTGCCAGCTGAACAGGGTGTTGGTGGTCAATATAACCTTTTGGTTCAATGCCTTGATGATGAGCAAAACTCAAAAAACCGCAATGCTTTCCAGAACAGTTGTTGTGCACTGCGCAAGCCTCCTCACCAGATTGGGCCAAGGCCACGGTAGCGGGCTGATATAAAGGCCAGTGGCTGCCGCACTCCAACTGCTCAGAGGTCATGCCTAATTGGTCCAGCCAGTGGGTGACTAGATGGCTGTGCTGAGCTTCGCCATTGTGGCTAGAACACGCCATTGCTACTTGTTGTTGGCTTAGGTTGAGGTCTTGTGCAGCGCCACTAAGCATAAGCGGCAGCGCTTGAAGTGGTTTAGCTGCGGAGCGGGGGAACACTTGCTGATCTACATCACCCCATTGGCTATGGCGCTTGCCTGTGGCATCACTAATAACAGCAATAACTTGATGGCGGCTTTCAATAAATTCGCCACGGGTGACGTCAATGACTAATGCTCGCTTATTCATCTACTACTCCAGATAACGCCGACAACTGAACTGTTAAGCCTCACTTTAACACCACAGCTAAAATCAGTCCAAGCTCACTTTGTTTAATAAACTTATCAGCCTAAAAAGCCGTGCCGTAAAGGATCTGCATGATAAGGGTGGTAATGCATTTGTGGTTTAAACGCTAAACTGCAGCAGTGGTAGACCTTACAATGAGTTCCCCCATGTACCTTTGATTGCAAATAGAGTCATCCCTTCCAAGGATTTGGTCTAAAGCTTCAATGACCATATCGTAAACTGGTTGACGTATAGTTGTGAGTCGGGGAACAAGTAATTCTGCAAGTACGATATCGTCAAAGCCTATTACAGAGACTTCATTTGGCACTGATACTCCCATGTCTGTTGCTGCCCGGATAGCACCAATCGCTTGTTGGTCACTGGCAGCTGCGATAGCAGTTGGTCGCTTGGATTGCACAAGAGACAGTATGTCTCGGGCGATGGCTTCCCCGGAAGTATAGTCAAACTGGCCACGAAATATTGTCAGTTCAATAGAGTCATTCTTACTTTGAAGCTCTGCAATACGATTGGAGAATCCTGCCTCACGCTCTATTGATGTCTGAATATCATGAGGTCCAGCGATATATGCAATTTTTCTGTGCCCTAATTCTACAAGGTGATCTGCGGCAAGAGCAGAACTTTTCCCTTGGTCTAGTGCGATGGCATTCATTTCTGCTAAGGGGCGGTCCAAGATCGAAATTCGTATATTCTTTGGCAGTTCCATTTTGATGGTATCGCTAGTTGGAATAAGAACAATACCCTTAGGTGAATGATCAAGGAGGGCTGAAAACTGTCGAGCCTCATGATTAACATCACCGTGAGAACTAGCCAAAATAAGCGCATACCCTTTTTTTGATGCTTCGCTTTCAAGCAGGTTTGCGACTTGGGCAAAATAAGGATTAGTTATGTCGGGAACCATAAGGCCAATAACATTTACATGATTGGCTCTAAGTGCACGGGCAGCGAGGTTGGGTTTATATTTCAATTTAATAATTGAACGATTCACTCGCTCTCGAAGTGGCTGTTTTACCTCTGCCGTTTTTGCAAGTACCCTTGAGACGGTCCCAACAGAGACGCCAGCATCCTTTGCCACCTCTTTTATTGTTACTTTTGAGGTTTTTATCATAGTATATTCATGCCCCATTTGGTGGTGTTGTCCTTAAAGGTCATCTATTTTAACTATGTTTCTAGGAAAGTGTCTATCTCCTTTTGGCTGGGCACTACCGAAGCAACTCCCCTGCGCTGGACTATTATCGCGGCGGCTGCATTTGCTTTTTTTAGTGCTGTTTTGACACAGCCTCTACGTGTGTAATGTGCCATAAAGACGCCAAAAAAAGTATCCCCAGCCCCAGTAGTATCGATTGAGTGCACCTTGTGGGCAGCAATTCTTTGAGTCACTCCATCCGACAAAAAAACTGCGCCATCTGCCCCGTAGGTAATCAAAAAGTCTATGCTCTTTAAGTTACCAATTGATGTGCCAGAGATCACCTCAAATAGTTCACTCTCTGTTTTGTTCATCGAAACTAAGTCAACTTTTTTTATTTGTTCTGGCATTTTTTTGGCATTGAATGGCGCCGCTACCAGCGCAATTTTCATACCTTTCTCGCGAGCTATGGAAATCCCAATTTCATTCGCATTGGTCTCGTTTTGTAGGACTAGCCAATCATTGGGTTGCGCACTCGATAGAGCAGTTCTAATCTGAGATTCCGAAAAGCAAAGGTTTGCGCCACCATGGACAACAATAGAATTTTCTGAGTTTTCATCGACATAGATAATTGCATGACCAGTTTGCACATCTACCTGAGAGATGAGAGCCCTATCCAATCCAAGACCAGCAATCATATCTAAAACGGATGTATCTGTTGAACCAACAACCCCAATGTGGCGAACATCTGCACCTGAGCGGTGTGCTGCTACTGAAATGTTCAGTCCCTTACCTCCAATAGTAATGTGGGTTTCTAAAGAGGATAGTGTTTCGCCTGGTTTGGGTATTCTTTCGAGCATGTAAAGATGATCTACATTAATTGATCCAAGATTATAGATAGTCATATTATGAACCTTTCTGATACTTTAATTTCCCTGGATTTTGGCCCCGAGGCGTACATATTTTTGTGTCAAATTTAATCTATTGGTCTCTAGTTTTAGTAATAAAAGAGTTATTAGCGACTTATAAAACACGTTAACGTGACCCGATGTTACAGTATTCTAAAAATGAATGCATTCATATAAATGAAACGATTCATATTGACATGCCAAAAAATAGATACTATTCTTAAGCTAAATGCCGAAGTCCAAATAAAATTTTTGGATCGTTTTTGACGGGGAGCTAATGAAAAAAACAACACTACTAAATGCCCCAGTTTCGACAGTAGTTGCACAACTAGGCCATGGAGACTCGATTTGTATCGGAGATGCTGGCCTGCCCGTTCCCAATACAGTAGAAAAAATTGATCTCGCCGTTTCTCCTGGAGTCCCAGGTTTGCTAGATGTTTTTTACGCGGTCAGTAGTGAAATGTTTGTTGAGCGCATTGTCATTGCAAAGGAGTTGCAAGTTCAACAACCCCAACTAATGAGTAAGCTGCTCAAAGCCATTCGTATACTAGAATCTGGTCAGAGCAGTCTTATTGCATTAGATACCGTTAAACATGATGATTTCAAACCTAAAATAATACATTGCAAAGCTAGCATACGCACTGGTGAATGCACTCCGTTTGCAAATATAATTTTATACGCTGGAGTGACATTTTGATCTGTTTAAAAAGAGATAACTAATGTCAGTTCTTCTAGAGCTAGAGCGTGTAGAAAAAGCATTCGGCGCCGTTAGTGTTCTTAATGGCGTGGATATGACTGTGCTAGCAGGGCGTGCTGTTGCGCTGGCAGGTGAAAACGGCGCTGGCAAGTCGACTTTGATGAAAATCATAACTGGAACCCATTCACGAGACGCGGGCGTAATACGTTTTCGTGGTAAGGAAACTAACTTTAATACAGCACGGCAATCTATGGACGCAGGAATAGCCATGATTCACCAAGAGTTAAACTTGCTCCCTGCTTTAACTGTTGGAGAGAATATATTCCTCGGCCGTGAGCCTGTTGATCGTGCACGGCGTGTGAAATGGTCAGAAATTTATGATCAAGCGGAATACTGGTTGAAGAAACTCAAACAGGATATAGACCCAAGAGCGGAAACAGGCACCCTAAGTATTGCTCAACAACAAATGGTTGAAATTGCTAAGGCACTTTCGATGAATGCCGAACTTATTATCATGGACGAACCGACAGACTCGCTGACTGACGTTGAGACTAAAATCCTCTTTGAAGTAGTTAAAAAGTTACGTGATTCAGGTAAGGGGTTGATCTTTATTTCCCACAGGCTGCGTGATATTTTTGACATGTGTGACGATGTGGTTGTGCTACGTGACGGTTCGATGGTTCACCAAAGTCCAGTCGCTGATATTAGCGAAGATGAGCTTATCCGCCATATGGTGGGCCGTGAATTGTCTGATAGATATCCTTACGTTCCATCCTCGTCATCGAAAACTCGCTTACGTGTAACAAATCTGGTGGCGCCAGGGGTTAGAGACGTATCTTTTGAGGCTTGCGCAGGAGAAGTCGTAGGTTTTGCAGGTCTTGTTGGCGCTGGCCGGACTGAATTAGGCAAAGCAATCTATGGGGCCAATCCTGCTAGGTCTGGCCGTATTGAAATTGACGGTGACGAAGTTTGTGTCAGATCGCCCAATGACGGTCTGAAGTATGGTATCGGATATGTCACTGAAGATCGCAAGCTTGAAGGCCTAATTCAGGCCCACAGTATCAACCATAATATGTCCATGGCAGGGCTTCAACGATTCACCAGTAAATTGGGCAAGATCAATAAAAACAATGAGCGAAAAGCTGTTACTCAATACATTGACGCTTTTTCTATTAAAGCCCAAGGTATCGACACCAGTGTCGCACAGTTGTCGGGGGGCAATCAGCAAAAAGTGTCAATTGGTAAGTCGCTCATTCCAGAGCCGAAGATTCTGATACTTGATGAACCAACCCGAGGTGTAGATGTTGGTGCAAAACGTGAAATTTATGCCCTTATCAACGAGCTAAAAGCGCAAGGGCTTTGTATCCTGTTGATGTCGTCTGATATGCCAGAACTATTAGGTGTTTCGGACCGTATTTTGGTCATGTCAAACGGATTTCTTACCGGTGAATTTGCGCATGGAGAAGCTAATCAAGAAGTTATTATGCACTGCACTCTTGTTGGGCTTACCGAAGGAAAACAAGAATGAATATCAAGAAATTTGTGATCGAGAACATACCTCTTATTGGATTACTGTTACTTATGTTTTTGGTTTCCTTGATCAACGAAAATTTTCTAACGGTTGACAATTTACTGAACATTTTTCGACAGACGTCGATCAATGCAATCATCGCTATGGGCATGACATTTGTCATCCTTACTGCGGGGATAGATCTGTCTTCTGGCTCAATATTGGCCTTTGCTGGTGCTGTATGCGCAACACTAATAGCAGCAGACGTGCCATTAATTTTGGCGTTGCCAAGTACGCTTGTTCTTGGAGCGGCTTTAGGGGCTGCAAGTGGGTCGATTGTAGCCTATTTTGGTGTACAAGCATTTATAGCTACTCTTGTGGCGATGACGATGGTTCGGGGTGGTGTCTTGGTATTTACTGGTGGACGGCCAATATCAACCGGAAATTTCGATGTTGCCAATATCTTCTATGAAGTTGGAGGGGGGTATATTGGTGGGGTACCTATCCCCGTTATTATTACTGGTGTTGTATTCATAATTTGCTGGTACGTTCTGAACCATACAAGGTTGGGTCGGTATACCTATGCGATTGGTGGAAACGAACAAGCTACAAAGCTCGCTGGAATTAATGTTGCTCGCGTCAAAGTGACTGTCTACGCAATTAGTGGAGCACTGGCTGCTCTTGCAGGTATCATCTTAACTGCACGGCTAGAATCAGCACAGCCCACGGCTGGTCTTGGCTATGAACTCGATGCCATTGCTGCGGTTGTGCTCGGTGGGACTAGTCTCACAGGTGGCCGTGGCAGAATCAACGGTACACTCATTGGAGCGTTAATCATAGGTGTGCTTAACAATGCACTAAATATTCTGGATGTCTCTTCGTATTTCCAGATGATTGCCAAAGGTTCAGTAATCCTTCTGGCAGTTGTTCTCGATGGTCGGAGCAAAGCCTCGACCTAATTTAACCCAAGAAGGAAAACTACTATGAAAAAACTACGTAATATAGCTGCAGTATTAGCAATTTCTGTTGGTCTTTCCGGACCAGCTCTTGCCGAGGGCACTATTGGACTGGTCCTGTCGACTCTCAATAATCCATTCTTTGTTACACTAAAAGAAGGTGCTGAAGCGAAGGCAAAAGATCTTGGCTATAAACTTTTGGTACTTGACAGTCAAAATGACCCAGCCAAGGAACTGGCTAATGTTGAAGACCTTTTAAGCAAAAAAATCTCATTACTATTAATTAATCCGACAGACTCAGACGCTGTCGTTAGCGCAATTCGCGCAGCAAATCGTGCAGAAGTGCCGGTTGTAACACTGGATCGTGGCGCTACTGGTGGCGATGTACTGTCTCACGTTGCGTCTGATAATGTTCAAGGTGGCATGATGGCTGGTGAATTAATAGTAAAGGTTCTGGGCGGTTCAGGAAAAGTTGTGGAACTCCAGGGCGTTGCTGGTACTTCAGCTGCACGTGACCGTGGTGAAGGTTTCAATGCTGCTGTTGATGCCGTTGACGGCATCGTTGTTGTGGCCAGTCAGGTTGCCGATTTTGACCGTACTAAGGGTCTAAATGTAATGGAAAATATTCTTCAAGCTCAGTCAGATATTGACGCAGTATTTGCGCACAATGATGAAATGGCGCTCGGGGCAATTAAAGCAATTGAATCATCTAACCGTGACATCATTGTTGTTGGTTTTGATGGTACTGGAGATGCTGTAATGGCAGTTAAAGAAGGAGCAATGCTTGCAACAGTTGCTCAACAAGCAGCGCGGATTGGTTCAATCGGTGTTGAGACTGCTGACGCCATTTTAAATAGCAAAGTGGTGGCGGAATACTCACCAGTGCCTTTACAATTGATTACTAAGTAAGCTGAATTACGGAGCGGCTGTGCTGCGGTCGCTCCGCTTTAAAGTTTTTTGGGTTTAATAAGCCCATTATTTGTGTGTGCAACTAATAATGTGTAATCCTCATTAGGCAAGCAGTGGTAAAAACATCTGATTGCTCTCCTCATTAACGATTTCACAAACTTGATGGTCTACAGCCTGATTACAAAAACTAATCCAACACACCTTTTGGCTCGCGTTTATCGTGTAACACTGTGACCCGTTGCATGTGCCTTACTTTAGGCAAATAGTCACAAATTGCATAGTGATGGGTGATGCGATTATCCCACATAGCAACGGTATTGTTGCGCCAGCGCAAACGTACTTGAAACTCTGGCTTGGCCATATGCTGGTATAGGTATTGTAGTATCCGATCACTCTCACCCTGTATTTCACCGATAATATGACGGGTAAACGATTGATTTACATTGAGGTATTTGAGCCCACTCACTGGGTGTGTATCAACAATTTTATGCACTGCAGAGCCAGTGCTCTTTAGGCCATCGTTGACGGCTTCAATGCCACCTTTAAAATACAGGTCATTTCTAAAGGTGCCGATGTCGTGTATTGCTTCCATGTCAGCTAAATAATTTTGCCACATTAATGGCAGCGCAGTGTATGCCGCGTTGGTGTTAGACCACATGGTATCACCGCCCACATCAGGCACTTGAATGGCATGCAATATGCTGGTGAAGGGTGGGCTAGCTTTAAATGTCATGTCCTTGTGCCAATCATTGGTGTCTGGTTTGCTGCCAGCACCACTTTTTAGCAAGACAATATTTTCATAACCTTCAATGCTTGGGTAAATGGGGTGAGGGGCCTCTGGCTCACCAAAGCTTTTGGCAAAGGCTAAGTGTGCTTCTGGTGTTAGATTTTGGTCACGAAAAAAAATCACCTTGTGCTCAATTAGCGCCCCATAGATATCGTCTAACTCGTTTGAGCTAAGATGGTTGAGATCAATGCCTGATAGTTCAGCACCAATAACAGGTGTCACTTGTTCAATTTTCATCTTAGTTAATACTCAATTACTGTTGTTAGGTTTAAATGGGACGGGGCGAGGAAAGCGCCAGCGGGTTAGCTATGACAGTTAGTATACTGTTCTGTTTGGACACGGGCCTTACTCATATTTTTTTGCTATTTTCCAGTAAAGTTGGGAGGCCTTATAATCGGCTATTTTAACAGTGCAAATAAATGTGTAAACTAGGCCAAAGTTAATGAAACCATTAGGTGAGCTAATGTTATTAAAGAAATTCATTCCTTCGGCTCAAAGTTTATTAATTTTTGAGGTAGCCGCACGCCATTTGAATTTTACTGCAGCTGCCCAAGAATTAGGTTCAACCCAATCGGCAGTAAGCCAACAAATACGTGGCCTAGAGCAACAACTGGACCTACAATTATTTAAGCGTATCTACCGAGGGGTGGCTCTAACCGATACTGGGGAGCAACTATATGAAGCTGTTGAATCTGGCTTTGGACAGATGACAAGTTGCTTAGAAAGACTGCAAAAAGCTCGTTCCAGGCTGTGCATAAATGTTGCAACTGATTTTGCGTTTGCAGCATTTTGGTTGTTACCTAGGTTGCCTCGCTTTCGTGAGCTGCACCCTGAAGTAGAAGTGAGAATTGTCACCTCACAAGACCAGCTAGACTACACTGCCCAAGACACTGACATATCCATTGTGTTTGCCAAAGGTAAGCCCAGTAATTACAGATCACATCTTCTGTCTATCGGCAATGTTTTTCCAATCTGCAGTCCGTCATTGTTAGCTCAATATGGCCCCATAGAAAGTCACAAAAAACTGGCCACTTTGCCGTTATTAAAATTAGGCGATGATGTGGGCCACGGCTGGTTAAATTGGCGTGGGTTTTTCAGCCAGCGACGCAGTCAAGTAACACCTAGCGAACCCGTACTTACCTTCAACAACTATACACTTTTGGTTCAGGCCGTGATTGCAGGCCAAGGGGTAGGCATCGGGTGGGGTGCTCTAGTCGGCGATCTAGTGGACAGTGGTGTGCTCAAAGCTTTGAGCACCTTTAGCCTAACCTCCGATTGGGACTATTACCTTGTAGAGGCCAACGCTCAGGATATGTTGCCAGCAAAGCGACATTTTGTAGACTGGCTGCTAACTGAATAACCATCGCTACAGCCATTAGAAAAACTAACGGCATTAGGGTGATGAAAGGGTGTGTTACCTTTAACCTGCCAAGTCCTTAGTTTTACCAAGTACAAGAAATACTCCTAGTGTCATAACTATCAGCCTGGCAATAACAAACCCGAACAACAGTAAAATTGAAGACGCTAAACCACTGAACAATAGCACCTTGGTCTAAACGTGTATTCAACGCCTATGCTTAAGTCTTTATAGAGGTCTCTAGCAAAGGTTTTAAATGCACTTTGCAGGGCACTCGGATGGTGGCAACTTCCAACTCATAGTCTCCAGCCTCAATGTAATCCTTATCGACACCCTTTGGATCGCGGATATAACCATATCCAATGGACTGTTTTACAGTGTAGCCAAAGCCTCCAGAGGACAACCAGCCCACGCGTTCTCCGTTACGATAAATAGTTTCCCGGCCCAAAAGAACCACACTTGGATCATCAACCGTAAAACCTGCCAACATTTTCTTAACACCATCCTGTTTTTGCAACGCCATAGCCTCCCGACCTTTAAAGGGCTGGTTTGTTGCTAGTTTTACTGCCCAACCAAGCCCAGCCTCATATGGTGTGTGATCTGGACCTAAGTCTGAACCCCAGGCGCGATACCCCATTTCTAGCCGGCAGCTTTCGATGGCGCGGTAACCTGCATTGATGAGCCCGTGATGTTTCCCAGCTATCATAACTACTTGGTATACGGCGGTGGCGTATTCTACGGGAAGGTGTAGTTCCCAGCCCAATTCACCA
>DCAT01000071.1:0-1534 GCA_002312935.1 Oceanospirillaceae bacterium UBA1126 | reverse complement strand
CCAGCCCAATTCACCAACGTAAGTAACACGCATGGCCTGCACTGGACAGCCCGCAATGCTAATTGTTTTCACAGTAGCAAATTTGAATTGGGTGTTTGACACATCATCACTGGTGACCTGTTGCAATATGTCACGTGCGTTAGGTCCCATTAACGACAGCACTGCGTTTGAGGAGGTGATGTCAAACAACTGACAGTTGAGGCCAGCAGGAATATTTCGGTTAATCCAATCAAAATCGTGGGTTGCGAAACCTGTTCCAGTGACAATGTAATATTCATTATCGGCTACACGTGCAATGGTAAGATCGCATTCAATGCCGCCACGATCATTAAGCATTTGGGTGTAAATAAGGGATCCAACAGGTTTGGCAACATTGTTGGCAGCGATCCAGCTAAGTGCTTCCAGGGCATCAGGGCCTTTAAGCGAAAACTTAGCAAACGAGCTTTGATCAAACAACACTGCAGTCTCACGAACAGCGTTATGTTCTCTGCCTACTGCGTTAAACCAGTTCTGTCGGTCAAAGCTGTAAACATCCTGCGGAGTTTCACCATACACTGCATCAGCAAACCAGTTGGGCCGCTCCCAACCTAGCTTCTCTCCAAAACAGGCCCCCTGATCTTTTAGGATTTCATAAAGTGGGGATTGGCGACAGGGCCGCCCAGACTGGTTTTCCTCATGTGGCCAATCCATTGTGTAGTGTTTACTGTAAGCCTCGACTGTGCGCGTGCGCACCCAGTGCGTATCAAAGTGTGGACGTCCAAAGCGGCGAATATCGGCAGACCAAAGATCATAGGGAGGTTCGCCTGCATGCACCCATTCTGCCAGTGCCATGCCAGCGCCACCCCCTGCGGCGATGCCAAAAGCATTAAAGCCCGCACCCACGAAGAAGTTTGATAATTCTGGCGCCTCACCGATAATAAAATTGCCATCTGGCGTAAAGCTTTCGGGGCCGTTAGTCAGGGTTTTGATGCCCACATGTTCAAGAGCTGGAACACGACCCAAGGACAATTCCATCAACTGTTCAAAGTGATCGTAATTGCTATCCAACAAAGCGTAGTGAAAACCTTTAGGAATCCCTGCAGTTGCCCAGGGGATAGGGTTTGATTCATAGCCTCCCATTACCAGCCCACCAACCTCTTCCTTGTAATAGGTTAGACGATCTGGGTCTCGAAGGGTTGGCAGGTTCTTAGGCATATCCTCAATTTCTGCGGTCACCATATACTGGTGTTCCATCGAGATTAACGGCACATTTACACCAAACCGTTGGGCGAATTCCCGAGTCCATTGCCCAGCACACACCACCACTTTTTCACATTCAATGCGGCCATGTTCTGTGATGACAGCTTTAATTTTTCCATTGTCTATTTCCAGATCCAAAACCTTAGTGTCTTCAAATATCTTGGCGCCAGCCATACGCGCTCCTTTGGCTAAGGCTTGGGTAATATCTGAAGGATTAGCTTGGCCATCAGTAGGCATGAAAGCGGCACCTATCACGTCATCAATATTCATCAATGGCCACAGATCAAGTGCTTCT
>DCAT01000193.1 GCA_002312935.1 Oceanospirillaceae bacterium UBA1126 | reverse complement strand
TCATCACCATTAACATGGAAAATGGGTGCGTCAATAAATTTTGCTACATCTGTGCAGTAAGGGGTACTGCGAGCATCTTCTTTCTTACTTGTGGTAAATCCCACTTGGTTATTAATTACGATATGCACCGTACCTCCCGTTTTAAAGGCACGGGTTTGGGACATTTGTAACGTTTCCATGACAACACCTTGGCCTGCAAAAGCGGCGTCACCATGTAAACAAATAGGTAATACAGTATCACCTTCAGTGTCATTTCGGCGATCTTGACGAGCTCGTACCGAACCTTCTACCACTGGGTTAGCAATTTCTAAATGCGAGGGGTTAAACGCTAACGCCATGTGCACCTCTCCACCAGGAGTGTTCACATTGGTTGAAAAGCCTTGGTGGTACTTAACATCACCTGAGGTGTTTAAAGGTCGTTTACCTTCAAACTCTTCGAATAAATCAACAGGATTTTTGCCAAAAATATTAATCAGCACGTTTAAGCGGCCACGGTGAGCCATACCAATAACAATTTCTTTAGCCTTATTACTGCCTGAGCGCTGGATAATGTTATCCAGCATTGGGATAAGCGTTTCGCCACCTTCAAGGCCAAAGCGTTTGGCACCAGAAAAACGAGACGCAAGGTATTTCTCTAGGCCTTCGGCAGCCATTAAACGCTCAAAGATATGACGACGTTTCTCAGGTGTATGGCTTGGGTGACTGCGCACCGACTCTACCCGCTGCCTAATCCACAGCTTTTCATCAGTATTTACAATGTGGCTATATTCACAACCCACGGTTGAACAGTATGTTTCTTCAAGCCCAGCAATAATTTCTGACAAAGGCATTTCATCTTTGCCCAAGTAGGATGCGCCCACTTGGAAGACGGTGTCTAAGTCTGCTGCAGAAAGCTCGTGAAAGTGTAAATCAAGGGTTTGGATGACTTCTTTTGGTTTAAGTTCTAAGGGGTCTAAGCTAGCCACCTGGTGGCCATGCACGCGATAGGCATTAATTAACCGCACAACTCTCACTTGCTTGCGCTCGTGCTCACTACTTAAGGTAGACGTTTGTACTGGGTGAGACTTACTTTGATTTTTACCTAAAAGAACAAAGTGTTCTTTTATTGTAGAGTGAGGGATGTCACCACTAATTGTGTCTGGCACTCGAGGGAGTTGATCAAACTCCTGCCGCCATTGCTCTGGAACTGCATTGGGGTCACGTAAATAAGTTTCATACATTTCTTCAATGTACGCAAAATTGCCGCCAGAGAAATGAGACTCTCGCCTCTGTTGCTCCATTACGCTGTCATGCATTCAGTATCACCGGTTTCTAATTGTGGTCAAACTTAACCAAACACGCCTAGTATAACCTGTAATGCGTCACATGGTTAAGCTACAAAGTTAAATTTTACTAAAGAAATTAGCACTCAAGGCCTTTAAACAATGGCCCTGAGCTTATTGACTGCTGAAAACTAGGTCGCTCTGGTTAACAACATGTTGCGGATATGCCCAATAGCCTTGGTAGGGTTTAGGCCTTTAGGACAAACAGTGACACAGTTCATAATGCCATGACAACGAAACACACTAAAAGGATCATCTAAATCAGCTAAGCGCTCTTCTGTAGCAGTATCACGGCTATCAGCCAAGAACCGATAAGCTTGTAGCAAACCAGCTGGACCTATAAATCGATCTGGGTTCCACCAAAATGAAGGGCACGCTGTTGAGCAACATGCGCATAGTATGCATTCATATAAACCGTCTAGTTTTGCACGTTCTTCAGGCGACTGCAGGCGCTCAATACCTGGAGCCGGCGTGTCATTCAACAGAAACGGCTTAACCTTTTTATATTGCTTATAAAACTGATCCATATCAATCACTAGATCACGAATGACGGGTAACGCCGGCAATGGGCGCAACGTTAACTTGTTATTTTTTACCACTTTAGAAAGAGGCGTAATGCAAGCTAAACCATTGGTACCATTAATATTCATACCGTCAGAGCCACACACACCTTCTCGGCAAGAGCGGCGGTAAGCAAGGCCGCGGTCCTGAATTTTCAACAAATTCAGAACATCTAATACCATTAGGTCTTTACCGCCAGTATCAATCTGAAAGTCCTGCATATAAGGCTTCGCATCAAGCTCTGGATGGTAGCGATAAATACTCACTGTTAACATATCACTATTCCTTAATAAGTACGGATTTTAGGTGGAAATGCATCCATGGTTTTGGGCGAAAAGTTCACATCTCGCTTACCAAGACGCTCTTCAACAGGATAGTAAACTGAATGCTTTAGCCAATTTTCATCGTCACGTTCAGTAAAGTCATTTCGCGCATGAGCTCCACGACTTTCTTTACGCTGTTCTGCAGAAATTGCTGTCGCAAATGCCACCTCAAACAAGTTTTGCAATTCTAACGCTTCTATACGGTCAGTATTAAACGCACCCGTTTTATCTTGCAGATGCAGGTTGGATACTTTAATGCGCAATTCACGCAGCAACTCCAAGCCTTTTTGCATACTTTCGCCTTCGCGGAATACACCAAAATATAACTGCATAGTCTTTTGAAGCTCTTCACGAACTTCAGCAATACTTTCACCCGATTCAGAATTGTTTAGGGTGTTCAAACGCACCATAGCCGCATCTACGTTAGCTTGGCTTGCCGCTTCAGCATTGTAGCCTTCACGCATTGATTTTTCAATTTGAATACCAGCTGCTCGACCAAAAACAACCAAATCTAGCAAGGAGTTACCACCTAAACGGTTAGCACCATGCACTGACACACAGGCGGCTTCACCACAGGCATATAGGCCTTCAACAATTCGGGTTTCTGATTCTGATTCTGGGTAGAGCACCTGACCACCAATATTAGTTGGCAGACCACCCATCATATAATGACACGTAGGGACTACTGGCACAGGTTCAAAGATTGGATCTACATGAGCGAAGGTTCTCGATAACTCACATATACCAGGCAATTTACTTTCTAGCACATCTTCCCCGAGGTGATCTAGCTTCAAGAGCACATGGTCACCGTTGGGGCCGCAACCACGACCTTCTAAAATTTCTAGCACCATAGATCGAGCGACCACATCGCGGCCAGCTAAATCTTTGGCATTGGGCGCATAACGCTCCATAAAGCGCTCACCATCCTTATTAATAAGGTAGCCACCTTCACCACGGCAACCTTCGGTCACTAAGGTGCCAGCCCCTGCAATGCCCGTAGGATGGAACTGCCACATTTCCATGTCTTGCACAGGTAAACCCATACGCAATCCCATAGCCACACCATCACCGGTATTGATTAATGCGTTAGTAGTGGATTGATATATACGCCCAGCACCACCTGTCGCAAGTACAGTTGCTTTGGCTTCAATGTAAACGGTTTCACCTGACTCGATGCAAATGGCAACTACACCAACAATAGCACCATCGTCATTTTGCACCATGTCTACAGCAAACCATTCATTTAAAAAAGTAGTGCCACCTTTTAAATTGCCCTGATACAAGGCGTGCAATAGTGCATGGCCGGTGCGATCTGCAGCTGCACACGTACGCGCTGCTTGACCACCTTCACCAAAATTCTTAGACTGACCCCCAAAAGGCCGCTGGTATATGCGACCTTCTTCAGTTCGAGAGAAAGGCAGGCCCATGTGGTCTAATTCAAACACTGCCTGCGGGCCGACACTGCACATATATTCAATTGCATCTTGGTCGCCAATATAATCAGAACCTTTGACAGTGTCATACATATGCCAGCGC
>DCAT01000130.1 GCA_002312935.1 Oceanospirillaceae bacterium UBA1126 | reverse complement strand
CTGTTATGCAAATTAGTTTGTTGCGCCATGGTAAAACCACTGAAGACGGTATTTACCGTGGCCACACAGACGTGGCCTTAACCGACCGCGGCTTAGCTCAAATGCAGCAAACGTATGCTGGTTTTTCTTTGCCAGTAGATTACCTTGTGAGTTCTCAGTTACAACGGTGTGCAAAATTTGCTGCGTTAATTGAGCCTAAGGAACAGATCGATGAACGCTTCCAAGAAATGTCGTTTGGAGACTGGGATGGCAAGTCTCGCAGTGACATATGGAGCACACAGCCTGAGGCCGTGAATGCGTTTTGGAGCAACCCAATGGAAAGCTCGCCCCCTAATGGCGAATCTGTTTTGCAGCTGCAGACAAGGGCTATGGAAGCGCTTCACCACCATATTAAATTAGCGATTACGCAAAAATGCAAACACATGCTTATTGTTACCCATGGTGGGGTTATTAGAGCAATTCTAGGTTCTGTGTTGCATATGACCCCCAAGGGGCTATTTAATTTAAACTTGCCCTATGGCGGCGTCGCACACTTACACCTAGCGTGTTTTGATAACGCTGACGGCCAGCCAGACTATCACTTAAGCCTAGATTTGGCCCCTAGTTAGGATGTTTGTAATGCTTCATCAACACTACCATGCATTGGTTTTGGCTTTTCAGTTCTTAACTCGAATACCTGTTTACCGTGTGTTTTCTATTGCCAGTACCATACCGCCACCACAAGTGGCTGGTAAGGCCTTGCTCTATTACCCTATTGTAGGGGCTGTTATTGGTGGTGGTTTGATTTTGTTACCAATAACGTTTAACTATGCGCACATAGCGGTAAGCCCACACATACAGGCAGGCTTGGTGCTAGTGCTGTGGGTATGGATAACGGGTGGGTTGCACCTGGATGGCTTAGCCGATAGCGCCGATGCTTGGCTTGGTGGCTTTGGTGACAAGCAACGCACCCTAGATTTGATGAAAGACCCCACCTGTGGCCCAAGTGCCGTAGTCGTTTTAGTGTTAACGTTATTGCTAAAGTGGCTGGCGTTAAGCGAGGTGATTGCTCAGGGCCAAGGGGCAAACACATACTGGTGGATACTGCTGATGTTGGTGCCTGTTTTGGCACGTTTTCAAGTGATGGTTTTAGTGGCGCATACGCCGTACGTTAGGGGCAAAGGTTTGGGTACACAGCTTAAAAGCCAAGCGCAGGCCAAGTGGGTGTGGTTTTGGCTGTTATCATTAATTGCATTCATGCTATATCAAAACCTGTGGTTGTCATTTGCCTTGGTGTTAACGCTGGGTCTAGGTTATTACCTTATGCGCCGTTTAATGATGCAGCGTATAGATGGTTGGACTGGCGATACAGCAGGTGCAAGCATTGAGGTAACCGAATTACTGGTATTATTAGTCATGGCTATGGCTGTTTCACTGGTTTAACAAACCATTAGTTAATGGCACTGTAACTTGAATTTTATTCATCTTTAGTATAAATATCTCACCCAGCAGCATATCCTAAACTGGCATAATATCGGCTCCCTGATGTGTTATATCAATGCTGGAGCCCGCTTTGACTGGTCGTTATTCTTTTGAATTTTTCCCACCTAAATCTAGTGTCAGTAGCTTGGCCTTAGACACTTGCCTTGCGCACCTAAAGCCTTGGCAACCGCAATTTTGTTCAATGACATACGGTGCTGGCGGCTCAAGCCAGACCGAAAGCTTTAGCGCTATTCAGCGTTTACAAAAACGTGGCCATGTTGCTGCCGCGCACATTACCGCCGTGGGTGCGAGTAGAAGCCAAGTTAATCAGGCCGCTAAAGCCTTTATCGAAGCTGGTGTAGATCACTTGGTGGCCTTGCGTGGTGATAGCCCAAGTGGAGAGTTTGTTTCCCACCCACAGGGCTATGCCTATGGTGCCGATTTAGTGGCAGGGTTGCGGCACTGGTTTAATGGCACTATTTCTGTGGCTGCCTATCCAGAAACACACCCAGAAGCCAGCAGTGCTGCTGCAGACATGGGGCACTTGGCCACTAAAGTAGCAGCTGGAGCTAGCCAAGTAATGACCCAGTATTGTTATAACACAGACGCCTTACTTAGGTTTGCCGAGCGTATGCGTGGGCACGCTATTAATGTGCCCATAGTGGTGGGCGTAATGCCCATTCATGATATACAGGCCATTCAACGTTTCTCAGCACGCTGCGGCGCTTCGGTGCCAAACAAAATTGTAGCCCAGTTTGAAAAGCTAAGTGACTCTGATGACCAATTTCAGCTGGCCATAGAAATTGCCTTAAAACAAATCGATCAATTAGCCGAGCATGGGCTTGACCAAGTGCATTTGTATACTTTAAATAGGCCCCAGTGGGTGCAAGGAATTTTGTGCGGCCTAGGCGAACCTAGGTTAGCTAAAAGTGCGTAAACACCCTGCATAAGGTATACTGCGCGGCTTAATTATTTGCATTACAGATTAGCCGCACCATGACCTTAAAAGCCAAACCCAAAGCCGTTGTCATTTATTCTGGTGGCATGGACTCCTACACCGTATTGCACCTTGCTTTGCAGCAGGGGTACGATGTTTTTGCGGTGTCTTTTAACTATGGTCAACGCCACAGTAAAGAGCTAGATGTGGCAGCCAAAGTGTGCACCAGCTTAGGGGTGCCTCATAAGTTAGTAGACATTACTGCCATTAATCAGCTGTTGCAGGGCTCTTCGCTTACGTCTACAGACATTGATATACCCACAGGCGAATATGAAGAAGACAACATGAAGTCTACTGTGGTGCCCAACCGCAATATGATCTTGTTGTCATTAGCCATTGGTTACGCCGTGTCTTTAGGCTCTACCGAAGTATTTTATGGTGCCCATTCTGGTGACCATGACATTTACCCCGACTGCCGGCCAGAATTTGTAGACGCCATGAACATTGTGTCTGCCATTGCCAACTACGATGATGTACAAATTATTAGCCCCTTTTTACACCAAAGTAAGTTAGCCATTTTACAGGCAGGTTTAAACATGGGCCTAGACTACGGCCAAACCTGGACTTGCTACCTAGGCCAAGAAAAAGCCTGTGGTAAGTGTGGCTCTTGTGTAGAACGTTTAGAAGCGTTTGCTAAAGCGGGCCTCACAGACCCCGTGCCCTACGTGGCCTTGTAATGTTGTATTCCGTTAAAGAAATTTTTTACACCTTACAAGGTGAAGGCAAACAAGCAGGGCGGCCTGCGGTGTTTTGTCGTTTTGCGGGCTGCAACTTGTGGACAGGCAGTGAAACACGCCGTGGCACAAGTATTTGTGATTTTTGTGACACAGATTTTGTAGGCGTAGATGGCACCTTAGGGGGCCGCTATAAGGCACAAGAGTTGGCTCAGCTTATTGCTAGCTGTTGGCCAGAGGGTTTGCCGGGCCACCCACTTGTGGTGCTTACAGGTGGTGAGCCCATGCTGCAGGTAAACGAGGCCTTAGTGCATGAATTACATGACCAAGGGTTTGAAATAGCCATAGAAACCAACGGCACTTTGCCCGTACCTGCTAGTATAGACTGGATTTGCGTAAGCCCTAAGGGCAGCTCTAAAATTGTACAACTAACCGGCCACGAACTTAAGCTGGTATACCCACAGCGTTTGGCCATGCCAGAACAGTTTATAGATTTAGATTTTGAAAACCACTACCTACAACCGTTAGATAAGTCGTATATTGCAACCTCTAACGACGACGACAACTACGTGCAACAAACCATCGATTATTGCATGCAACACCCCCAATGGCGTTTGAGTTTGCAAACCCATAAAATTACAGGCATTCGTTAATGGAAATCTACAAAGACTTTAGTTTTGATTCAGCCCACTTTTTACCCAATGTGCCAGCAGGGCATAAGTGTGGGCGCTTGCATGGCCACACCTTTCAGCTACGCATTGTGGTTTCTGGCCCAGTGGGTGAAACAACAGGTTGGATTATGGATTTTGGTGATATTAAAAAGGTATTTAAGCCACTTTACGAACAGTTAGACCATAACTATTTAAACGACATTAAAGGCCTAGAAAACCCTACCAGTGAGGTAATGGTACAGTGGATCTGGCAACAACTTAAGCCACTATTACCCCAGCTTTCGCGCTTAGAACTAAAAGAAACCTGCACCTCTGGCTGCGTTTATATAGGTTCCTAACTCATGGCTATTGATGGTTTAACCAATGACGACATTAAGCATATTCGTGATGAAGTAAACACGATCGCTGTGGTTGGCTTGTCTCCCAAGCCCCACCGGGCGAGCCATCAGGTGGCCTTGTATTTGCAACAGCAAGGCTACCAAATTATTCCTGTACACCCCCAGCATAAAACTATTTTGGGTTTAACCTGTTATGCAACCCTTGGTGCCATCCCTATAGACGTAGACATGGTCGATTGCTTTCGTGCCGCTGAAGCTATGCCGTCCTTAGTAGATGAAGTGATTGCGATAGGCGCCAAGGTTATGTGGATGCAGCTAGACATTTACCATGCCGATGCCGCAGCCAAAGCAAGAGCCGCTGGCATCGTGGTAGTCATGGATCGCTGCCCTAAAATTGAGTTCCCTAAGCTTAATTAACCCCTATTTATTATTCTGCACTATCGCCTTGTTATCCTTACCTTTAGTACCTATTAAACAGTGGCACTGCGCCTAGCTGCTCAAAAATAGAACACCTTTAGTGAGTGGTGCGCCGGTATCAACACGTTATAATGTCCATCCTAAGCCCTAATTATATGTATAATTTCGAACAGTAAGGTTAAAATTTTTGTGCAAGCCGTGTTATAACAAAATAATGTAAAATTGTGCACGAAAAGAAAAGGCACAGACTAGGTCCGCTGACAGCCACCTTTAATTGAGCGCCTAAACCCACACATTAAATAAGGAAAAATGATGACAATTGCATATTGGTGCATACTTTTAGCATGTTTATTACCCTGGTTCTCTATTGGCTACGCTAAGTTTTTAGCACCTAAGGCTGCGTTCAGTGAGTTTGATAATGAAGCCCCAAGAGACTTTTTATTACAGCTTGAAAATGACCGTAAGCGAGCAGTTTGGGCAGAAAAAAACACCTATGAAGCACTGCCGCTATTTATTGCAGCTGTTTTGGTGGCTCACCAAGCTGGGGCGGATCAATATTTAATTAATGTGTTAGCCGTGCTGTTTGTAGTGCTAAGGGTAATTTATATTGGCCTTTATATAGCCAACTTAGCCACGCTAAGAACTGTGGTTTGGACTGCTGCAATAGGGTGTTCTTTTGGCATGTTCTTAATAAGCATTTAAGGCTTAGAGGGGAGCTAGGCTTACACAAAAATACAACCGGCACAGCAGATTAGAGCATAGACAATTTACTTAATAGTATTAAACAAATAACCGCAGAACTAAACGTGCTGCTGTTTTCGGTGTATACATCTGTGCACGAGCAATAATCTATCCAGCCATTAGCCTAAACGGCACCTAAAGCGCTGCTTTGGGTACCGTTTAGTTAGGGATTTGCTGTAGACTAAGTGGCAAGAAAAATGTCCTTAAATTGCAGTATCACGAGAAAAAATAAAGTGATTTTTAATGTTTCTGAACTCGCTGCCCAAGAAAAATACCGCTTATTAAATGGTGGCGTAACGCCTAGGCCTATTGCTTGGATTAGCACGCGTTCAAGCGATAACATTGATAATTTGGCACCTTATTCTTTTTTTACTGTTGCCAGTTGCAACCCCCCTGTACTTTTGTATACCCAAGTAACGCAACGAAGCGGTGTGGATAAAGACACCCTACAGAATTTAATAGAAACAGGTGAGTGCGTTATTAATATAGTAAACGCTCCACTGTTAGAAAAAATGAACATGACTAGTGCAGGCCTAGCTATTGATGACAGCGAATTTAATTTTGCTAACGTTCAAAGCTGTTCTAGTCACAACGTTATGCCTTTGTCTGTTAAACACTCACCTATTCGTTATGAGTGCTCCTTAAGGGACATTATTACCATTAGTGATTTGCCAGCGGGTGGACAAGTGATACTTCTGGATGTGAAATATATCTATGTACACGACACCTTGTATGAAAACGGCACTATAAACCAAGCGTTAGTAAATTCTGTAGGAAAAATGGGCGGGGACTACTTTAGCCTAACTACTGAACGTGTAGAGCTTACAAGGCCTTAACTATTTTAGTGAGTTGTGCTA
>DCAT01000033.1:10381-23576 GCA_002312935.1 Oceanospirillaceae bacterium UBA1126 | reverse complement strand
AACCCCACCATGGGAGAAGAGTGGCGTCGTGACTGGCATCCAGAAAAAATTGCGGCTGCCAAAACACCGCAATCGGTGTTAGTTGTGGGTGCTGGGCCTGCCGGTTTGGAATGCGCTTTACAACTGGCTAACCGTGGTTATGAGGTTATTCTTAGTGAAGCTAGTAAACACTTAGGCGGTCGAGTGGTTGCTGAGTCTAATTTAAAAGGTTTGGCTCTATGGCGTCGTGTAAGTGACTACCGGATCTATCAATTACAACAAATGGACAATGTTGATATTTACCTCGACAGTGCTTTAAATGAACAACAGGTATTAGAACTGGGTATTGAGCAGGTGTTTGTTGCCACTGGCGCTATCTGGAGAAAAGACGGTATTGGTCGCACCTCTCGTATACCGATAGAAGGATTAGAACAGGTGGATGTTTATAGCCCTGATGACATTATGAATGGCACCCTCCTAGGGCAAGGCCCAGTGGTGATCTATGATGATGATCAAGGTTACTTAGGCGGCGTGTTGGCTGACCACTTGAGTGACTTAGGCCACGACGTGCTTTTTGTCACCAGTGCTAGCATTGTCTCGCCTTTTACTGAACTTACTCTTGAACAAAAACAAGTTCAATGCAGCTTGGTAGCTCAGGGAGTAGACATTTATACCAACAGGCTTGTTGTTGGTGTTAGCCAAAAGTCCGGCCATGTTGGCGTTGACTTAAAATGCGTCTATGGCGGCCAAGATGTCTGGCTTGCTTGCGCCAGTTTGTTATTAGTAACGGAACGCGAATCAGCTTCACCCTTGTATGAACAATTGCAGCAGTTGCAAAAAGGCGACGGTACCTCGATGGCTTTGTCGGTGACTTTAATTGGTGATGCATTGGCGCCTGGCTTGATTGCCGACGCAGTATTTTCTGGTCACCAAGGGGCGCAGGAGTTTGAGGCTGACCCTGGAGTTGTAGAGCAAGGGTTATTCAAACGTGAAATGCCTAGCCTGAACTCTTAATTTATTTAGCATAATAATCTCAAAAATAGCTTAATACGCTAAAGTCATCAATAATTGAGGCCTTTTTATGCATCGCTACGTACAATCACTAAAAGAGGTTAGCCTAGAGTTGTGGCCTAATGTGAAGGGTGAAGATGGTGAGATTCAAAAAAGGAATCCTAAGTCATTAGGATGGACAGATTGTGGTAACAGCGAAGAGCCATTAAAAGAACCTTACTATTGTGCCTGAGGAATACATAATGAAACCAATTCCTAATAAAGATCGACGTGTGGCGAACATTTTTAAAAGTGTGTTTACTCCAATTCAATCAAACGGAAAACCTGATGGTGAGGTTCTGCAACTTAATGATGACAAACCGTTAGGTAGCGGTTTTTATATCTACAAAATGGAGCCAGGCGCTGCAACTGTGCCTCATAAACACACAGGTGATGAAGAGTTCTTAATTATCCAAGGGGACCTAAGGGACCATGACGGTGTCGTCTATGGCCCGGGCGATATGGTGTGGCTTCGAGATGGCACTATCCACAATTCAACAACCAAAAACGGCTGTCTTATCGCAGTTTATGCCTTGGAACCTGACTTTTAGCTAAATGTTTAAGCTGTCTATGAATCGGTAATACATGAGAGACGGAGCAAGGAACCAGGGCTTTCCTGTGTATAGCGGACGTGTCTGAAATTTAATGGTATTAAAAGGTGTTTTACCTTGTTTGAGTCCAAGGACCTGTTGCCCAAGTTTCTTTCCTAGATACCCAGCCATGCCAACCCCTGAGCCACAGTAGCCCATTGCATAAAAGAGGCCATCTTCTTCTCCTACATGCATGAGAGAGTCAAAGGTAAATGCTACATAGCCCATCCAGGAATGACTAATCTTTGTATTTTCTAATTCTGGAAAGATTTTAGATAACGAATTATGCAGCTTCGGGCCACTCAGGCGTGGATCACTTTCTCCAAGAGATACCCGACCACCAAATATAATACGGCTTCGGTCTGGGCTTGGACGGTAGTAATATACCACCTTACGTGTGTCGCTCACGATACGGTTTTTCGGCATTAGCTGGTCCATAAGATCTTTTCCAACAGGCTCTGTTGCAATCACATAGCTTCCAATTGGAATCACCCGACGTTGCAATCGTGGGGTTAAAGAACCCGTATAACCGTTTGTAGCGATAATGACTTTATTGGCCTGCACAATGCCTTTTGATGTTTTTACAGTAAAGCCATTTTTGTCTCTATTAATGTTTTCAGCTGCACAGTAAGAAATAATGTTTGCACCCGCTTCATGCGCTTTACCCAACAATCCTTTATGATAAGCCGCCGGATCGATTGAAGCGTGTTTAGGAAAAATGGCCCCACCAAAATAGGTATCCGTGCCTAATTCAGAGCGCTGTTCTGATCTTGGAATCATGTAGGCGTCGTCCTGAAGTTCAAAAGCTTGATGTTCAATAGCCCTTGCAAGTTTTTCATATTGCGCAGTGTTGTGTGCGGCATGGAAGCAGCCCACCTCAGCATAACTGCAGTCAATGTTCTCTTGTTTTATGAAGTCCCCAGTAAATTGTAAAGATTTATCGCCTTCTTTATAAATGGCCAACGCCATGTCTTTACCGTATGTTTTTTCAAGCTCAGAAAAGCTCGGTTTTATGCTCGTGCTAACTTGCCCACCATTTCTTGTACTGCAGCCCCAACCAGCGTGCTTAGCATCAATGACTAACGTGTTCCTTGACCCTCGGGCAGTCTGGATTGCAGCATGAAGGCCTGTGTAACCTGCACCTATGATAAGGACATCAACTTTTTTAGGCAGTTCTGTATCTTGCTCTGTGGGTGGTGCGCTACGATCCCACCAATACGGCTGTTCTTTGAAATCTTGTGTAAACATAACGCGTCTCTTGGTGTAGTCCCCATTATTACCATTGGTAAATACAAACTGAATGATGGTGCCACTTGGATAAACTTTGCCTGCAGTAGATATACAACAACTTACTCACCAAAAAGCGTGCCCTGTGTGTAATACCAGTGGCCATCCTGCCATAAAAAATCGCTGTTCTCGTGTATCCGGTAAGCTCTGCCATGAATTTTATAACGGGCTATAAATTCCACCTGCCCCTGGGTATCTTCTTGCTTGCCAAAATGAGTGGCTAAAACCTTAAGGCCAAGCCACTGTTGCTGGGCTTCAAAACTAACCTCTTTCGGGCGTGTGCTCAAGTGCCAAGTTTGTAACAGGTAGTTTTGGTCGAGCAGGCAAAAGGCAGTATAGCGCGAGCGCATTAACATCTCTGCCGTTTTAGCTGGTTCGTTACCACTGAGGGCGGGCTCACAACATAATTTAAAACCGATGCCAGAGTTACAATAGCACTGAGGTTTTTTTAAGTTAACAGCGTGGGCCCTTTTTTTGTTCAAAGTAATTTTTCAATAGCACTAGTCATTGGCCATGAAGTTGGAGACGTCCACTGCCTATAACGCTCAACAACATTACCATCTTTATCAATAAGGTATTTGTTAAAATTCCAGCTAGGTTCCCCCTTTTGTTGTTCTAAATGTTGAAATACAGGGTGTGCATTAGCACCTTTAACGTCAATAGTTTCACTCATTAAAAAGGTAACACCAAAATTATAAAAGCAGATTTTAGCAGCCTCTTCTTCGTTTAAAGCGGCTTGATTAAAGGCGTTGCTTGGAAAACCGATAACCACTAACCCTTGATCTTTGTATTCTTGATGTAATTCTTCTAAGCCCTCAAATTGACCCGTAAAGCCACAGTGGCTTGCAGTATTAACTAGCAACAGAGGTTTTCCAGCTGTCACTGCACATAGGTCCAGTGGTGTTCCAGAGTGGAGTTGTTTCAGGTTATGTTTGAGCCATGGCGCGCATGATGCCAAAGCGGAGTGTGAAGCAGACAGGCTAATAAGAAAGCCCAATAAACAATGTATAACGTGGCGTGTAGGCATAATAAGGGGTTGTCCTTGGTTTCTATATAACCAATATGCATAAAAAAAGGCATTAAAGGCTTTTTTTGGAATAAGAAGCTTGATATGCTCAAACTTATGTCTAATTCTACAACAACAGGAGTGTTTCATGAAGTTAGAATCCTTAGCATTACATCACGGGTATGAATCCGAAGCCACCACTAGAGCGGCGGCAGTGCCTATTTACCAAACCACCTCATATACCTTTGATGACACCCAACACGGTGCGGATTTATTTGACCTTAAGGTTGCAGGTAATATCTATACCCGAATTACTAACCCTACCACTGCAGTACTAGAAGAGCGTGTGGCTTCAATGGAAGGGGGTATTGCTG
Organism: Oceanospirillaceae bacterium UBA1126; assembly: GCA_002312935.1. GTDB lineage: Bacteria > Pseudomonadota > Gammaproteobacteria > Pseudomonadales > Balneatricaceae > Njordibacter. The sequence continues at coordinate 19,290 of DCAT01000033.1, read as the reverse complement.
GCTTAGCCGTGGCATCGGGTATGGCTGCCATCACTTATGCGGTGCAGTGTATTTGTGAAGTAGGTGACAACATTGTCAGCACTAGCCAAGTGTATGGTGGCACGTACAACTTGTTTGCACATACGCTGCCACGGCAAGGCATTGAAACGCGATTTGCTTCTCATGATGATTATGCGGCTTTAGAAGCTCACATAGACAGCCGCACCCGGGCTATTTTTTGTGAGTCTATTGGCAACCCAGCGGGTAATGTTGTTGATATTGCAAAACTGGCTGAAATTGCTGAACGTAATGGCGTTCCCTTGATGGTAGACAATACCGTAGCAACCCCGGTATTGTGCCGACCTATAGAGCATGGAGCACATATCGTGATCCACTCCTTAACCAAATACATTGGCGGCCATGGCACTACCATTGGCGGCATGATCGTTGATTCTGGTAAGTTTGATTGGGTGAAAAATAAAGCGCGTTTTGCTGTGCTTAATACACCAGACCCTTCTTACCATGGTGTAGTGTATACCCAAGCTTTAGGCCCAGCCGCTTACATTGGCCGTTGCCGGGTGATCCCATTGCGTAATACGGGCGCTGCTATATCTCCCCATAGTTCATTTATGTTGCTGCAAGGTTTAGAAACCTTATGTTTGCGCATGGAGCGCCATTGCGATAATGCTGAAATCGTCGCTAACTACCTTCAAAACCACCCCAAGGTAGAGTGGGTAAACTACGCAGGTCTAGAAACTAGCCCGTATCAAGCCACTTGTAAAAAGATTTGTGGTGGTAAAGCCTCAGGCATCTTGAGCTTTGGTGTGGCAGGTGGTCGAGAAGCCGGTGGTCGCTTTATTGATGCACTACAAATGATTTTGCGATTAGTGAATATTGGTGATGCTAAGTCTTTGGCCTGTCACCCAGCCTCTACCACTCATCGGCAGTTAAATGAAACAGAGCTTGCTGCAGCTGGTGTGACGGAAGATTTAGTGCGAATTTCTGTGGGCATTGAGCATGTGAGTGATATTATTGCTGATATTGAACAAGCACTAAAAAAGGTATAAATAATCATGTCTACGCCCACACCTAATTCAGCACCTAAACCAATAGTAATGCCCGAAGGGAACCCCTCGTTACGCACTATTGCCATGCCTGCTGACGCTAACCCTGATGGGGATATTTTTGGTGGCTGGATTATGTCTCAAATGGACCTTTCTAGTGCTGCATTTGCAGCCGATGTCGCAAAAGGGCGGGTGGTTACAGTGGCAGTAGATGCCATGACCTTTCATAAACCTGTGTATATAGGTGACGATGTAAGCTGCTACTGCAGTGCGGCTAAGCGCGGTAATACCTCTATTACTGTGCATGTGGAGGCGTGGGTTAGACGCCGCCATAGCGGCACAGTAGACAAGGTAACAGAAGGAATGTTTACCTTCGTGGCGGTAGACAGAGACGGCAAACCAAAGCCATTGCCTAGTGCGTAATGACTACTTTGCCTTTGGCTCTGCCCTTAGATAGGTATTTTAAAGCCTCAATGCTTTCGGTAAATGGGTAACTACAGTCAATAACTGCTTTTATTTTTTTTTGAACATACAACTCAGCTAACTCAGCCAGTTGCACACCATCAGAATTCATCAGGATCATGCGATAGGTAGCGTTCTTTTTTGCTGCAGCTTGGGTGACTTTTCTGGCTTTAAGGCTTAGTATTTTGCGGATGATAAAATTTAGCCCAAGCTTTCTTGCCAGAATGTCGTCTACTTCCCCGTTGACAGAAACCACCCGCCCACCGCTCTTTATCGCCTTAAAAGCGTCAAGTGTATAGGCTCCACCTAACGTGTCAAACACCACATCACAATCGCTCACTTGCGCTAAGTAGTCTTCTTTTTTGTAATCGATCACCTGATCTGCACCAAGGTTTTTAACAAGGTCTACATTGGCTGTACTGGTGGTTGTGACAACAAATGCGCCTAGGCTCTTTGCCAGCTGGATAGCAATGGTCCCCACACCACCAGATCCAGCATGAATGAGCACCTTTTCACCCGCTTTCAGCTGGGCAGTTGTCACTAGTGCTTGCAGGGCGGTTAGGCCGGCTAAAGGCATACTTGCCGCCTCTTCGTGGGTCATTTCTTGAGGTTTTAAAGCGGTGTGTTGTGCTTCTGAGGCGACATATTCAGCGATAGTTCCCACAAGGTCTTCGTCAATTCGAGATAGGACTGCATCGCCTACTTTAAAATGGCTGACGAGGTTTCCAACCTCTACCACAACACCACTGACATCACGTCCAATCCCTTGTGGAAAGTGTATTTTTTTAAAGGCTTTAAACTCCCCCTTGAGCACTTTGTAGTCAAATGGATTAATGCTGGAGGCATTAACTTTAATAATGACTTGGCTTGCTGAAGCTTTGGGTGTTGCGGTACTCTGAAAGGCGAGGCTGGTGCTAATATCGCCATATTTAGTCATCATTAAAGCTTGCATGTACATTGTTCCATGTTGATGTTTGATTGGTTTTTTGTTGCTGATATTATTATAGTGGTTGGTTATCCTTCTTGTAGAGGGGTAAAATGAGAAATATATTTGTCTAAAAGACAATAATGGGCACTATTGATTATGTGTCATCTAGGGCAAACATGGATAAGTTACGGGCATTACATTATTTTTTAAAAGTGGTTGAAACCTCTAATTTTACCCAAGCAGCAAAGGCTTTTGATGTCCCTGTCTCTTCTATGTCGAGGCGTATTAAAGATCTGGAATCGGAGCTTGGGGTTGAGTTGTTTAAGCGTTCCACCCGAGTGGTCCGCCTCACAGAACAAGGCGCCTTGTACTATGATGAAGTGAAAGGGGCTGTAGCGGCCTTGAGTCACGCTGATGAGTTGGTCAGCCTACAGACAAAAACACCTTCAGGGATTTTGAGAATTACCGCTACACCGGGCTATGGAGAGGCTTGTTTAATGCCTGTGTTGGTCAAATTTAGGCGGCAATACCCAGACATTAGCCTAGATATTCAGTTAACTGATCAAGTATCAGACCTTACCCGTGATCAAATAGATATAGCCATTCGTGTGGGTGTGAAACCTCAAGACCGGGTGGTGTCTCGTAGATTGTCAGACAATAATTTTGTGCTAGTGGCTTCGCCTAGTTATCTAGATACTCATGGAACGCCACTAAATTTAGCCCAGCTTAATGACCATCGCAGCCTATATTATAGAGGGCCACACGCTGTTTTATATTGGCAGGCCAATATTAATGGTGAGTGGCGACAGCTGAATAATAAAGCCAATATCATCAGCGATCATGGTGGAGGGATTGTTAAAGCTGCCGTGGAGGGAGATGGTATTGCGTTGCTACCTGAATGGGGTATTGAAAAGGAGTTGAGTGAGAAAAAATTACAGGTAATCAACTTAAGTGATGCTGAAGTGGTGATTAGTAGAGCCCCTGAAACAGGTATTTACTTACTCTACATTAAACCCAAATATCAGATCCAAAAAATAAAAGTAGCGGTGGATTTTTTAATTACAGAGCTAGGTACTGGTTAAGTAATTATAATTAGTAGTGATTGAACCTTGGGTGCATGACGATGTTTTTCTTCCCTGAAGAACTCTAAAGCCTGTGTTAGTCTAGCATTGATAAATTTGGCGGGTAAGGAAATTTTTGTGACACAAAAAAACATACTTTTCATCATGTTAGATCAACTACGAGCCGACGCCCTGTCTTGTTATGGTAACGGTGTAGTGGATACACCCAATATAGATCGCTTGGCACACAAGGGTGTGAAATTTAACCGCTGTTATGTACAAGGCACTAGTTGTGGTAATTCACGAGCTTCTTATTATACGGGCCGGCACGTGCGTTCCCATGGAGCAACCTGGAATGGTTGGCCGAACAGGGTTGATGAGTTGACTTTGGCAGATCATTTAGCAGCCTGTGGTATGAGTACTACCCTAATGGGTAAGACCCACATGAAGCCAGACTTCTCTGGGATGCGCCGCTTAGGTCTTGAACCACAATCAGAGTTAGGGCGGTTTTTGAGTAACGCAGGGTTCGGTCAAGGTGAGCATGATGATGGTCTGCACACTGTGGGTGTGGCAGGGGACTATGGCAAAGGCACCCCAGCTTATTTTGACTATTTGCGCAAACAGGGCTACGAGGCAATAAACCCATGGGCTAATTGGGCTAGCGCGATGGAGGACGACAGCGGGGTGCTGCGTAACGGTATGTTTTTAAAACATGGACACCTGCCAGCAAGAGTGGATAGAGCCCACTCAGAAACGGCCTACACCACTGACCGCGCTATTGAAATGATGCAACACATGGGGCACCAAAACTGGTGTTTGCACGTGTCTTATATAAAACCTCATTGGCCATTGGCTGCCCCAGCGCCTTACCATCAAATGTATCGGGGTGTGGACTTACCACAAGCGAGTAAGTGTGAGGCCCAAAAACATAATGCCCACCCTATTTACAAAGCGTTCATGGCGTTACCTCAAAGCCAAACCTATGCTCAAGATGACTATCGTAATCATGCTTTACCCACCTATTATGGGTTAGTGAAGGAAATAGATGACAACTTAGGACGCCTATTTGCCAGCTTAGAAAAGCAAGGTCAAGATAAACATACGATGATCGTTTTGACGTCGGATCATGGTGACTTTTTTGGTGATCATTGGTTGGCAGAAAAAGACTTGTTCCATGATGTGGTGACTCGGGTGCCTTTGCTTATTATGGACCCTAGCCCAGAGGCTAATTCAAGCCGTGGCAGTGAATGTGATCAATTAGTTTGTGCCATTGACCTAGTTCCTACCTTTGTTGATTGGGCCGGTGGTAAGCCCCAATGGAACTGGTTAGAAGGCCAATCATTGGTGCCTGTGCTGCATAAAAACACAGCTGTTGACCGAGATTGTGTGGTGTCAGAATGTGACTATGGTGTTATGGGGTTTGCTAAACAATTAGGCCGTACTAGGGATAATGCCCGCATGACCATGTTGTATGATGGACGTTATAAATACGTTCATTGTTTAGGTTTTAAACCCATGTTGTTTGACTTACAAGAAGACCCCCAAGAGTTTTCTGACTTAGGCAGAGATGAAGGTTATGCAGCTATCCGTGGGCAGCTCAGCGAACAAATGTTGGATTGGTCAGCGGGGCTGAAGAACCGTGTCACTGTGAGTCAGGAAACCTTTGGTCAGCGTGAAGGCAAGGCTGGCGAGGTGGGTATTCTAATTGGTTATTGGCAACAAGAAGATGTGCCTAAGGCACTGCGGCTGGAACCAGAGGTACCACTTAAATAGATTAAACGGTTCGCCGCAGTAACGGTGTAGTTGAATACTATCCCTCGTTTAGACAACATTAACAATCGTCCCAAGTTGCCTATTATAGCTTGAACTTTGCGCGCGCTCTAAGTTACTGTTAAGGCTCTTCACGCTCAGGAGTTACCCGAATACAATGCAACCTTCAGGTTTTCGAGATGTAGGCTTTCTTGCTCAACACATTCAAACCACTATGGATTTTTATCACCCCCAGGCTATCGATACCAAAGGTGGTTTTTTTCATCACTTTCGTGATAACGGCAGTGTCTACGACACTAACACTAGACATTTAGTCAGCAGTACGCGGTTTATCTTTAATTACTGCGAAGCTGCGCGTTATTTTGACAACAAAGAATACCTTGCTACAGCGCGTCATGGCTTAAATTACCTTCGCACTGCTCATTTAAACCCAATTAGCGGGGGCTATGCTTGGGTTATTAACAATGGCCAAAAAGTGGATGAAACTAATCATTGTTATGGCTTGGCTTTTGTTTTATTGGCCTACGCTTCTGCTGTAAAAGCGGGCATCAAAGAAGCCCAAGCATACCTGCATGAAACCTTTGCTGTTATGGAGCAACACTTTTGGTTGCCTGAGCATGGCCTTTACGCCGATGAAGCCAGTGCAGATTGGCAAACAGTGCCAGCGTATCGTGGGCAAAACGCTAATATGCACTCATGCGAAGCACTTATTGCAGCCTTTGAAGCCACCGGTCATGAACCTTATTTAGATCGAGCAGTGCTGCTGGCAGAAAATATTTGTGTGCGCCAAACCCAAACCACCCAAGGACAAATATGGGAGCACTATAACGCGGCTTGGCAGCCAGATTGGAATTACAACAAACACGATCCTAAACACTTATTTCGCCCATGGGGTTATCAACCAGGGCACTTCACCGAGTGGGCTAAATTATTACTGATATTAGATCGCCACGCACCAAAACCATGGCTTGTAGAGACGGCTAAAGTGCTGTTTGATAAAGCCTTGGGAAAAGCCTGGGATCATGAGTATGGTGGTCTTTGTTATGGGTTTTCCCCTACAGGTGAAATCTGCGACACCGATAAGTATTTTTGGGTTCAGGCAGAATCTATCGTAGCGGCAGCCTTGCTGGCTAAAAAAACGGGTGAACAGCGTTATTGGCAATGGTATGAGGCATTGTGGTCCTATGCGTGGGAACATTTTGTAGATCATGAAAATGGGGCTTGGTACCGCATTCTCACGCGTGAAAATAACACTTATGATGACCTTAAAAGCCCTGCTGGAAAGACGGATTATCACACCATGGGAGCCTGCTACGAGGTGATCAACAGTTTACGATTTTAAATCTGTTTTTTGTCGATTTAGTGTCCTCGTTTTAACTATTTGAATGTTAACGTGACGAGTATCTGCCAGTAGGATTAACAAGGAACCCACCTAATGCCAAGCAATATCTCTGTGCGACAGTTTTTATTAGATATTAGCTTTGATGACTTACCCTTAGCCGTTATTGAACAGGCAAAACTTTGCTGCTATGACCTGCTTGGTACGGCGGTGGGTGGTAGCCGTTCTAACATAGCGTCAATTATCACGCAGCATGCGCTGGATCATTTTGCTGCTGGAGCCAATATTACTGCGGTACAACCTTTGCTAGGTGGCACACCTATGAGTCCTGTGGGGGCTGCTTTGGTGGGTGCAACCATGATTGATGCGCTAGACTGTCACGATGGACAGCGAAATACCAAAGGGCATGTAGGTTGCAGTATGCTACCTAGCCTAATTGCAGGTTTAGAGTCTCAGTCGCGGCCTGTCATGGGTAGTGAGTTAATTTGTTTAATTGTTGCTGGCTATGAAATAGGCACCCGAGCCGGTATGGCATTGCATGGCACAGTGACGGATTATCATACGTCTGGCGCATGGGGTGCGGTCAATTGTGCAGCGTTAACAGCTCATATTTTAGGGCTCAATAAAGAACAATTTAATCACGCTGTGGGCATTGCTGAATATCATGGGCCACGCAGCCAAATGATGCGAAACATTGACCACCCTACCATGTTAAAAGATGGATCTGGTTGGGGTGCCATGGCAGGCACCTCGGCGGCATATCTAGCAGCTGAAGGCTTCACAGGAGCTCCCGCTATAACTATTTCTGCCAATAATGTAGCCCCTTATTGGCAGGATTTGGGGCAACATTGGCAAATTCTCAATCAGTATTTTAAACTTTACCCAGTATGCCGTTGGGCACAGCCAGCTGTTGCGGCTTGCTTAAGTTTGCGTTCGCAGTATCACTTTGATCCAAGCTTGGTAGAGCAAATTACGGTTTGGACTTTTCATGAAGGGGTGCGGTTATTCAATGGTGTGCCTACTAATACCGAGCAAGCTCAGTATGCCATCAGTTTTCCTGTTGCCATGGCGGTTCTAAAAGGCGTTATTAGTGCGGATGATGTGTACAGTGGTTTTAACGACGTGAAGGTCAAAGACTTGATCGGTAAAGTGACGCTATTGGAAGGTGAAAAATACAATGAGGCATTTCCAGCGGAGCGTTGGGCGCATGTCTGTATCCGTATGCTAGACGGCACAGAAATGGTGTCAGAGCCTCATGAGGCCCTAGGGGACCCTCATAAGCCTATGAGTAAAGTACAATTCCAGGACAAGTACATGAACTTGTGCGAGCCGGTGTGGGGCCGCCCAAAAGCTCAACAGGTGCTGGCCTATATTGAGCACTTGGAAGGTGGCAATTTAGCAGATTTAATGGCTTTAGTTCGCAGTTAATTAGCCAGTTGTATAACGGGAACCATAGCCCCTAAAAAGTCATCAGATAAGTGACACCTAAGCTCATGGTTGTCAGCCATCAACTTCATTGTGGGTAACTCTTTTTCGCAACGATTATCAGCAACCTGCTGCTTGTGCTGACAGCGGGTTTGGAAAGGGCACCCTGACGGAGGGTTCATGGCTGAAGGAATATCACCGTCTAAGACAATATGTTTACGCGTAATGCTGGTGTCGGCTATGGGAACTGCCGACAGCAAGGCTTCAGTATAGGGATGGTAGGGCGGGCTAAATACCTGATCAGTACTACCCATTTCTACCACATGACCTAAATACATCACCATTACTCTATCGGAGATATAGCGCACGATTGACAGGTCATGACTAATAAATAGCATGGTGGTCTTATTTTTTCTTTGTAACTCCATTAATAAGTCTGTTACGGCTGCTTGAACCGACACATCTAACGCAGAAACGGGCTCATCGGCAACCACTACTTGAGCATTACCCGCAAACGCCCTTGCGATACCTACCCGTTGCTTTTGACCGCCCGATAATTGGCGTGGTTTGCGCAGAGCAAATTCTCGGGGCAGTTTAACTAAATCCAATAGCGCCAACATCCTTTTCCCACGGTCCTCTTCGTTAGTGCCTACCCTAAAAACCTCTAATGCTCGAATAATTTGGCGGCCCACAGTCATAGATGGGTTAAGGGTATCAAACGGATTCTGAAATACCATTTGAATGGAGGATACCGACTCAACCCCACGGTCATGGATTAAGGTGCTTTGAATATCCTTACCGAGTAAAGTTGCGGTGCCTGCACTGGCTTCTTCTAACCCCAGTAACACTTTTGCAAGGGTAGATTTACCACAGCCAGACTC
>DCAT01000033.1:0-9994 GCA_002312935.1 Oceanospirillaceae bacterium UBA1126 | reverse complement strand
ACACGCTTTTCTCCGCCACCAAACAAAGCGCTGGCAGCAACTTCATAGTATTTTTGTAGCTTATCAACTTTAAGTACCACGTCACCTATTTGGGTGGACTGCCTATCTGCAGCAGCTACTGGAGGGTTGAGCCAATCTATTTGATCGATTCTTGCACAACGTGAGGAATGGTTTTGATCATCTATCAAAGACAGCATGGAAATTTCATTTTGGCCACAGGCTTCGGCGTCATAATAATTACACCGAGGGCCAAAGTTACAACCATTGGGGCGCTCATGGGGTAACGGAAAATTACCCGGTATAGTGACCAAAGGACGGGCATTTTTATCAGCACCGGGCAATGGAATGGAGCGGAACAATGCTTGCGTATAGGGATGGCGCATACGCTCAAATACTTTTTCAATCGCCCCAGCTTCTATAGCTTCACCAGAATACATCACACAAATATCATTGCAGGTCTCCAACACTAAGCCAAGGTTGTGGGAGATAAATAGCATAGACGTACCATACTTCTCTCCTAGCCCTTTGACTAGGTCAACAATACCCGCTTCAATAGTTACATCTAATGCGGTGGTGGGTTCATCAAGAATCAACAATGAAGGCTTTGACATGAGCGCCATAGCAATAACAATACGTTGCTGTTGGCCACCAGATAACTGATGAGGGTAACTGTTTAATATTCGTTCTGGGTCTGACAGTCGAACGTCTTCTACCACTTGCATGGCTAAGTCCCAAGCATCTTTGGCAGAGCTTCCCTGATGAATCATGGGCACTTCCATGAGTTGCTTGCCGACCTTCATGGATGGATTCAAAGAGGCCATGGGTTCTTGATAGATCATGGCTATTTCAGAGCCACGCAAATGCCGCAGTTCTTCTTCGCTCATGGTGTTGAGCTCTTGGCCTTTAAACTTGATGCTACCGCCTACAATTTTGCCGTTTACACCAAGGTCTTGCATCACCCCTAAAGCCACGGTAGATTTACCACAGCCAGATTCGCCTACAAGCCCCATTGCTTGGCCTTGCTCTACCACACAAGAGAAGTGCATTACTGCGGGAATCTCACCCAATCGAGTAAAGAAGCTGATTGATAAGTTGTCTATTTCTAAAATAGGGCCATCGTAATCTCGTGCTTGCATGATCCTGCTCCTTTAGTCCTTGAGTGACTGTTCGCGCAGGCCGTCGGCCAACAGGTTGAGGCCCAGCACTAGCGACATTAATGCTAAGGCAGGAGGAATGGCTAGGTGCGGGTATATAGATAAGAGTTTGCGGCCCTCGTTTATGGTCATACCCCAGTCTGGGCTTTCTGGGCTAACACCTAGGCCAAAGAAACCCAAGGTGCCTAATAAAATAGTGATGTAACCGATACGCAAACAAAAATCCACAATTAAGGGCCCTCGTGCATTGGGTAAGATTTCCCACAACATAATGTACCAAGGGCCTTCGCCGCGAGTTTCGGCTGCTGCCACATAGTCACGGGTTTTAATGTCTAATGTCAGTCCCCTGACAATACGAAACACTGTGGGCGAGTTAACAAATACCACGGCAACAAAAATATTCAGTAAGTTAGGTTCCATATAAAAGACACCTAATGGGTCCATGTTAAAGGCTAGGCCTGAATAGGCCCAAAACCCCAACACTAGAACAATTAAGACATAAATATTACGTTTTACAGGCTGGGTGTAAAAGCGAGATTGAAATAACACCACAAATAATATAATGGGAAATAAGAACAACACGGCGGCCAAGTAAATAGGCACGCCAGTGGAACGAATTTCTGGTGTTACGAGTAAGAAAAACAGCAAAATGACTGGGAAGGCGAGCACTAAATTAGACAAGAAAGATAACACTGTATCCAGCGTTCCTGATCGATAACCAGCGGGTAACCCTAAAGTAATGCCCACCATAAATGCAAACATAGTGGCTGCTGGTGCAATGGTTAATACCGATCGGCTGCCCATCACCACGCGGGAGAATATGTCACGAGCTAGGTTGTCACCCCCTAAGAAATAGTAGGCCCCTTCCACGCCACGCACAGGGAAACCGACGCCTTTGTTTTTCATACCAGAAATTTGGCCCAAAGGGTCGTGAGTGATGATTAAATCGGCGAAAATAGCGGTTAACACCCAAAACAGAACTAGCACCAGGCCTATGGTGCCAACGCGGCTATCAAACAGGTGGCCATACAAGCCTAAGCGCTGTCGATAATAAAGTGAGAGGCTAAATATGATGGCCATAGCAACCCATACAGGGATCAGCTGAACTAAAATGCCGATGGTAATTTGCAGTGCGGATAATGCGTCCATCAGTGAGCCCTAATTGATACGAATGCGTGGGTTGAGGAATACATAGCCAATATCTGAAATAAGCTGTGTGATGAGTACCACGAATACCGCTACCATTGAGCAGGCTAACAAGAGGTCGATATCATTGTTGGACGCAGCCTGCACTAGCAGCCAACCAAATCCCTTATAGTTAAACAAGGTTTCAACAATAACAACGCCAGTAAGCAGCCATGGGATCTGCAACATGATCACCGTAAAGGGTGCAATTAACGCATTGCGCAAAGCATGTTTGAGTACGATGTTGTAAAAACTAACACCTTTTAAACGGGCAGTTCTAATATATTGCGCCGTCATTACCTCCGCCATTGACGCACGTGTCATGCGGGCGATGTAGCCCATACCATAGAACGCCATAGTCATGACGGGCAAGCTGAAATTAGCAATGGTGATCTCATCCATAGCAGAAGCCGAAGAGCCTTTAAACCATCTTAAGCCAACAGCTGAACTAGCAAATATCACTACAAAAATCACGCCGGAGACATATTCTGGTGTTGCAGTGGTAATAATTGCAAAGGTTGATAAGCTTCGATCTGTGCGGGAGCCTTCTTTCATACCGGCAAGCACGCCTATGATTAGTGCCATAGGCACCATCACTAGCATCACAAATAGCATTAGCCAGCCCGTTAACCCTAGGCGTTTGCTAACAATACTGGAAACATTATCTTTAAATACTGAAGACCAGCCCATATCAGCTTGCAGAACCCCACAATAGTTGGGGATAGTGTCTGCACCAGGTTTTACACATCGGCCTACTGTTTTGCCACTTTCTTTAGTAAATACGAAGCCTTGTGCCACGCCTAACCATTCGCCATAGCGCACCAGCAAAGGCTGGTTATAGCCTCTATCCTCCAGCCATTGTTCAACTTGTGTGTCGGACATGCGCATGTTGCCCTGAGTCTTGGCTAACTTTTCTAAATTGGGTTGTAAGTTGGTTAAGAAAAACACCAAAAAGGTTAGGCACAGAGCGGTTAGTGTCATAAGCCCTGTTCGCTTAACAATAAATATCCACATGTGCAGTCCTGAGGTGACTAGGGCAGAGAGGTAATAACAAAGAGCAGGCCACTAGGCCTGCTCTTTAGAGAAAATTAGAGGGCCACAAAGTGGCCCAGGTAGAGGTTAAGACCACCAAATCTTTTCTGGATGAAACTCAAACGCAGGATGCATTTCGGCATTCATTAGGCCTGGCTTGTTATGCCGATATAAAGAACGCCAATATGGCTGAATGATGACGCCTTCATCTTGCATAATGGCCTCAATTTTGGCCATGATTTTGCGGCGTTCATCGGCGTCAGGAACCGACAGAGCTTGTGATAACAAACTATCAAACTCTTTGTTAGCGAAACCAGCTTCGTTCCAAGCTTCACCACTGCGGTAGGCTAGTGCCAAAACCTGCACACCCAAAGGACGTTGATTCCAGTTGGTGGAGGAGAAGGGGTATTTTACCCAGTCATTCCAAAAGGTAGAACCTGGCAAAATGGTCCGCTTAACCTTAATGCCTGCTTGGCGCAATTGCGCAGCCACGGCATCTGTGGTGTTGCGTCGCCAATCATCATCAATGGAAATAAGTTCATGTTCATAATCCCCCATGCCAGCTTCTTCCATCAGTGCTTTTGCTGCTGCACCATCCACCTTTTGGGCAGGCAAGGCTGCATATTCTGGATGAATTGGGCAAACGTGGTGGTTTTCTGCCGGTGTGCCATGGCCAGAGTAGCCAAGTTCTAAACATATACTATTGTCTACAGCCATCGCTAAGGCCTGACGTACGCGTTTGTCAGCATAGGGTTTAATGCCATCCACTTCAGCCTGCTGATTGGGGCGGATGACTATGGTGGATGCCGTCACTGCTGACGATTTTATCCAACCCAGGTCATCAAACATGCCGATAAATTCACCAGCAACGTCGTAGGTCATATCAAATTCATCCGCATCAGCGCCGGCTACAATAGCACCGTAGTCGGTGCCATAGTCGAGCATTTCAATACGGTCAAGGTAGGCCCCTTCGCCCCACCATGAATGGGACTCATTGCGCACCAACACGGCCTTAACACCCACCTCGAGACTTTCAGGAAGGTAAGGGCCAGTACCGATGGCATTACCTATCATATTGTCACTGTCATGGCTTGAATGGACAATAGCTGCAGGGTAGTCAGTCATGCCTGGAATAATAGAAATATCTGGAGCCAAAAGATTGAGCTGCACGGTATGGCTATCGACTACTTCAATGGCACCTACCCGTGCTTTGCCGGTATCCGCATCTAGTAAGGAATTCATACGACCCGCCATGGAATTACCTTCCACGCTCTTGTCACACCAACCAGTCATATTGCGAGCCACGTCATCGGCAGTGAAGGCATCGCCATTATTCCAGGTTACGCCCTTGCGCACGTTAAGTGTGAAGACAGTGGCATCGTTGTTGGCTGACCAACTTTCGAGTAATTGGCCGTCCATAGTGCCATCAGTGTTAATGCGCACTAGGTATTCTAACCAGCCACGGCTGAAGTTGGCTATTTGGGACCAGTCATAGGTACGTGGGTCTTTCATGGCACGCACTTCCGTTTGATAACGCAAGGTACCACCCATTTTAGGGGTACCGGCCATGGCCATTGGGGCGACCAAACCAATCATGCTGTAAGCCGCAATTGTGCTGGCACCCAAGGCAGAGGCACGCACAAAGAATTCTCGACGCGAAAGCTGGCCTTGTAAATATTCATTTTTATACATGTCAACGACAGGATGCGTTGCTGTATTAACATCAGTGGGCTTCGTCATTCTATACTCTCCAGTTGTTATTTTTATGGACGGCAAGGTTTGGTTTTTGAGTCTAAGTCTGGACAAACTAAAGCCGACCGCGGATGGCTCAAAGCCGTCTGCTTCAGTTATTCTTTAACGCTCATGTCTTCTCTAAGTCTCTATAAGACACCTTAAGTTCTACAGATCATTTGCACCCTTGTCAAATGTCCTACCTAGCTAGATACGCATTTATGGCAGGGTGCTATCACTAGCTAACTTTACCTGAGGCCCCATATATAGCTTCTAAGTAACGAGGTTTTAACAACACAGTAGCATTTAAAAGACGACCAAGAAAAGACTAAACCGACAATAAGTGGAATTAACAGCTTTATCTCTGCTTTAGTGGCATATCCAATAATTAAGTTTTTACTAAAGCTGAGATTTTCAACCTTGTGAAGTAGACGCGGGTAATGAGTCTCTTGTGCGCTCTTGTCGTGGCGTTATCAAAAATTTTGTGCGATAGCGTTTTGCCAAATACGACGTTGAATTAAAGCCGCAGGCGGTGGCAATAGCAAAGGTAGAAAGGCTAGTTTGTTGTAACAGTAGTCGGGCCTTATTGAGCCTTAAATCTAGGTAATATTGCGCAGGCCTTAGGCCAAAGTGGTGTTTAAATAGGCGTTCCATTTGCCGTAAAGATAGGCCTGAATGACTGGCAATCTGGGCTTGCGACATAGGCTCTTCGGTGCAGCTCTGCATTAACTCGATCGCTTTAATTAGCGCTGGGTGGTGAATACTTAGCCTAGTTTGGGTAGCCATACGCTGGTGCGTATGAGCATCGCGGATACTAGGGTGAATGCATTGTTCTGCTACATCCTTTGCCAGTTGCAAGCCATGTTGCTGGGTGATGAGCTGGAGCATCATATCAAGCCCTGATAAACCGCCTGAGCAAGTCATGAAGTGGGTATCCATCTCATACAGCTCACCAGTAATATTTAACAAGGGGAACTCTTCCTTAAAACTATCAATGTTTTCCCAGTGGATAGTGCAGGGACTTTGGTTGAGTAATTTGGCACGGGCCAGCAACAAACTCCCAGTGGACGTAGAACCTAAGGTGATAGACTGACGTGATAAGCGCCTTAACCATTTGCTCAGAGTTGGGTCATCATGGTCTTTTACTTCTATGCCGGACACAACAATTAGGGCATCTAAACCCACGGTGTCTGCCATGTCTCGTGTTGCAGCAACCTCAATGTCGTTGCTTGCTCGAACAGGTAAGTAGTCTTGGCTATAAAATGACCACTTATACAAAATACGCTGGCTAAGCCGGTTAGCAATTCTCAATGGTTCAACGGCAGCTGACATAGACAGCATGGAAAACTGTGGGATAAGAAAAAACCCAATCTGGGTTGGATTACTCGTGTGGTTTGGTCGCATAGTGACTCCGTTCAAGAGGATAGGGTATCGAGTAAAATGCTGTTATGCAATTTTTAAGTCCGCTTATTGTCGATTTAGTATCTTTTTTTAATCATTTGAATGCTATCGTATAGGCCATAAACCCGTTACTAAGAGGCTATGTATTAAGCCTCAGGTGAAATAAATGAGCCGAACTGCTGGTCGCCGCCGAAGAGTCAAACAAGAAACAATTAATCCATTTGCTATTCCTCAGCTCGAACGGCAGGTAAAACGTAATCGGTTTGCGCCTATCGCGGCCTTGGAACCAGAACAGGTTGAACTCATTCACGAAGCCTCCATGGACATACTTGAGCAGTTGGGTGTAGAAGTGATGGGCCAAGACGCACTGAATTTGTTCAAGCAGGCAGGGGCAGACGTTGACGATAGTGGAGTGGTGCGGATGGATAGAGCACTGGTAATGGAGTGCATTAGCAAAGCGCCTGCGCAATTCACTCTAACTCCACGCAACCCAAGCAATGCCCTAGAAATTGGGTCCAACGTGATCCATTTTGGCTTGACTTCGGGCCCTCCAAACGTGCACGACTGCGTGAATGGTCGCCGCCTGGGTAACTTTGCAGATTATGAGCACATGATCCGCTTTGGACAGTACTTTAACGTCATTGATTTTTTTGGTAATCAGGCTGTGGCACCCACAGATTTACCCCCTAATACTCGGCACTTAGACACCACTTTCGCCAACCTAACCCTTGCTGATAAAGTTTTTTTTGCCCAAGGCATTGGTGCAGGCCGTGTAAAAGACGCAGTAGCAATGAACGCCATCGCTAATGGAATGAGCCTAGAAGAACTGGCTTTAACCCCGGCGACTATGACTAACATTAACATCAATTCGCCACGCAAATTAGATGACAGTATGGCTTATGGTGCCATGCAGATGGCAAAGATGGGCCAGGCCGTCACGGTAACTCCGTTTACCCTCATGGGGGCAATGACGCCGACCACCATGGCGGGTGCCTTAGCGCAACAAAATGCTGAGGCGTTGTTGGGTATTGCTTTGGTGCAGTTAACTAAAGCTGGCGCTCCAGTTGTTTACGGTGGCTTTACCTCAAACGTTGATATGCGCTCTGGAGCCCCAGCGTTTGGTACGCCAGAAAATTGCCTGGCCAACATGGCCAGTGGACAAATGGCACGGCGATATAATTTGCCGTATCGCACGAGTGCCTGCAATGCCTCTAATGCGGTGGATGGCCAGGCGGTATATGAAACCCAAATGGCTTTATGGGGTTCTGTAATGGGGCACGGAAATTTAATCTACCATGCTGCTGGTTGGTTAGAGGGTGGTTTAGTCGCGTCATTCGAAAAAATTATTATGGATTGTGAGATGCTGCAGCATATGGCAGCAATGTTACGACCCCTGAAAATCGATCGCATTGAAATTGGTATTGAGGCGATGGACGAAGTGGGGCCTGGAGGGCATTTCTTTGGTTCTAGTCACACCATGGAGCGTTATCAAAACGCGTTTTACCAACCCTTTTTGAGTGACTGGAAAAATCACGAGAGTTGGGTCGAGGCTGGGTCTAAAGATGCTACTATGCGGGCCACAGAGATTTGGCAGAAAATTTTAGCTGAATTCGAACCGCCAAACATTGATTTAGCTAAGCGAGAAGCGCTAGAGTGTTATGTTGCTAAGCGCAAGGAAGAGCTAGGCAGTGCTGAACCCACGCTAGAACCGATCGAAATAGATTAGCATCGCCTAAATAGGCAGTTTTAGGAGTTTTTATGTCCCCCCATCTCGCTACTGAAATAGATGCGAAGCAAATGCAAACTTGGCTTAAAAGTGAGTATAACACTGAGTCTGTTGCAAATTTTAAGGCTGGCCCGGGTATTCAGAAGCTGCAGCTAAAGTTTGATATCGACAAGTTGCGTCAGTGCTACTATGACCTACAAGATCAACTTGAAGACATAGGCTCAGGTTTTCATGTCATGGCGCTTACACGACGCCCAGGTTCAGAGCACCTCGCTCCAGAGGATAACTGTGGACGTTTTTGGACTAGAGTGGATGACAGCTATACTGAAGTCCCCCGAGACATAATGGTCGATGAGTCAGCTTACAGTGAGTTTAATCCATTATTTGCAGACACCTATTTAGCGCAAGTGTATGAACAGCTCATCGCTCGTTTTCCCATCGGTCGTATGCGAGTGTTAGGCAAAGACCCTTATAACTGCAACTCTTGGCATCGAGACCCAGAACCGCGCTTACACATCCCTATTATTTCAAACCCAGGGTCTTTATTTATCGTCAATCATCATTGCACTCATTTGCCTGCCGATGGCTCGGTTTATTTCACCGACACTCGCGGCTATCATACGGCTTTAAATGGGGGTGAAGACTCCCGAGTACATATTGTTGCAGCACTGCCTTATGCTGGGCATCAAGTTGGCGACGCAAGCCTATTATAACTAGAGACTTAAACCATGGCATCACACTACCCATCAGCAGACACACGAAGCATTATTAATAACCCAATAACCATTGACCTGCGCAGTGATACTGTGACCCAGCCTGACCAAACCATGCGCGAAGTTATGGCAGGTGCACAAGTAGGAGATGATGTTTATGGTGATGACCCCAATGTTAATGCCCTCGAGCACGAAACTGCTGAATTATTAGGTAAACAAGCAGGCCTGTTTTTACCCAGTGGCACCATGAGTAACTTAACTAGTGTGCTAGCTCATTGCCAGCGAGGCGAAGAGGTATTGGTAGGTGATAAATACCATATTAGTTGTGATGAAGCGGCAGGGGCAGCAGTGTTGGGCAGTGTAGCCATGCACGCGTTACAAACAGATGAGTTTGGGCGTTTTAACCTTGAACAGATAAATGCTGCAATAAAGCCAAACGACTACCATTGCCCAATAACCCGGTTACTGTGTTTAGAAAACACTGTGGGAGGCTGCATTCAAGAACAAAGCCATATTGATGCTTTGGTTGATTGTGCCAAATCTCATGGGCTTGCTACACACATGGATGGCGCCAGATTACTTAATGCTGCGGTAGCCCAAAACTTGCCACCAGCTCGGCTTGTTAAATCTATTGATACAGTGTCCTTGTGCTTGTCTAAAGGTTTAGGGGTGCCCTTGGGTTCAGTGTTAGTGGGCCCAAGCAGCGTTATTGAAAGGGCACGAAGGCTGCGTAAAATGTTAGGTGGTGGCATGCGGCAAGCAGGCATTATTGCTGCAGCAGGAAGGCATGCCTTACAGCACAATGTAGAACGGTTAGCGCAGGACCACAGGCGCACACAAGAGCTGGCCACAGCACTTGAGGGTGTGCAAGGGTTGCACTTTAACCGAGCTCGAGTACAAACCAATATGTTGTTTTTGCAATCGCCACAAATGCCAGCCTTAGCCAGTTATCTTGCCCAGCAAGGTATTGCCATTACTGCTATTGGGGAGCATGCGCGTATTGTTTTGCACATGCAAATTGATGATGCTGCCCTGCAGAAAATTACTGAGGC
>DCAT01000070.1 GCA_002312935.1 Oceanospirillaceae bacterium UBA1126 | reverse complement strand
GTGCACTACGCTACCCATAGGGATGTTGCGTAGAGGCATGGTGTTACCACTCTTAATTGGTGCATCAGCACCAGAGATGATTTGATCACCGGCCTTCATGCCTTTAGCGGCAATGATGTAACGACGTTCACCGTCTGCATAAAGCACAAGTGCGATATTAGCAGTGCGGTTTGGATCGTATTCAATACGCTCTACAGTGGCTGGGATGCCCTCTTTATTGCGCTTGAAATCGACCATACGATAATGCTGCTTATGACCACCACCGATATGACGGGTAGTGATACGGCCGTTATTATTACGACCGCCAGACTTTGACTTCTTCTCTAACAAAGGAGCGTATGGCTTACCCTTGTGTAGATCAACGTGTACGACTTTAATGACGTGACGACGACCCGGAGAAGTAGGTTTACACTTAACTACTGACATGTGCTTCTCCTTACGCCTCAGCGATGAAATCGATGTCATGGCCTTCCGCTAAGCGTACATACGCCTTACGGATATTGTCCTTGTGACCAATGCCATAACGGGTGCGTTTAGCCTTACCCTTAGCATTAAGTACACGGACGGAAGCCACTTTAACTTCGAACAACTGCTCAACAGCCTTTTTAATTTCTGGCTTAGTCGCATCCGCGGCAACGCGGAAGACAACCTGACCACCATCGTCTGCGACGATCGTAGCTTTCTCAGAAATGTGTGGGCCTAGCAGTACTTGATAAATGCGTTCTTGGTTCATCCTAGCAACTCCTCGATCTTCTTCAGAGCAGCAACGGTTATAATAACCTTCTCACTTCCCACCAAGCTAACAGGGTTAATGCCAGCGGCATCAACAACGTCGATCTTAGGAATATTGCGAGCGGCCAAATATAGGCCCGTTTCTACGGCTTCAGTCACAATTAGCGCGTCGGTAGCATCAAACTCAGCAAGCTTAACAAGCATTGCCTTTGTTTTCGCTTCCGCTAGTTCAAACGTTTCAACAACGATCAAACGCTCTTGACGTACTAGCTCGGCTAAGATGCACTGCATCGCCGCACGGTACATCTTGCGATTAACTTTTTGTGAGTGATCTTGAGGACGAGCTGCAAATGCACGACCACCACCAACCCAAATTGGGCTACGGATGGTACCAGCACGCGCACGACCTGTGCCCTTCTGGTTCCAGGGCTTACGACCGCCACCGCTCACTTCTGAACGGGTCTTTTGCTTGCGAGTGCCTTGACGGCCGCCAGCTAAATATGCGGTAACTACTTGGTGAACAAGCGCTTCATTAAAGTCACGACCAAAGGCTACTTCGGACACTTCAATTGAACCACCTGCGACAAGATTTAAATTCATGATATTCTCCTAAGCCTCACCGACGGATTTTGACGGTAGGTCTAACGATCACATCACCACCTGGTGCACCAGGAACAGCGCCCTTGATCAACAACAGATTATTTTCTGCGTCAACACGAACGATTTCTAGTGATTGGGTAGTAACTTGTTCAGAGCCCATATGACCCGCCATTTTCTTGCCTTTCCAGACACGACCGGGGGTTTGACACTGACCAATAGATCCGATAGAACGGTGGGAGAGTGAGTTGCCGTGGGTTGCATCTTGCATGGTGAAATTCCACCGCTTGATACCGCCCTGAAAGCCTTTACCCTTTGATTGGCCTGTAACGTCCACTTTCTGTCCAACTTCAAAACGTTCGACCGATAGCTTATCGCCAACAGAGACTTCTTCGCCATCAACATTGCGTAGTTCCCATAGACCACGACCAGCAGCAGAATTTGCCTTAGCAAAATGGCCTGCAGCGGCCTTAGTAACGCGTGAAGCGCGACGTTCGCCAACAGTAATCTGAATGGCTGCATAGCCGTCAGTATCTGCTGTCTTCACTTGCGTTACGCGGTTAGGATCAACCTCGATAACGGTGACTGGCACGGAATCACCTGCTTCGGTGAATACACGGGTCATGCCCGCCTTCCGTCCGACTAATCCAATAGTCATTGTATTACCTCAAATTGCCAGTTGTGCACGGGGCTGCTTACCCACTACGGCTGACGATACACGTCAATTGCACGAAAATAATAAATAGTGCAGATTTTTAGCGCTGCCACGCTGCCTTTCGGCCTACGATTCGATTAGCTCAAGCTGATCTGAACATCTACGCCCGCAGCAAGGTCTAGCTTCATCAATGCATCTACAGTTTTTTCTGTAGGGTCAACGATGTCTAGAACACGCTTATGGGTGCGGATTTCGTACTGATCACGCGCGTCTTTGTTGACGTGCGGTGAAGTCAGAACTGTAAAACGTTCCTTGCGAGTAGGTAGTGGAATAGGACCACGAACCTGAGCGCCAGTACGCTTAGCAGTATCTACGATTTCCAACGTAGAAGAATCAATCAGACGATGATCAAAAGCCTTCAACCGAATACGGATTTTTTGGTTTTGCATTATCGACTACAACCTTCTTTAAACGGGTTTAAATCTAGCCCATTTTAGCGCTAAAAAGCGAAAAGCCTTCCAGCCCAAATAAAATGGGTACGGGATTGTACGGGATTAGCCGAATGATTGCAACGCCACAAAGACTGAAAAAGTGCCGCATAGCAAACTCTATTGATGGCCATTACACCAGTGACAAAGACTCTGAGAGCATACAAAAAAACATCAACGCACCGTTAGCTCCACTTTAATACCACCTTACCACTAGTACCTGCAGCCATGGCTGCAAAACCCTGCTCAAAGTCTTGGCTATTAAATTCATGGGTTAGTATGGGCTCCACACTGAGGCCGGATTGCAACATGGCAGCAGCCTTATACCAGGTTTCGTACATTTCACGGCCATAGATCCCCTTAATGGTTAGACTTTTGAAAATAACTTCGCCCCAATTAATGGCCACCTTACCCCCTAAGATGCCCAGCATTGCTATCTTTCCACCATGGTTCATATGCTTTAGCATTTGCTCGAACGCTGACCCCACACCAGACATCTCTAGACCCACATCAAAGCCTTCACATATGTTCAGCTGGGCCATCACCTCACTCAAATCCTCTTTTGCGACATTGACGCAACGGGTGGCTCCCATCGCTGAAGCCAACGCTAAGCGATGAGGATTAACATCGGTTACCACCACTTGGCGTGCGCCCACATGACGAGCGATAGCGGCCGCCATTAAACCAATAGGCCCAGCGCCTGTAATGAGCACATCTTCACCCACTAGATCGAAGCTGAGGGCTGTATGCACAGCATTACCTAAGGGGTCGAAAATAGCTGCATGTTGGTCATCAATATTGTCTGGCACTAAAAACACATTGTCGACAGGGAGGCTAAGATACTCAGCAAACGCGCCTGCTCTGTTAACGCCAATACCCACGGTATGAATGCACAAATGGCGCCGACCTGCGCGGCAGTTGCGACACTGGCCGCAGGTAATGTGCCCTTCCCCTGATACGCGTTGACCAATATGGTAAGCCTGCACTTGACTTCCCTTGGCCACAATATGACCCACAAATTCATGGCCTACTGCCATACCCACTGGGATAGTGGCTTGCGCCCATTCATCCCAGTTATAAATATGCATATCGGTACCACAAATAGCGGTGTGGCTTATTTTAACCAGCACATCATGATCTCCCATGTCAGGGATGGGAATATCCCTTAGCCATAGGCCAGGACGATCGTACTGTTTCACTAGGGCCGCCATAGTTTGCTTACCAAAGCCGGTGCTGGTGTTCATTGGATTACCCCTAACTCTCGGCCCACTTGCGCAAACACTTGTATGGCCTGATCTATCTGCTGGCGACTTAGGGCGGCAGACATCTGGGTTCGAATACGCGCCTGCCCCTGAGGGACAACGGGGAAACAGAAGCTGACTACATAAATGCCACGGGCCTGCATGCGTTTGGCAAACTCCCCTGCAAGCACAGCGTCACCTAATAGCACGGGAATAATGGCATGATCAGCCCCTAGCAAGGTAAAACCCAAGTCCTGCATACTGTCACGAAAGTGATCAGAGTTGCTCCACAGCTGCTGCCGAAGTTTTGGTTCTTGAACCACTAAGTCTAGGGCCTGCAGGGTGGCTGCGCAAATAGCCGGTGCCAAAGCATTAGAAAACAAATAGGGCCTAGAGCGCTGCCTGAGCCAGGCAACCACGGCTTCGCTAGCGACCACATAACCACCCGAGGCACCTCCCAAGGCTTTGCCAAAGGTGCCCGTCATTATATCGACTCGGCCCATCACCTCACAGTGCTCGTGACTGCCCCTACCAGACTCACCAACAAAGCCCACAGCATGGGAGTCATCGACCATTACCATAGCATCATAACGTTCTGCCAAGTCACACACAGCCGCTAAGCTGGCAATGCTACCATCCATAGAAAATACGCCATCGGTGACCACTAAACGAGTTCGCGCATTAGCTGCAGCCTGCAACTGCTGCTCTAATGATTGCATGTCGCTAGTGGCATACCGCAAGCGCTGCGCCTTACACAAACGCACGCCATCGATGATGCTAGCGTGGTTAAGGCTGTCGCTGATGATGGCATCTTGGGCATCTAAGATAGTTTCGAATAATCCTGTGTTGGCATCAAAGCAAGACGAATAAAGAATCGCGTCTTCAAAGCCTAAAAAATCTGCAAGGCGCTGCTCCAACTGCTGATGCAGTGTTTGTGTGCCACAGATAAAGCGCACAGAAGCCATACCAAAGCCGTGCTGGTCTAGGGCCTGTTTAGCAGCGTCTTTTAACTTGGGATGATTAGCTAGGCCTAAGTAGTTGTTGGCACACAAGTTAATGGCACTTTGCCCCTTAGCGTCTTCGATTACGGCTTGCTGAGGTGACGCAAGTGCTCGCTCATGTTTAAACAAGCCTTGCTCATGGAGCGCTTCAAGTTGTTGTTGCAAGCGCGTATTGAGACTTAACGTGTTACTAGTCATTTGGGTCACCTTAATGGATGGTTGAGTACTTGGTTTAATAGGTGTGCGCTTTGTCACTGCTAAGCTGGCGATAGGCGATAATGCAATGGAATACTGCCTCACTACTCCCTGGGTTAAAGTAAGAGTGAGATTGGTCGGCACAGAAACGCAGACAGTCTAAGGGCTGTAAATTAAAATGGTCACCATCAACCTCAACCACTAGCTCACCCTGAATAAGGCAAACTAACTCCACTACCCCCTCAGTATGGGCTTCTGATTGATAATGGTTGCCTGCATCTATGCGGGCAATCTGCACATCAAAGGTACATTGCTCCTGCATGCTAGTCATCGCGTGGGCCAAAAACTGGCCGTCTGGGCTACTCATGTCTGCTTGCTGGGTAAAGCGGCTGATTTGAGGAGGCATGTCTTGCCCGAGCAAACTTGAAAAAGGCACCCCCAAGCCGTTGGCAATTTTCCATATGACTGACAAGGTAGGATTGCCTTCACCCCGTTCAATGTTACCTAGTGTGAGTTTATTCACACCTGCCTTATCGGCCAATGCGTCAAGAGACTGACCTTGCTGCTGACGCACCTTACGCAAGCGCAAACCTAATCGCTGGCCAGCTAATTTAAAACCAATTTCTGGATTGGGTTTTAGCATAGTCATTTTCACTTATATGCATTAATATTTCAGAATAATAGTATATTATATTAATCTAAGAGTATATTAAAAATAACTATTTAAGGTCATAAACTGAACTGGGTGGTGTTTTACCAACATAAACACCCACATAGAGGTAAATTAACACTTGAGGATTTAAACATAAGAAAGGTCAATGATGATGAATACTGCTTGAAAGAAGATGTACAGCGATCCATTTAGTTTATTGGGGACACTTGTTAAGTTAGGCAGGGTAATCTGTATCAAATAAAACTAATAAAAGCAGCAGTTATTGAGGTTGGTAAAAATAACTGTAGCCATAATTAACCAACCCCTATGCTGCCCCACAGTATCACTCACTTTCAAGTAAGGTACAGCATGGGTCTGAAGCGTGGCGGTTTACCTCACAGTGTTCTAATGCCTTTTTTTCAGCACTTTGCTGACTAGTTTGCTGCTCAAACCAAAAGGACTGACCAGAGCAGGCGGCTACGACAAATGCTTTAGGCGCTCTAGCGTTTGTATACTGCACGTATTGACGAATATCACGATGTGCAATTAGCACAGTAGGCGCTGTATCAATTTGCGTTTGGCTGAGGCCAGTAGTCCCGTTTGACACTTGTTCATCAATGATGCTGCACTGGCCATCACCTTGGCTAAAATGGGCACACATCCGCAATGCCTCGTTAAAGGCAACTTGCTTACTCACCTTGTCATCAGCAAAGCCTGTGGCAAAGATGGTGCCTTTTGCATCTGTGGATATGGCAAACGCCTTATAGCCTTCACGTTTTTGGTATGTGGCATATTCATCTCTTATCCAGCCTTGGCTTTCTAAGGCTTCTGTAAGTGCTGGGTTTTTAGGGCCTGAATAAGACACATCCAAAGGTGATAGGGATGAACAGGCTTGCAGCAAGTTCATTAATACAACGGTAATAATGCCTTTAAAATAATTCATTTTCTTGCGCCTTAATATAGTCACTATTAAAGCTAGCACATGAAATTTTATTCGTGCGTTTTTTGCGTCTTTTTTAAGCTTAATTTTGGCCAATTTACAGGCACAAAAAAGCCCCCTTGATTTGCACCAAGGAGGCTTTTTTTACAGCTTATATGTTAGCGATTAAGCTAGGATACGAGCTACAA
>DCAT01000064.1 GCA_002312935.1 Oceanospirillaceae bacterium UBA1126 | reverse complement strand
CTGGCAAATTGAGGCATGCCATTCAAGCCCGTTGCCATTGCCCAAGAAGGCCTAGACAAGGTTTGGTAGATGCTCTTGAACGTGATTTTAGGAGGCACTGATAAACCATTCTTAATATCGTTTGGCCTTCTTCCAGCAACAGGGACATCAATGGTGACAACTAAATTATTACACCCTACTTGCTGTGCCCTTTGCATAAGATCAAGTCTGATTTCCTGATCTTTAGGTGGGTAAAGCTGAAACCAAAGGTTATTGCCTGCACACGCAGCTGCATCCTCTATAGAGGTGCTTGCTAGGGTGCTTAGTATATAAGGAATATTGGCTTTTTTTGCCGCAGCAGCATGATACTCAGCAGCTTTGGGCCAAATTAGTCCGCTTAACCCCAGTGGGGAAATGCCAAATGGCGCATCATATTCAGCCCCTAAAGCCGTTGTTTTTAGACTAGCAGCTTGCGTTCTAGAAAGATAAGAGGGTTGTAAGAAAACATCATCTAAAGCGTCTCTGTTATGCGCAATAGCTCTATCATTATTACAACCTCCCACTAGGTACTCATAGGCAAACTTAGGAATGCGCTTTTTCGTACGCAACTTAAGATCTGCAATGCTGGCAGCCCTGCTGTTTAGTTTGCTAACCATAGAACCTTCAGGATGGTGTTCATGCTTCTACTGCCTGCATGAACCGGTGACGAATAACCACAGGATCCAAGGTAATTACGGGCACTGGTATGTTGCCAGAAATACATTTACAAATAATAATTGTCATTTTTTTGCTAGCGATGGCTTTTTCAACAACGCTTACCGCTTCATCAGCCTGACATTCAATAACATTCTCACAACCACATGCACTGGCCACTGCAGCCAGAGAGGTTTTTTTACCAGCATAAGTGGGTTGATCGCCAGTTGAGCCATAACTTCCATTATCTATAATGAGTAGAATAAAGTTATCTCGTACATTATTTGCAATAGTGGGCAGCGTGCCTAGGTTAGTCAAAACAGATCCATCACCATCAATGGCAACCACTGTTTTGTCCTGCGCCAACGCTAAACCAAGCCCAATGGATGAAGACAGACCCATCGTACCTAACATATAAAAATTGCTCGGCTGGTCTCCAAACAAATGCATCTCCTGGCTTGGTAGGCCAATGTTACAAACGACTAATTGGCCGGAAAGAACTGGCACCAAGTTTTTAATAATCTCAGAACGTATCATATTACTCTCCCTTCCAAAATGAGGCGTCAGTCAAAATGGCAACAGGCTTGTTGCACATAAAAGTATATTTCAATATCTCATCCAATTCATGCACGTCATCAGGGTTATGGAAGTGATATGTTGGAATACCCAACTGGGCCAGCAAAGCTTTAGTGTGCACAGCCATTTCAACCTGACAAGCCACAGGCTCACCTAGTTCGCCACGAAAGCTAATTAACATAGGTAAGGGCAAGCGATAAAACTGAGTTAATGTCACCAATGTATTAATAGTTACACCAATGGCTGTGTTTTGCATGATAATAGCGGACCTTTTACCACCCATAAATGCACCTGCACATATGCCCATGCCTTCATCTTCTTTGTTGGCTGGAATATGCGTCATGCTGTCGCGTGTTTCTAGCTCAGCTATTACACCACTCAACTGTTTACAGGGCACCGTAGTAACCAATTCAATATTGTTCTTTTCAAATGCATCTATAACGATTTTGTCTAACAACATGCTCACCTCCAAAGTTTTTCTCAGGTAAGGATGATCAGGTATAGTAAAAGTTAATTCAATCTATATTTATTTGACTATTAGTAAATTTTTTATTTACCATGTATTCTAAAAGCAACTCACCTTACTAAAAAGTCGGTTTATTATGTCCATCAAACAATTAAGGTCACTTTTAGCTTTTCAAGAGCATGGCAGCTTTTCTGCTGCTGCCGATGAGCTATGCATCACCAAAGCTGCTGTAGGCCAACAAATGAAGTTGTTAGAGGAATCACTGAAAACACCATTATTTGATCGAAATGGTTATAGGCCTAGCCTTAACGCGGTAGGTATATCCTTTGTAAAAGAAGCTCAAAAAGTACTAGATAACTATGACAAATTATTTAATAGTCTTGGTGAAGACGACAATTTTTCTGGCACTATTACCGTAGGTTCAGTGCCCTCTGCCATATTAGCACTGGTGCCGTTATCGGTTAAAAGTATGATGAAGGAAGTTACCAATACAAAAATCCGTATTGTTCCGGGTATGTCTACAGACTTATATGACCATGTGCGCAACGGTTCCATAGACGTAGTGATATTAAGCCAACCACAAAGAATAGAGCCCGGCCTTCAATGGGAGGTTCTTGTAAAAGAGCCCCTTGTACTCTTGACCGCTAGTAGCTTTAAAGGCCAAGACCCTATAAAGATTTTACAAAGCCAACCCTATATCAGATTAGCGCAGCGAACGTCTGTTGGCTTATTAGCAGATCAGTGGCTAACAAAAAATAAAATAGCAGTTAAGGAAACTATGATTATGGACTCTATGGAGACATTAGGCTGCATGGTGGCGCATGGTCTTGGTGTGTCGGTAGCTCCTAACCTGTGTAAGCCTGATCCTATTTTTTCTAATCTAAGAAAAATTGCTCTTTCAAATAGTAGTGATGCACGCATTTTAGGCATGCTAACGAGAAAAGATAATCCTAAGTATAAGGTGATCATGAAACTGAAGCAGCACCTCAATAGTACCATTCAGGCAACGCCAGCATTACCCGAATAAAACCGCCATCTACCCGTGCTTTCCTAGCCAAGTATTGTAAAGCTATGTAAGTAACGTAAATCTATGCAATGAGCATTGTTGGCTTGAGTAATCACTGATATGTTTCTTTTGAAGTTGTCATTGACTTCCTTTTGACCACGGAGCCTTCGCAGGTTTCGTTGGTCTGTTTTTTCACTACACTCAAGATACTCATTACTTTGGTTTGCCACAAATAGCCTAAGGAAAGTCTTGAGTGCCGCTATCCTCAATGACTCACAACTACCTTTTCAACTTTAGCAAAAAATAAGAAGCAGGAAGTTATCTAATTTTCATGGGGTCGCTCGCTTTTTATTAGCCCAAGTTAGGATTCCCAATGGAGTCTGAAGTTTACGTTTATACTCTGCTTTTCTCTAAGATGCCTGTTAGGTATTGTATGCCGTGTGCTGCCCGAGATCACTTTGTCTTGGCTGTTAGGGTATATTTAAATCAAGCACAACGACGGACTTTACTAGTGGCCGCTAATAAGGAGAGATGCCCAAAGGCTGGCTCCTTCAGATCTAGAGCACGTCCAGCCTAAAACTACTTTGCTAATATAACATTAGCAAAGTAGTTGCTGTGGCTATATACGCCTATATTAGACCCATTTTTAACTTTGCCTATTTCTATAGGTGGATATGCCCTTTTTACAGGCCACGGTGAGCGGAACCAAGGAAGTTAACAAGTGAGTCCACACTGCCGTTACAGCAACACAAGGGCGAAGTCACACGACCTCGATGGGTCACACGGTAACGTAGTTCATCGCAAGTCTGTGGGGTAACTTGATCTCAAGAACACAACAGTTACGCCCTGTTATATAAGGTACCCGAATAACTTCAACACCCCCCTATGCTATATATCTAGCGTAGCTGACATCATAGGTTAATCAAGGTTATTACCATCATCAAAAGTACCTTTAGG
>DCAT01000006.1 GCA_002312935.1 Oceanospirillaceae bacterium UBA1126 | reverse complement strand
ACGAATAGACGCCTAGGTGCCGAATTTGCCACGACACACTGCGTTTGTAACCGAAGCAAATTACAAATAAAGTGACGTAATACCGTGTTTCAGAGGATCAATTTAGGCCAAGGTTAGGGCTTATTTGCCATTAACTGTCGCAGAAGTCCCACATTTAGACGCTTGCTTGCTTTTGTTGCGCTCATGCTTACTGCATAATGTGCTGAAACCATTGCTAGTATTGTAAGGTATGAGGATTAATAAGTGATTTCAAGCGACAAAACATTAGAACACGATTTTATGCACTGGCAGTGCCTAAGCCGCTTATTTGCAGCGCGCCAAGCCGCTGGCTTTCCATTAGAAGAAGCCAAACCTTTGGTGTGTTACGGTGCCGATGGTGATGTAGGTGTTGAGTTAACTATTTTAATTCTTAAGCGTGAATTAGATCATTTGGTTGCCCAATATAAGCATAATGCCATAAAAACAGTTGATCCCATTGAGCGGTTTGAATGGGTAGTAAAACAACTGTCTGCCGATTATTATCAAAAAGCAGATAGTTTTCAGTCCACCATGACTGCACTTTGCCCAGTAGGTGCACCCCATGCGCAAAAGTTATTAGACGCAGGCGAGTGTCGTATGGTGTTCCGTGCCCGTGGTGATGGTTATCTGGTGCCGGCTAAGGTTACTCAGTTAGCTTCTGATGATATTCGTGCGCAATTTACCCAAATCCATAACTTCCATTTTAATCACAAGCAACCCCAGCCTCATGTCATTTTAGGTTTTGAGCCCGATTGGGAAAGCGCCTATAAGGTTGCGCCTTAAACCACACAGGATTAAACCCAGGCTAAGTAACCATACGGGCCAGTTTAGGCCTGTATTGTAGGGCGTTTTACCTTCCATTAAAGTTACCAAGCCAGTGAGCTCTGCCCTCTGGTACACAGGTGCAATATGAGTAATTTCGCCACTGGCATCGATTAATGCTGAAACCCCACTATTGGTCGCCCTAACAACAGGCTTACGGTTTTCTAAAGCGCGCATTTGGGCCATTTGTAAATGCTGCCACGGTGCTAACGAATGCTCAAACCATGTATCGTTGCTGACGGTAAGAATCATTTGAGCAGCAGATGCTTGCTGGGCAACCAATTGTGGGTAAGCAATTTCGTAACAAATATTACCGGCAATACCTATGGTTTGAGTGAGTAAGCCTTGCTTTTTTAATGGCAGTTTAAATGCCGACATTGGCAAATCAAAAAAGTTTATTGCCCCCCGCAACCAAGACTCTAAAGGCATATACTCACCAAACGGCACTAAGCGCTGTTTATAATATTGGCCGTTCTCGGCACCTAAAGCGACGAGGCCATTGTAATAGTGTGCGCCCGTCTTAGGCGTTTTTCTAATCACTGTGCCACTGATTATTTGTGTATTATTTTCTTTTGCAAGAGCTGAAAGTGGCTCGAACACTGGCGCAATATAATCCCAGTAGGTCGCAATGGCTGTTTCTGGCCAGACAATTAAATCACTATCCATATGCAAGTATGACTGTTTAAAGTAATACCCAAGTGTAGGGGTTAAGGTTTGTGGCAACCACTTATCTGCTAATGGCACATTAGCTTGCAGTAAAGTCACTTTTAGAGGGGTTCTCTGGCTTGGTTGAGTCCAAGAAATGGTACTTAGCCCATAACCTGAAAGCCATAAGCCAGCGAGTAAGGCTAGGCGAAGGTGCAGTTTTACCTTCACACCAATAACTAATAACCCACTAAGTAAAAGGAGTAATGTTACCCCATGAACCCCTAATATAGGCGCATAACCTGCCATAAAGGTGTCTATACCAGCGTAGCCTAAGTACAGCCATGGAAACCCTGTCAGTACCCATGCACGTAATAAATCTAGGCTCACCCAAAGGCCAGCAAACAGCAAGCTAGGGTATTGGTGATATTGCTTAAAGCGGTAAAATAGGCCAGCAAAAAAGCCATAAAATAGGGCCAAACCACCACAAAATAAAAACGTGAGAACAGTGGCAAGCAGCCAGTGTGTGTCACCGTGGTCTACCATGCTCACAAACACCCAACTTACGCCTACACCAAAGTAGCCTAAGCCATAAGCAAGGCCATTAAAAATAGCGTGTTTTGTGTGGTTACTGTGATTAAGGGTGTACCAAAAAAGTGCCACACTAAGAGGCGCTAGAGGCCATAAATTGCTGGGTGCAAGGGCCAGTGGCGCCAAGGCGCCAGCAATAACGCTGGCAGCAACGTTAGCTTTCTGTGGAAGTTTCAACATCGTTGTTAATAGGGTTCACTTGCATAAGCCGAATTCTGCGATTATCAGCCGCTAAAATAAGGAAGTTCAAATCGCCTACTTGAATGCTTTCATCTTTGGCGGGCAAGTGGCCAAATTGTTGAGTAATAATGCCACCAATAGTGTCGAATTCGGTTTCGTCATAATAAGTGCCAAAATGTTCGTTAAAGTCATCAATAGTAGTGAGGGCTTTCACTAAGAACCCATTGTCAGCAAAAGGCCTAATGTTGCCATCGTCTTCTTCAGAATCTGTTTCGTCTTCTATTTCCCCAACAATTTGTTCTAATACATCTTCGATCGTTACAAGGCCTGCAACGCCACCATATTCATCTAATACAATGGCCATATGGTAACGGTTTGTACGGAATTCGTTGAGCAAAATAGACAGGCGTTTGCTCTCGGGTACAAAAATAGGTTTGCGCAGCATGGCGTTCAGATCGAAGTTGTCCATTTGCTTAGCAAACGCGAGTGGTAGAAGGTCTTTAGCTAATAAAATACCTAACACCTCATCAGGCGATTCGCCAATAACTGGGAAGCGTGAGTGAGACGTTTCGGTGATGGTTTGCATAAACTCTTGGGTGCTTTGGTCTGCTTTCACCACAGCCATTTGTGGGCGAGGAACCATAATGTCACGTACTTGCATATGTGACATTTGTAAAGCGCCTTCGATGGTATCGAGGGACTCGCGGTCGAGTATTTGGTCTTCTTCGGCTTGGCGAATTCGTTCTAGCAGTTCTTCCTTAGTGCTAGGTCTGTCGCTAAGAAAGAAAGAAAGTCTATCTAGCCAGGAGCGTTTGTCCTGACCGCTGGTCGACGCGTCGTCGTTCATGAGGAGTGTGTATTCCTAAAAGTTAGTGAGATCAATTTATACGCTTAGTCGCTTTGTTTAGCAACATAAGGGTTGGTAATGTTAATGGCCGCCAATAGCTTACCTTCAAGAGTTTCCATTGCCTCGGCTTCTTCGTCTTCTGTGTGGTCAAAGCCTTGTAAATGCAAGGTGCCATGAATAACCAGATGGGCCCAATGGTCGTTAACCTGCTTATGCTGCAGCAAGGCTTCTTGGGTGACCAATTGCGCATTGATCACCAAGTCACCTAAGTAATTTACCTCGCCCAACTCTGCAGCCATTTCCGCAGCCAAGTCAGGATCACCAAGGTCTGGTTGCTCAAAAGGAAAAGACAATACATTGGTAGGTTGGTCTTTGCCCCTATACTGTAAATTTAATTCTTTACTTTCAGCATCGTCAACCAAGCGAATAGTTATTTCTGCTTTGGCATCGGGTATTTGCAAGGCAAGCAGAGCCCACTGCTCTAATTGAGCCAGCGTAGGTAACGTTTTGTTGTCGCTAGCAACTTGTAAATCTACGATCATGATGGTTTGTTTTCATAAACATCATAAGCATCCACAATGCGCTGAACCAGGTGGTGACGGACAATGTCGCCAGACAAAAAGTGGGTAAAGCCAATATCTTCTACGCCATCCAATACTTCAATGGCATGCTTAAGGCCAGACGGAGTGCCTTTTGGTAAATCAATTTGCGTGACGTCACCGGTAATAACCGCAGTAGAGCCAAAGCCAATACGGGTAAGGAACATTTTCATTTGTTCGCGAGTGGTGTTTTGGCTTTCATCTAAGATTACAAAACTTCCATTAAGTGTTCTGCCACGCATATAGGCCAAAGGTGCAATTTCTATCACGTTCTTTTCTATCATGCGCGCTACGGCTTCAAAACCAACCATCTCATAAAGCGCATCGTAAAGTGGGCGCAAGTAAGGGTCTATTTTTTGCGCCAAGTCACCCGGTAAAAAGCCAAGCTTTTCGCCCGCCTCTACTGCAGGGCGCACTAGCAATATACGCCGTACTTCCTCACGCTCTAGCGCTTCCACAGCACACGCTACAGCAAGGTAGGTTTTACCCGTGCCTGCAGGCCCAATGCCAAAATTAATGTCATGTTTGCGGATAGAACGAATGTAACTTTGTTGAGTGTCTCCGCGGGGTTTAATGGTGGTGCGTTTTGTACGGATGCTAAGCCCAGTATCTTGTGGCTGGTTAGCTTTTGGGGCTGCTAAATTGGCGCTGGTTTCTGTCATGGTTTGTTGGGCTTCCACTAAGGCAAGATGAACCATTTCTGGCGTCACTTCGCTGGTCTGTTGGGCTTCACGATAGAGTTGTTGTAATACGTTTTCACCAGTAATACAAGCCGCTGCAGAGCCTGCAATATGAAAACGATTACCCCGGTTACTGATAGTTAATTGCAGGCGCTGTTCAATAATACGCAGGTTGCCATCCAACTGACCTTGCAGGCGTGCAAGGTGTTGAGTGTTGTCTGGTAGCAAACTAAAAATTGAACCCGTATCACTGGGGCCAGAATTTTTTGAGTGAGTAGTAGAATTTTTCATCCCCGCTATTGCAGCACAATTGGGCCAACAGGTGCAAGCCCATCTAGTTCTGATGCGACAAGTTCACCCCGCAAAGAGTGGGGAAATGCTTCCAAAATGTGAATTTGGGCAAACTTTCCAATTAAGTCTGCATTGTTGCTGGCAAAGTTAACTGAACGGTTGTTTTCTGAACGGCCCGTTAATTTCCCTGGGTCTTTCTTAGAATAACCATTCACTAAAACACGCTGTAGGCTGCCGATCATCGCTTTGCTTATGTCGAAAGATTGGCTATCAATACGCCGCTGTAACTGGGTTAAACGCTGTTTTTTGGTAGCATCATCAGTATTGTCTGGCAGGTCTGTGGCAGGTGTACCTGGGCGCTTGCTGTATATAAAGCTATAAGATAGGTCAAAGCCAATGTCAGTAATTAAATCCATTGTAGCTTGAAAATCGGCATCAGATTCGCCAGGAAAACCAATAATGAAATCTGATGAAAAGCTAATATCTGGCCGCTTTTTACGAATCCGGCGCATTTTAGATTTGTATTCTAGAGCGGTGTGGCCTCGTTTCATAGCCATTAATATTTTGTCAGATCCAGATTGTACCGGCAGGTGCAAGTGGCTAACCAGTTCTGGAATTTCACCAAACGCGTCTATTAGACTGTCAGAAAACTCAACAGGGTGGCTGGTGGTAAAGCGAATACGATCGATGCCGTCAATGTTGGCCACCAAAGCAATAAGCTCTGCTAAATCGATGGTATCACCATCATCAGCTTCGCCTTGATAAGCATTAACATTTTGGCCCAACAGGTTTACTTCGCGCACCCCTTGTTCTGCCAATTGCTCTACTTCTAACAACACAGAGGCAAGCGGGCGGCTCACTTCTTCACCACGGGTGTATGGCACTACGCAAAATGAACAGTATTTTGAACAACCTTCCATGATAGACACAAAGGCTTGCGCACCTTCTACTTTTGGGGCGGGCAAATTATCAAACTTTTCTATTTCTGGAAAACTAACATCCACAACACCCTTGGCGCCGGCATCAGTTGCATCGATCATCTCTGGCAACCGATGCAGTGTTTGAGGGCCAAAAATCATATCTACAAATGGTGCACGTTTAGAAATTGCTTCACCTTCTTGGCTAGCAACACAACCACCCACACCAATTTTAATATTAGGGTTGGCTTCTTTTAGTTTTCGCCATCGGCCTAGCTGATGGTAAACCTTGTCTTGGGCTTTCTCACGAATAGAACAGGTGTTGAGCAATAGCACGTCAGCTTCTGCTTCGTTGTGAGTGATTTCCATGGCATGGCTATCACCCAATAAGTCTGCCATACGTGAAGAATCATATTCATTCATCTGGCAACCATGGGTTTTAATAAATAGCTTTGTTGTCATGTGGCACACCTACATTAGTTGAGGCGGTATTATACATTTAAGCTTCCCATTAAACCTAGCTTGAAAACGCTGTTTTTGGCGCTAATAGAGGCTAATATGGCTTACTAGACCGATCAATACGGGCCACAGGGCCTAAGATTCTACAAATGGCCATAAGAGAAGCAGCAGATATGAACCAAGTCACCAAAGAGGCAGGCGCACATTTTAAATTAGATGAACGGCTAAAAGCAGACTGTGAGTTTGTCGGTAATATGGGGGTGTGCAGCTTATTATTAATGAACAATGCCAGTGTGCCGTGGTTTATTTTGGTACCAGTGGTGGAGGGCGCTACTGAGCTAACAGATTTGCCAATGGCTCAGCAGCAACACGTATTGCAAGACATTAACCAAGTGGCTGCCATGGTTACCCAACGTTATAGCCCCGATAAACTTAACATTGGTGCCCTAGGCAATGTTGTGAGCCAGTTACATATTCATGTAATTGGCCGTTTTACCCATGACCCAGCATGGCCTAACCCCGTGTGGGGGCAATTGGCTGCCAATGCTTATAGTGAGGCCCAGCTAGTGCAACAATTAACCGATATTCGAGCCTACCTAAAATTCTAAACTGAAAAAGTTAAACCCCACTTACCCCACAATAAGATTGGGTGCAGACCTAATGAGTGAGATAAGGCCACAGGTTAATGTCACAGCCTGCTGAGTTGCCCCAATGGGCTCAAAACACCGTGGCCACCACGTTTTAATACGTGGGTATAAATTTCTGTGGTTTTAACATCGGCATGGCCTAATTGTTCCTGAACTGTGCGAATATCTGCACCATTTTGTAACAGATGTGTGGCAAAACTGTGACGCAGGGTGTGACACGAAACCTGCTTATTCACGCCTGCTTTGGCGGCTGCAAGTTTAACGGCTTTTTGCATAGATGATACGTCTAAATGATGCCTTCGCCAAAGGCCTGTTTGAGGATCTATGGCTAATTTACTAGCAGGAAATAGGTACTGCCAGCCAAGCTGTCGAGTTTCGCCGGGGTATTTTTTTGCCAAGGCGTTAGGCATCCACACCCCCGCATACTTTGGATTTTGCACGTCTTGACCTAGTGTTAGTGAAACCAAACTGATCTGCTTGTCTAGCAAAGGTAATAGCTGCGCGGCTAAGGTAACAGTTCGGTGTTTTGCGCCTTTGCCATTCCAGATGCGCAGGGCTAAGTGG
This sequence comes from Oceanospirillaceae bacterium UBA1126, assembly GCA_002312935.1. GTDB lineage: Bacteria > Pseudomonadota > Gammaproteobacteria > Pseudomonadales > Balneatricaceae > Njordibacter. The sequence goes on along the minus strand of DCAT01000006.1, from coordinate 1,532 downwards.
TCAAAATCAATATCTTTAACGCGCAACCGAATCGCTTCTATCCGACGCAATCCAGAACCATACAGCAGAGCCCCTAAAAGATAATGGACACCCCGCAGCTGGTTAAGCACCTGTTTTACTTGAGCTGGAGACAGCACAACGGGCAGCTTGCGTTGGGTGGAGGTACGGCGAAATTCAGGCAGATTATTGAGTGGCTGGTGTAAAAATTTGTTATACAAAAAGGCGAGTGAATTCAGCGCAATGGCTTGAGTAGCGGCAGACACATGGCGTGTGCAGGCAAGGTAAGTAAGGTAGCTAGTGACATGCTCGCCCGTCAGTGTTTTAGGGTGCCTTAAGTCATTAAAGCGAATGTAGTCTCTGATCCAATATACGTAAGTATGAATAGTGCTTTGACTATAGCGCTGAACCTGCATGTGCTCACGGATTAATTGCAAAAAGGGTGATCTAGGCATAATCAAATCCCAGTTAACTGGTTATTTATACAGTATAGCTCTGTTTTTAAAATAAGGAGCGCAAACCGCTCTTTTTTTGTAACAGGGCAAGCAATAGGAAAAAAACGACTATACTTTCAATATGTTGTGAGCCAATATTTTTATTAAAAAAAGTAATAGAGCGGCTCGTTAATAATTATTATGAGTGCCGATAGGCCTCATAAATGTACTGTTAGGCATTATAAGGGTTACGCATGTCAAATTGGTTTCAAAATCACCCTATTTATACCATTATTGGGCATACTGTTTTAGTGGCCACAACAACTATTGTTTTTACTAATTTTGTTCTTGATGAAAACAAGATTAATTTTTACAAAGCACAGTCTGAAAGTGCTACAGCACAAATTAATAATGAAAAAGCTATTGCTGAGCAATATAAAGCTAAAGTGTCAGTATTAGAATCTGATATTACAACCCTAAGAAGCAATAATGAACGATACCTTAAGTGGTTAGGCCAAGATCCCAAAAGCTTTCCATCTCTTGAAAAAGAAATAACAAATCTTAATGCAAAATTAGAAGTTGCTGTTTTAGAAAGTCTGGCTAAATCAAGTAATGATAATAAATCAAGTAATGATAATAAATCAAATACATACCTATAACTTCACCGGTCGAAGTTTTTCCATTACCCTACCAATTTAGTGATAGTTTTATCAGGGGTAGTTCCTTTATTGATCCTAAAACCCGAGCAACTATAGGCGTGTCAGAGATATCATCTAAATACACCGCGTCAGGTATTCTCAGTTCGCGGTTATAGCCAACCATTTTTATCCGCTTAACGAGGCGTTAAGTTGTAATGTTGCACACATATATGAAGTAGTAAAATTGGAAGTATTGAAAGAAGTCGTTTTAGGTTGGGCACTTTGATTAACCCTTGTTAGTAGCGCTCTTTTTGCCGAGTTATCCAGCCTATTGACCTATGAAGGCAAATGATGGCGTTAGGCCATCGTATTTTTTCGTAGCCACTCACGTTAACTTTGTAGGCAAGCCCACAAATAAATTTAATTTTTGACAAAAATATGGACTTAATATGGACTTAAGTTA
>DCAT01000008.1 GCA_002312935.1 Oceanospirillaceae bacterium UBA1126 | reverse complement strand
GTGAAGATGGCTATAGTTTATTGCTGGGTGAAAAAGATGATCGCATTTTTGGCCTTGTACGTATCCAGGATGATAAAACTGTTTTAAGAATTAAAGGCACCCCTAAATTAGACTTGAGTGATCATCTGAGGTTAACTTTACCTGACCGAAATGGTAACGAAAGACGGCTTGTTATGGTAGCCACAAAGGCTGGTGTGATGGAAGTTTGGTACGTTAAAGAAGACTGGGCCACACCGCAGTATTATAGTCCCTCATCATCGTTCATTATTCAAGCAGTTATGCGCCCATTGGTTGACGGGTATTTGGTTGAATTTGCGTTACCAAAATATTTTTTGAACCAGCGTCAAGAATTTGGCCTAGCAGTCGCTGATGTAGATAGTGAAGATGGCACAATGCGTCATTTGAAAACCTTAGTAGGGTCTGATACGACCATAGAGAGCCACTTTAATTTATTGGCCATGCGAGCCCCTGAAGCTAACAAAATATTGTCAAGTTTAAGCCGTTCTGATTCTCAAATTGTGATCTACGATAACCATTTACAAGTGCGGGCTAGTGTGGGGCAAGTGAGCCCCCCTAAGTCTGAAAAGATGAAACCCCAAGACGTTTTTGAACGGGTTCAAAGTTGGCTTAATCGAGGATTAGATTGGTTTATCGCTATTCCTGCCTACTTAAACCCAGTTCAAGCGGCGAGTCAGGAGCGTGATTTACTGAACCGAGCTTTAAGCAAAAAATTTGCTAGTGGGCGGTGGCATAAGGGGCCAACAGAACAGGTGTTTGCTGTTGCTGCGCCTATTGTTGATCAAGAAGGGGAACTCCTGGGTGTGGTGCTTATCAAGCAATCCACGGCACAAATATTAAGCTTGCAGAGGCAGGCAATGGAAAATATTGCCTTACTTAGCTTATCAACTATGCTAGTTATTTTGTTGGTTTTGTTGTTATTCTCATGGCGCCAAGCCATGCGTATTAGGCGTTTAGGTAAAGAAGCACAGCAGATGGTTGATCCAGATGGCAGGTTGAAGACAAATCAGCTTTACAATGAAATACGTGCAGGTGATGAAATTGGGGATTTGGCACGGAGTTTTTCTGGAGTAGTTACTCGGCTACACGAGCATCAAGAATTTATGAGTACCATGCCGCGTACCCTGCGCCACGAGGTTAATAACCCTCTCAACGCAACGATGACGTCGTTAGAAAACCTACAAATGCACGGGGTGGATGAAGGTCAGCAGCGTTATATAGATAGTGCCCAAAGAGGGTTAGTTAAAATTAGTGCAATTGTTGAAAAGTTGGCCGACGCAGCTAACCTAGAAGCAGCCTTGCATGAAGACGAACTTGAACAATTGAATTTGTTACATTTGGTTCAAACTTATGTGCACCATCAAAACCCAGGTACTTTAGGTGGTGCAGCAGATGTCGTGTTCGAAGCAGATCGAAAATTGATTTATGTTGCCGGTGTTGATTATCGTATTGAGCAACTGTTGGATAAATTACTTGATAACGCAAGAGATTTTCGCACTGGAGGTAGTTTGATTACAGTGCGCTTGTATCAACAAGAATATGACTGCTACTTAGAAGTAGAGAATAATGGCTCAAATATTCCACCAGAACTTATTTCTGGCATGTTTAACTCAATGGTTTCAGCTCGCACCGCTGGCGCTGGCCACGCCCACTTTGGCCTTGGCTTATTTGTTGTACGATTAATTAGCCAGTTTCATGGTGGAGTGGTGTCGGCTCACAATTTGAGCCAACCTGAAGGGGTGATGTTTAGGGTTCAATTACCTGTATTGCTGGTATAAATAAATGGCTAAAAACACACCAGTTTCTATGTTCTCTAAGGGGTTGATTGGTTTAGTTAAAGCTTATCAATACGTATTAAGCCCTTTGTTGGGCAGTAATTGTCGTTACTATCCAACGTGTTCTAGCTACACTATTGAGGCTATTAAACTGCACGGGGCAGGTAAGGGTTTCGCCCTAGGAGTTTGGCGCATCGTGCGTTGTAATCCTCTCAGTAAAGGCGGCTATGAGCCCGTTCCTGGCAGCTGTGAACATGCGCAGTGGGCTGCTAAGGGTGATAAGACAGGCGAACAATAAAAAGGCTAATCTAACCCTGCAAAAGGGAACTCGTCGTCTTCAGCCTGCCAGCCACCTAATTGCTTCCACCGGTTAACAATAGTGCAGAATAATTCAGCCGTTTTTTCGGCATCATAACGTGCACTGTGGGCGTCTTGATTGCTAAAGCGAATGTCAGCTGCAGCGCATGCTTTAGCCAATACTGTTTGGCCATAGGCTAAGCCTGCTAAAGTTGCTGTATCAAAACAAGAAAATGGATGAAAAGGATTGCGCTTTTGTTGGCAGCGATGAACGGCTGCATTAATAAAATTCAAATCAAAGGCTGCGTTATGTCCCACTAAAATAGCGCGTTTACATCCGTTGGCCTTTAAAGCTTTGCGTATTGGTTTAAACAACTGATCTAATGCCTCACGCTCACTTATTGCTTCACGAGTTGGGTCAGAGGGGTCTATGCCGGTAAATTCTAGAGCTGCAGCCTCTAGGTTTGCACCTTCAAAAGGCTCAATGTGGCAGTCTATAGTTTCTTTTGCATAGAGTATGCCATCTTCATCCATATCGATGATTACCGCGGCAGCTTCAAGAAGGGCGTCTGTTTGGCTATTGAAACCTGCTGTTTCTACATCAACAATAATGGGCAAATAGCCCCGGAAACGATCTTTAATCACGCTCTTATGCCTCCAATTTCCAATTTAGTGTCTCACCGGCACCTAAAGGAATGATTAGCTCATCCCCAAAGCTTAGGCTAGAGGGTACCTGCCAGCTACGTCGAGTTAAGGTTATGGTTTCACTATTGCGCGCCAAGCCATAAAAATCTGGGCCATTTAAACTAGCAAAAGATTCTAGTTTATCCAAGGCATCAAAAGACTCAAAGGCTTGGGCGTAGAGTTCGATAGCTGCTGGTGAAGAGTAACAACCTGCACAACCACATGCGCTTTCTTTAGCGCCTTGGGCGTGGGGCGCCGAGTCTGTGCCTAGAAAAAACTTTGTGCTGCCATTAGATACTGCTGCTTGTAAAGCCTTTTGGTGAGTGTTGCGCTTAAGCACTGGTAGACAATATAAGTGAGGCTTTATGCCTCCTGCTAATAAATCGTTGCGGTTGTAAAGCAAATGCTGTGGCGTAATAGTGGCAGCAACCAAGTCACTTGCACCAGCAACAAATTGAGCCGCGTCACCAGTGGTAATGTGTTCAAACACACATTTTAAATTAGGGAAACGTTGTAATAATGGCCCTAGATGTTGATCAATAAAGCTTTTTTCACGATCAAAAATGTCTACATGAGAATGAGTCACCTCCCCATGAACCAGCAATGGCATACCAAGTTCTGCAAGTTTTTCTATAGCAGGGTAGATGTTTTCAATGTTGGTAACCCCTGCTGCAGAATTAGTTGTGGCGCCTGCAGGGTAGAGCTTAACCGCTTTAACAATACCAGAATTAAAAGCCCGTTGAATCTCTTGCGCGCTGGTATGGTCGGTTAAATATAACGTCATTAACGATGTTAATGACGTGTTTTGAGCATCCAAACGTGCTTTGTAAGCGATTGCCATGGCAGTATCCACTACGGGTGGGCTGAGGTTTGGCATAATCATGGCGCGGCCAAATTGTAACGCAGTGTCCGCCACAGTTCGTGAAAGTACTGCACCGTCACGCAGGTGCAGGTGCCAATCATCAGGGCGGATCATAGTTAGTGATTGCATGGAAGTTCTCGAGCCCAGTGGCCAGTAGGTTTGATCAAACAGTTAAGCCTATTTTATCAGGACTAGGGTTAATAAAATACTCACAATCGGGTAATTTTTGTGTACAAATGCTGTGCTACTACAAGCTTCCATGTATAATTTATTAGCACCATCGCTCATTATTTATGTTACAGGGATTCCACTGCTATGGCAGACATCAAGAAAGTAGTACTAGCCTATTCTGGTGGCTTAGACACGTCGGTTATTGTGAAATGGTTGCAAGAAACCTATCACTGCGAAGTGGTTACATTTACTGCTGACTTAGGTCAGGGCGAAGAAGTTGAGCCTGCTCGGGCTAAAGCTAAAGCCTTGGGTGTTAAAGAAATATACATTGAAGACTTGCGAGAAGAATTTGTGCGCGATTTTGTTTTTCCTATGTTTCGAGCCAATGCAGTGTATGAAGGTGAGTACCTCTTAGGTACGTCTATTGCCCGCCCATTAATAGCGAAACGACTGATTGAAATTGCCAACCTAACGGGAGCTGATGCAATCTCTCACGGTGCTACTGGCAAAGGTAATGATCAAGTACGTTTCGAACTGGGGGCTTATGCCCTTAAGCCAGGTGTAGAGGTTATTGCTCCCTGGCGTGAGTGGGATTTGAGTTCTCGTGAAAGTTTAATGGATTACTGTGAAAAAAATGATATTCCAGTAGACTTCAAAAATAAGAAAAGTTCGCCTTATTCAATGGACGCGAATTTATTACACATTTCCTATGAAAGTGGCATGTTAGAAGACCCTTGGCATCCATCTGATGAAGACATGTGGCGTTGGACCGTGTCTCCAGAAGCAGCACCGGACGAAGCCACCTACATCGAACTGGATTACCAAAAAGGCGATATTATTGCCATTAATGGCCAATCCATGAGTCCTGCAACCGTTTTAACAGAGCTCAACCGTGTTGCAGGCGCAAATGGTATTGGTCGCTTAGATATTGTTGAGAACCGTTATGTCGGCATGAAGGCTCGGGGCTGTTATGAAACGCCAGGTGGTACCGTAATGCTAAAGGCTCACCGTGCCATCGAATCGATCACTATGGATCGAGAAGCGGCGCATCTTAAAGACGAAATTATGCCAAGGTATGCTAAGTTAGTTTATAACGGCCATTGGTGGTCTGAAGAACGTCAAATGCTGCAAGCGCTGATCAATCGTTCTCAAGAATATGTCAACGGTACGGTTAAACTGAAGCTCTACAAGGGTAACGTGGATGTCGTAGGCCGTAAGTCTGAGGATAGTCTTTTTGATGCCGCAATGGCGACAATGGAGGATGATGCTGGCGCCTATAACCAGCAAGATGCTGCTGGTTTTATTAAGTTAAATGCATTGCGGATGCGAATTGAAGCTAGCAAAGGCCGTAATTTACTTAAGTAATTTTTAATAAGAGTTAAGCAACAAAAAGCCAAGAAAGCTTTTGGCTTTTTGTTGTTTAAACGTTAATAATCAGAAAGATCCATTATTTCTCCACTATTGGTGCAATCTTTATCCATCTTCCCAGTCCTTAATAGGTGGGGATGATAACAAGGAGCTACCGATGCAGTGTTTCATTCCGTTTTCCGAGGAAGTTTTAGAGCAGCACCCTGAGCTACTGGCCAGTGGGTTGGTACCTTTCCGCGAAGAATATTTACACTACACTATGGAATATCTAGTTGTGTCCCCAGATCAAGCAGAGAATTTGGCGACTACGGGCTTCTCACTGAAAGAAAATGCTAGTCAAAAGGTTAAAGCCATATAAAGGTGAACTTTTAACTAAAGCGTTGGTCTCAGTTATACATCTAGTAAAAACCCGTGCCCTATACAGGTAATCGCTTCCCCTTCGGTAGCTTGTATAGGGCATTTTTTTGAGCTTTTTTCAGGCTTACTTGATAAAATAAGCGATGGCTGCACTATCTATCGAGCAGGGCGTTTGGTTGGGCCTTTGCCGCGGCCAGCTTTATTTTTGTCCCAAGGGCCATTAGAAGATGGTTTGTTGGACGAGTTGTTATCACTGTTTACTGTTGGCTTTGGCGCTCTTCTTTGGTTGCTGTTAGCTAGCGGTGACTTAACCTTAGGTTTTCGCTGATTAGGTACATTTTGAGTGACGTCTTGATTTCGTAATTTAGGTTTTTTTGGCTTCTTATTGCTTGGTGGGCGAATATCACGGGACTCAGGTACAGCATGGCTTGGTTCATAGCCCTCAATGTATTCACGCTCAATATGGTTCTGGATTAAGTACTCAATTGCTTCTAAATATTCAATTTCATCAGCGCACACAAGAGAAATAGCCTCACCCGTTTGGCTGGCACGGCCAGTTCTGCCAATGCGGTGGACATAATCTTCAGCAACGTTGGGTAAGTCGTAGTTAACAACCTGCGGTAGTTGCTCAATGTCTAATCCGCGTGCTGCAATATCGGTGGCAACCAATACCTTTACCTCACCTGCTTTAAACTGCGCTAGAGCACGTGTGCGAGCACCTTGGCTCTTATTGCCATGGATGGCATCGGCACTGATACCACCGCCTACAAGCCATTTGGCAAGCTTGTTGCAGCCGTGTTTGGTGCGGCAAAATACTAACACTTGGGTCCAGTTGTTAGTCACAATAAGCTCCTGAAGAAGTGCGGGCTTTTGCTTTTTATCTACTGGGCACATCCATTGTTTTACGCTAGCGGCCGTAGTGTTGGCTGGGCTCACACTAATTTCTTCTGGGTTGTTCATCAAGCCCTTAGCCAGGCTGCGAATATCATCAGCAAAGGTGGCAGAAAACATTAAATTTTGGCGTTTTTTAGGTAAAAAAGACATAATCTTCTTTAGATCATTAATAAAGCCCATGTCTAACATACGGTCAGCTTCGTCAAGAATAAGTACTTCTAGGTCATCAAATCTAACTGCTTTTTGGTTGTATAGATCTAGTAAGCGGCCAGGCGTGGCCACGAGCACGTCTGCACCACGGCGCAAGCGCATCATTTGGGGGTTAATTTTAACGCCACCAAAAACGACAGCAGATGTTAATGGCAGATCTGTGCCATAGGTAGACACACTTTCGGCTACTTGAGCGGCTAATTCACGAGTAGGCGTGAGTACCAATGCGCGTACTTGGTTTGCTCTTACGCGCTTGCCAGGTGCAAGGTTTTGTAATAGAGGCAAAGTAAAGGCTGCAGTTTTGCCTGTACCTGTTTGGGCGGCTGCCATCACGTCTTTACCTGCTAAAATGGCAGGGATAGCCTTCTCTTGGATTGGGCTTGGAACGGTATAACCTTTGCTCTCTATGGCAGTTAGTAGGCGTGGTTCAAGACCAAGTTTGGCAAATGACATGGGGTATCTCTGTAATAGGCGGTATTAAGGCGCTGGAGCATACAGGTAATAGGGTAAAAACGCCATTTAAAGAGTATTTTTAGCCTGTCTTTTACAATTGGCTAATGGGCAAGTTAAGCCAATTACGTTACACTTAAAACTATAAAGTTTATCTATTGAGACACCCTTAAAGATGCCTAGAGAACAGTTTTTGATTGAGCCAGAAAAGCAATTTGTAAACTTTCTTAATCGCCTCCATCAAAGCAACTTTGCAGGTGAAATCTCACCTAATCAGGCAGATAGACTGATTGCGTCTACAGACAACAGTATTTATCAGTTATTACCACAGGGTGTGCTTTACCCAAAACATGAAGCTGACTTAAAAGCTATTTTGACTCTCGCTGCCCAAAAAGAATTCAATGATATTTATTTTTCTCCCCGTGGTGGTGGTACCGGCACTAATGGGCAATCTTTAACTGATGGTCTAGTGATAGACTGTTCTCGATACTTGACCCATATACTCGATATTGATTTAGCTGCAGGTTGGGTAAAGGTGCAAGGCGGTGTTGTTCGCGACCAGTTAAACGATTACTTGCGTCCTATGGGTGTATTTTTTGCTCCTACACTGTCAACCAGTAATAGGGCAACACTTGGGGGAATGGCTAATACCGATGCATGTGGTCAAGGTTCTCGGATTTATGGCCGCACCAGTAACCATGTTCTAGCATTAAATCTTGTTCTGGCAAATGGCCAACAGGTTACTACCCAAGCCCTCTCCATTGAAGCCTTGCGCTTAAAAATTGAATCAGGTGGACAGGAAGCCCAGCTTTATCGTCAAGTGAGTGATCTAGTAATACAAAAGCAGGCAGAGATTAATGCTCGCTTTCCTAAATTGAATCGTTTTATGACAGGCTACAATCTGGCCCACATACAAAGTGACGATGCTTTTGATTTAAGTAAGCTGATCTGTGGCTCAGAGGGGACCTTGGCCCTTGTCTCAGAGCTAACTCTTAAGTTAACGCCCATTCCCTGTGCGAAAGAATTATTAGTGCTGAGTTACCAATCCTTTGACGCAGCGCTACGCGATGCCAATGTGCTGGTGCAACATAACCCAGACGCTATAGAAACCATTGACGACACTATCTTAAATTTAGCCAAACAAGATATTATTTGGCCTCAAGTATCTAATTATTTGGATAAAGGCAATGCTGATCATTTAGCAGCAATCAACTTGGTTGAATTTGGTGGTATGGATGGTGTCGAACTTGCAACTAAACTGGATACTATTTGTGAAGAGTTAGTGGCAACCGGAGCTAGCTTTGAGCGTATTTCCAACCCCCAAGGCATTGCAAGCCTTTGGGAGTTGCGTAAAAAAGGTGTTGGGTTGTTGGGTAACCTTGCAGGTTTAAGACGACCTATTTCTTTTGTAGAAGATACTGCAGTACCGCCAGAAAACTTAGCTGACTATATCCTTGAGTTTAGACATTTGCTTGATGAAATGGGAGTGACCTATGGTATGTATGGTCACGTAGACGCTGGCTGCCTGCATGTAAGGCCAGCGCTGAACATGCGTGATCCCGAGGACGCACTTAAACTAAGGGTGATTTCGGATGCAGTGCAAGGCTTAGTTCAAAAATACCAAGGCGTAATGTGGGGTGAGCACGGCAAAGGGTTTAGAAGTGAATATACTGAAGAAACCATAGGTGCAGAGCTTTACCAAGACATGCGTCGCATAAAAACATGGTTCGACCCCTACGACCAACTTAACCCTGGAAAAATATGCAGGCCCTTAGGATCAGAAAAATCAACTGTTAAGGTTGATGACCCCAGAACCAGGGGGTCCCAAGATCGCCAGATGGGTGAACATATCGTTGAACAGTGGCAACCTGTTGTCGCTTGTAATGGCAATGGTGCGTGCTTTAACTATCAACCAGAATCGGCTATGTGCCCCTCCTACAAAGCGACTAAAGATCGTGTTCAATCGCCTAAAGGCAGGGCAAGCTTGCTACGGGAATGGTTACGACAAGAGTCTCAGGGCGGTGCTGACCCCGAGTTAGAACATCAGGTTTATCAATCTATGCAAAGCTGTTTGGCTTGCAAAGCGTGCACTACAGCGTGTCCTATTAAAGTGGATATCCCTACCTATCGAAGTCGGTTTTTGCAACACTATTATAATCGTCATAGAAGGCCTTTGGGCGATTACGCCGTTGGTCTGGTAGAATATTTTGGACTCTATACGAGCAAAGCCGCATGGCTTAGTAATGCGCTAACTCAACTGCAGCCAAGTCAATGGTTCATCAAAAAGGTTTTTGGTCTGGTCAATATGCCTCAAGTTCACGGGTATAGTATCAACCAATTAGCTCGTATTGATGGTGTTGATATGTGGCATAGAGATAAGTTTTCAGGCTTGTCTAAATTAGATAAGCTACGCCACCCTGTGATAGTACAAGACGTATTCAGTAGTTGTTATGATTTACCACAAATGGAAGGAATTTTATCTTGTCTGGTAAATATGGGATTCTCCCCCCTTGTCATGCCAATGATGCCTTCGGGTAAGCCCCTTTATGTTAAAGGATTCTTAAAAGCGTTTGATCGCCAAGCCAGTAGGGTGCTTAAACAGTTAACCACTGTCATGGATCAGGGCTTTGAATTAGTTGCCGTTGACCCAAGTTTGGGCCTAACCTATCGTGATGAGTATCGGCAAAGGTTTGGTGTCAAAGAAGTTCCTCAGGTGCTGTTACTCCAAGAGTGGTTAACCAGTCATTTACAGGAGTTAAAGGTACCAAATAGATCGAATAACACGAAGCAAGTGGCCGCTTTGTTGGGGCACTGCTCAGAAAATGCCTTAGTCACCAATAGCTTAGATTCTTGGCGTAATATTTTTGCGAAATTTTCAGTAGATCTCGCTACACCTGCCGTAGGCTGTTGTGGAATGGCAGGCACATTTGGTCATGAGGCAAAGCATCAAGCGATATCTGCTAAACTCTACCAAATGAGTTGGCATAAGCCTGCAGAAGAAGCAATAATCAACACGGGTACCGTATTGGCAACAGGTTATTCATGTCGCAGTCAAATACGTCAAAAAACGGGTGCCAGCCCACAGCATCCGCTCAACTACCTTAATCAACTATTTAATCAAGTTGAGGATTAAGTGTTAGGCTAAAGTCAACTTTATTACCTTCTTCAAACTGCTTATTTGAGCCAATAAAACGGGTTAATAATTGCAGTTCATTATCATCATTATGAGTGAGTTTTGCTGAAAGATTTTGGAATTCAAACTCGCTAAGAATTTCTTGTAGATAGGCGGCTTTATCTGAAATGTCTGGATCGTCATTACCCTTATATTGAATAGTGCCTACTTTGCTGGTGGATAGGTTTGCGTTGGCCACCCCCCATGTTTGAGGAGATTCAGGGGTTAAATCTATTGTTATATTTACCCCACCGGAAACCTCTCCTGTTGCAGTGAGTGATGGAATCTTCGCTAACTCTACCAGGCGGCCCAGTGGGATGTCCTGTAAGGTTATGGGTAAGGTGTTTAAGCGTTCTGTGAGTATTGAAACCGCTGTTCCCACAGCGCGACCTCCTAGCCAACCTGCATTCATTTGTTCTATTTGATACTGCATGCCTGACCAGCCTTCAGTACTAAATGTTACTTCTGAGTTGAGTAGACTTTTGCCTTTGTCAGGAGCCCAGCTGACGTGATCCGCTTTAACCTGGTGTTGGCCTGAAGTTGTGCTATTAATGTTACCACTTTGCTTATCTTTGCTGCGGTTACGACTATAGTTAAAGTCACTTTGGCCTGTTAAACCTTTAATGTTTAGGTGAGTGCTGCGGGCATCTACCTTTGAGTAATTGATTTTTTGAATGCCTACTAACTGTTTCGAGTTCCAGCGCCAATCTGCTTCATAATTTGCTAACCCCGAGGTGACGTTAACTAATAGCGGAGCTGGCAGCCCGTAAGCGTTTTCAAGTTGATTAAGTTGAGGCATTAATGGAGGTAAATTTACTTTCTCTACTTTTACCAATAATTGGTGATCCGCGTTATCAGCATGCCAGGTATATTGGCCATTCAAAGCGCTGACATAAGGTGGAAGTTGAGATGTGAAGTTCACATTAAGTTGTCCATCAAGCCAGCTTAATTGACCCTTAGAGAGTGCTTGAAAAGCTGGCCAATTAGGTAGATTTACAGACGTAGGACGAAGTTCAAACGAACCCTCAATGGGTCTGTTAGTTAGTAAGGTTGACCCTTCACCAAGGTGAATTTCAAGACCTTGGCTAGGAATGGACTCTGGCCTTAAATAAACAGAAGCCTTTGACCAGGTCCAATAATCTTGATCTGGTAGGTACGCAAGGTTAATGCCTTGGTCATTAGTGAGGTTAAGTTTGTCGCTAGCAAACAGTTGAACTGTGCCAGCTTCACGGCGGCTTACCACTTGTGTTGCTGAGATTTTACTATTGGGCTGAACCTTAAACTGCCATTGTTTGGGATCAAAATCAAACGCTACGTTACTCAAAAATTGGAGTTGGCGCAAATCAATGGGGAGCTGCGCCATCCAGGGGTTAGCATCAGTTTGTGCAAGGTAGTAACCACTTAAATTGGCAACGCCCTGCCAATGGTTAAGGGCGTGTACCTGAAGTTGTGATAACTGGCCAAAGACTTGATACACTGAGTGGGTATTTTCTAATGTGGCATTAATATCGCCATGCAAGCGCAAGCCTGTCTTTGAACCCATTAAATCTGTTTTTTTCAAGCTTTCAATGACTACTGGGCTACCTGCACTAAACGTTAGTTGTGCTTGCTCCAAGCGCAGTGATTGGTACAAATTGGGATCTATTGTTGTATGATTCCAAGCGGGGGACACACGCACCATGCTGCCTTCGTTAATACGCCATTGTGGCGCATTATTAGGCTCTAGTGTTTGAGTTAGGCTTGCGTCAACGTAAAGTTCTTTCACATTAGGATTGCTAGCAGCCACTTGTATTTGGCTTTGCAGCTGGCCTTGGGCTTGGCTTAACCAACTCTCAAAATTGATATAATTATCCTCACCAGCGCCAGTGGGTAAGGTGATTTTCCAGTGGCTGTTAAGCTTGCCTTGGGTAATCGTAGTTTGTACCAGATCAAGGGGTAATAAGTCGATTAACAATTTCTGGGTATAGGCTAGGTTAACTGCGCCTTGGCCTTGCCAAACGTAACCTGTGCTTTGGCGCTTCATGCCTGAGGTGAGCTTTGCTACAGGCGCACTATTTTGCGTCGCAAATAACTTAGCTTCTACTTGATCATCTATGCCTAAGGTGGCATCTAGGTATAGTTGCTGTTGGAGCGGCGTCGAAATTTTGCTTAAAATACTTAAGCCCTCAGGTTGATTTTTTAATTGCCCAGATAATGCAAACTGTTGCCCTTGAGCAGCGAGATTTAAGTTAAATTTGGCAACAGTAAATTCTGGCCAAGCAGATAACCATTGGCTAGGTAACAATGCGATGCTGGGTATTAGAGACAGATGCTTTGGGTCTGTTTGAATCACGCTTTTCGCCACACCAATATCTAAGTGAGGCCATTGCCTGGCTCTTATTGATTGCCATGTATAGCTTAAAGATACATCAGTAAGGGAGGTAACGTAGCTACCAGCACCACCCTCTTGGCGCCAACTTACCTGTTTTATGTGCCAGTTGTCATGAGTCGGGTATGCAACACTTAATTCAATGTCTTGCCACTGGTAGGGTTGGAGTAACGCCGTTGCAAGAACAGGAACCCATAGAGGGATAGCTGCATAGCAAAGCAGTATAATTGCAATCAGAGGTAGTAGTGCATAACGGAACAAAAGCCTGAGCATAGGTCGCAGTCTTTGAATGGGTTTATGATAAATTGACGATAAGTATGGTTCAGTTTTGGGCAAATGCCAAGTTGTGATTATAAAAAATTATTCTGACGTTTTTTGTTTAAATTCGCAAAGGTCTTCTATGATACAAGCACCGCAACGTGGTTTTCTGGCAATACAAACATACCGCCCATGGAGTATCATCCAATGATGAGCATCCAACAAGTACTCCTTAGGCACAAACTTCATTAGCTTTTTTTCCACCTCAACTACGTCTTTGCCAGGCGCCACACAGGTGCGGTTAGACCAACGGAAAATATGTGTATCCACCGCCATGGCAATTTGCCTAAAAGCAGTGTTAAGAACCACGTTGGCTGTTTTTCTGCCAACTCCAGGTAAGGCCTCTAGGGCCTCTCTAGAGTCTGGTACCACACCATTATGTTGTGACACTAGTAAATGGGCAGCCTGAATGACATGGTTAGCTTTGCTGTTGTAAAGACCAATGGTTTTAATGTGATGCTTTAAACCTTCTAAACCAAGGTCGAGCATAGCTTGAGGTGTATTAGCGACTTTAAACAAATGATTAGTCGCCTTATTAACGCTCACATCCGTTGCTTGGGCAGAGAGCGCAACGGCTACCAAAAGTTCATAATGACTACTAAAGTTTAGCTCAGTCTCTGGATGAGGGTTATCTGCTTTTAGCCTGGCAAAAATTTCTTCACGTTTAGCTTTGTTCATTACTGCACCTAAGGTTTATGCGTTAAGCGATGGTTCCTGTCACCCGCACCCGCTTGCTGCCTGCTTCATTAAGGGGATGCGCTTTAAGTTGTTGCATTTTTTGGTATTGATCAAAGGTATTTTTTGCAGCAATGATTAACCCCATACCAACAAATGCACCTGGTGGCAGCACAGCAAATAAGAAACCTCTGTAGTCGTCAATAATAACTAAAGTCCAGTTTTGTGCCATTGGCCCGAGTAATAAGTGCATATCTGCAAATAAGGTTCCTTGACCAAGAAATTCACGCATCGCACCAAGTAGAATAAGTACCGCGCCAAATCCAAGGCCCATACTTAAACCGTCTAGCACAGCTAAATGTGGAGGGTTCTTACGAGCATAGGCATCCGCTCTGCCTAAAATGGCACAGTTAGTCACAATCAATGGAATAAAAATGCCAAGTATCTGATACAGCTCATACGTTAAAGCTTGCATGGTGAGCTCTGCAATGGTCACTAGGGCAGCGATGATCATGACAAACACGGGTAAGCGAATATCGTCTGCTACACGGTTACGAATTAATGAGACCAGTAAGTTTGACCCAACTAACACAAGTAGTGTGGCAAACCCTAAGCCTAAAGCATTAACTACACTGCCAGTGACTGCTAATAGCGGGCACAGGCCTAATAACTGAACCAGTGCTGGGTTGTTGTTCCACAGACCATCCATCACTAGTTTTGTTTGCTCTGTAGACATGTTAATTCTCCTTTGCAACGGAATAAAGCACGCTTTGCTGACGTTGATGATACAACAGGCCTTGATGTACAGCGTTGACTACTGCGCGAGGGGTAATAGTCGCCCCCGTAAAACCATCAAACACGCCCCCATCTTTAGTCACAGCCCAATCAGCTGCTGGAGTATTGGCGAGAGACTTACCATTAAAACTGTCAATCCATAATGATTTTTTACGGTCTACCTTATCGCCTAACCCGGGTGTTTCCTTGTGTTCTATGGTGCGCACACCTTGTATTGAGCCGTATTGATCTATGCCCACTAACAATGAAATATCACCGCTGTAGCCATCCTTAGCAACGACAGGCAGCACTATGGCCTGAGTGATTCCAGATCTAATTGCAGCATAACCAACGGCCTCTGGCTCAAGGTTGAGTGGTGCGTAATCTACTAGTTTTAAAGGAGCAGATAATAAGCTTTGATCATAAAGGTGAGGTGGCATGACAGCTGACAGTGCACGAGCTTTAGCTTCAGCTTTATTGGCAGCAATACTTTCGCTGCCCGCAATGTAGGTGAGACTGATGGCGGTCGCAGTTATAATTGCAAATAAACCTAAGCTAATGGCGCCAGCGCGAATAGACGCCATTAAGCTAGTTGGGGCTTTTAAACTCATTACTTATCACCTTGGGAATGAGGTTTTTTAGGTTGGTGTCCGTAAGCTTTTGGCTTGGTATAAGTGTCTATTAATGGTGCAGACAAGTTCATCAATAGTATGGCAAAAGCAAAGGCGTCAGGATAACTTCCATAGCTACGAATTATAAATACTAAAATGCCAACTCCCGCACCAAACACTAGCTTTCCTTGACGACTAGTAGCCCCACTGACAGGGTCGGTGACAATAAAGAAAGCTGATAGCATGGTTGCACCGGTTAATAGATGTTGAGAGGCGCTTGGATAAAGGTCTGGCTCACCCATGTGAAACAGCCCAGCACAAAGCCCTAAACCAGCCAACATAGCCACAGGTGCGTGCCAGGTAAATGCTCTTATAGCTAGCAAAAACAGACCACCTAAAAGATAAGCCACATTAACCCACATGTTTGCTATCAGGCCTAAACCTAGCTGTGGGTTAGTGCTAGCAACTTCATTTAATGTGAGGCCTTTTGTATGGCGCATTAAATCTAGAGGCGTTGCTCTGGTCCAAGCATCAATGCCCCCATCTATCGACTCTAACCAAAACCACTGCCACTGTTGACCAAAGCTTAGCGTAGATTCTGTACCAGCCCACTGAGTCATTGATACAGGAAATGCGATTAAACACAACGCATAACCTACCATGGCAGGATTAAATGGGTTGCTTCCCAAACCGCCATAAAGATGTTTAGCAAAAACGATAGAGAACAAAACAGCTACTAAAGTTAGCCACCAAGGGCTGAACGGGGGTAGTGCCAAGGCTAAAAGAAAGGCAGTTACTAAAGCGCTGCCATCGGTTAGGTAGGGCATAATAGGCCGGCGTCGCAAGCCTAATACTATCGCTTCAAAACCAAGGGAAAGAACACTGGCCCACAATAAGTTGATTAAAGTGCCATAACCATAAAAGTAACTCTGCACTGCTAAACCCGGAAGAGTAGCCAGCAATACCCAGCCCATCAGGCGAGAAGTTTTACTTAAACCATGGTGATGGGGTGAGGATATATTAACTAAGGCCATGGCTATGATTCCTGAGTCGAGGTGGGTTTTTCTTTGGCGTTAGCCTGGTGCTCTTCTAAGGCAAGGCCAGCCGCTTCGTGAATTGCTTTAGCATTAAATATTTCTGCTTCTAACTGCTGCAAATCGTCTGCAGTGGCTAAGGATTTTTCCAATTTACGTACTACCCCATTAGCTTTTGCAACTGCAAGCTGTAAGGTCTTTTCCTTCTCTGGATCAAGGCCCAGTTTTACTTCATAAGCGTGTAACTCAGCTGCAGCTGCAGAAGCTTTGGTGGTAAGTGCTATAACCGTTTGTTGTAACTCCTGTGCTTGCTCATGGTCTTGGGCTTGCGCATTAGTTAAAGCTTTGCGGGTCTTATTAAGTTTAGTTCGAGTGATGGCTGCAGCAGTTTTAAGCTCTTTATACTCATCTTCAGGGCTTTTTTGCGCTGCAATATTAGTTTGGGCTTGCTTTTTTAAGTTTACTCGCGCCAACGCAGCAGCTATTGGGTCTTCCGCGGAAGGGTTGGCTGCACGTTTTGCCGCTTGGGCTGCAGCAGCAGTTAGGGCTCTAGCTTTACGTTTTTCTTCTTTAGCTAATTTTTCATCAACTAAACGTTGCTCACGGTTTTCAAAACGAAGGCGTGACGCTTCGGCCAATTGGGCCTCACTATTAATGGTCTTTAATCGGCCCTTAGCGTAACGATAATACTGAACTAAGGGGATTTGACTAGGACAAACCCATGCACAAGCACCACATTCTATACAATCAGATAAGTTATGATCCTGAGCCTTTTCAAACTCTTCAGCCTTAGCAAACCAAAATAGCTGTTGCGGCAACAGCTGAGCTGGGCATGCGACCTCACATTGACCACAGCGTATACATGCATGATGGTCAGCTACTGGCGCTAGTTCTAAGTCAGCCGCAGCTAGGATACAGTTACTGCTTTTTATGATCGGTGTGTGAGTATCTTGTATAGTGAACCCCATCATTGGCCCGCCCATGACTAAACGAGACGTTTTAGCAAGATCAACCTTGGCAAAGGCTAATATGTCTGTAACTTGGGTGCCTAAAAGCACCTCATAATTACCTGCATTAGCTGCAGCTTTTCCAGTGACCGTAGTAATGCGATTAATTAGTGGCTGTCCTAAAATAATGGCATCAAAAATAGCTTTAACAGTGCCTACGTTTTGGCACACCATGCCAATATCGGCAGGGATACCCCCATGGGGGACTTGTTTCCCTGTAAGGATTTCAATCAGCTGCTTTTCACCACCAGAGGGGTACTTAGTCGGAATAACACAGACTTCAATGTTAGTGTGTTGGTCAGCAGCATAGGTGAGTGCAGCGACCGCTTCTGGTTTGTTGTCTTCGATACCAATGAGGCAATGAGGCTGATCAATGAGTTGTTGTACTAATTGAATGCCAGCAATAATTTGAGCGGCGTATTCACGCATCAAGCGGTCATCAGCAGTAATATATGGTTCGCACTCCGCACCATTAATAATAAGAGTATGAATGTTGCTCTTGGGTTGTAACTTAACTGCACTAGGAAAGCCTGCACCGCCCATGCCAGTAATGCCTGCTGCTTGTATTAGGTTTAGCAGGTCGGGCTTAGAAAGGGATTCTGGGTTAGCTGTGGGGGTTAGTGTGGCCCACTGATCTTTACCATCAGTATCGATGACGATACACGGGCCTGATAAAGCAGACTGGTGAGGCAGAGTTCGGTCTGCTATGGCACTCACATGGCCAGAGCTTGGAGCATGAACATTAGCACTGACGACACCCTGGGCACACGCAATAAGCTGTCCTTTAAGAACATAGTCACCAGTTTCAACTATGGCTTTTGCCACTTTGCCAATATGTTGGCTTAGGTGCATTGTCAATTGTGTGGGTATTGGCATTACGATAATCGGCAGTTGATTAGACTGCGTTTTATTTTCTACTGGGTGAACGCCACCGTGGAAGTTCCAGATTTTATGCATGATCAGATTCTCCGCGGCTATAGGGCAAGTTACTGGTGGCGATGAGTTGCGCTGGCTGTTGCCAGTGCCAGCTTGCAGAAGTGACTTCGACAGGAAGCATGTCGATGCAATCTACCGGGCAGGGCTCTAAACACAAATCGCAGCCGGTACATTCGTCAACAATAACCGTATGCATCTGTTTAGCGGCGCCAAGAATGGCATCTACAGGACAAGCTTGAATACACTTGGTACAGCCGATGCATTCGTCTTCTCGAATGTATGCGATGGTACGTATTGCCTCACTGCCGTGTTCTGCGTCCAGTGGGATAGCTTCTAAATCTAATAGGTCTGCAAGGGCCTTAATAGTGGTTTCACCACCAGGGGGGCAGCGGTTTATAGCCTCTCCGTTTGCAATGGCTTGGGCATAGGGCTTACAACCTGGGTGACCGCATTGGCCACACTGAGTTTGTGGCAGCAAACTGTCTATTTGATCAACGATGGGGTCCCCATCAACCTTAAAACGTATCGCAGCAAAGCCTAAAATTGCACCAAAAACAATGGCGAGCAAAGCCAGAATGGCGATGGCAAGGTAAAGAGTTTGCATTTATATAGCTACCAGACCAGTAAAACCCATAAAGGCTAGGGACATAATGCCCGCACTAATCATTGCTATAGCCGCACCCTTAAATGGCGCTGGTACGTCGGCAACAGTAATTCGTTCTCTCATAGCAGCAAATAAAATGAGCACTAAGGAGAAGCCAACAGCTGCACCAAAACCATATAAAATAGACTCTATAAACCCATTGGCTTTTTTGATATTAAGTAAGGCAACACCTAACACTGCACAGTTTGTAGTAATTAAAGGGAGGAAAATCCCCAGCACTTTGTGCAATAGAGGGCTGGTTTTGTGCACTACCATTTCCGTAAATTGCACTACAAAAGCAATTACTAAAATGAAGCTTATGGTTTGCAAAAACTCTAACCCAAAAGGTTCTAGTAGATATGTATAGGTAAGGTAACTGCACAAAGAAGCAAGAGTGAGCACAAAAGTCGTCGCTAAAGACATACCCATCGCAGTTTCTAAGCGTG
This sequence comes from Oceanospirillaceae bacterium UBA1126, assembly GCA_002312935.1. Lineage (GTDB taxonomy): Bacteria > Pseudomonadota > Gammaproteobacteria > Pseudomonadales > Balneatricaceae > Njordibacter. The sequence goes on along the minus strand of DCAT01000008.1, from coordinate 4,316 downwards.
AAGAAACGCCCATAAAAGGACAGAGCCCAAGAAACTGAACTAATACAAAGTTATTCACTAACACGGTGCTAACTAGGATGAGTAAATAATCTACCATTTTGTCTTTAAATCCTTAGTGCCCACAACAGGTTGGCAAGGGTAAAATCTGATCAAATTAGTCTAAGCCAATTGTAACGCAAAAAGATGCCTAAAACGCTACTTCAGAGCATTCATTTTGCAGGATTGTATATTCCATTAAAGTATAAGTAAATCAATTTTTAGTATTTAGTGTTATAAGAATATTGAGTTATTATAACGCCAGAATGCCATAAAGCTTGCCCAGGACTTATAATGTACGCCTATAATCAATTCGACCAAACACTCGTTGACCAACGAGTGGATCAGTACCGTGATCAAACCCGTCGGTATTTAGCTGGAGAAATTCCAGAAGCCGAATTTCGCGTGCTAAGGCTCATGAATGGACTTTATATCCAACGCCTTGCCCCTATGCTTCGGGTGGCAATTCCTTACGGTCTGATGAAAAGTGACCAGTTACGTACATTAGCACAAATTTCACGGACTTATGATAAGGGTTATGGCCACTTTACTACACGGCAAAATATGCAGTTTAATTGGCCCACACTAGAATCTGTGCCAGACATTTTAGCTGATTTGGCTAAGGTGCAGATGCATGCTATTCAGACTAGTGGTGCCTGCATTCGAAATACCACAACGGACCCATTTGCTGGCGTGAGTGCTGACGAGATAGAAGACACTCGTCCTTGGTGTGAAATGATTCGTCAGTGGAGTACCCTGCACCCAGAGTTCGCCTACTTACCCCGTAAATTTAAAATTGCAGTATCTGGTTCATCGAGTGACCGCGCAGCTTCTCAGGTTCATGATATTGGTCTACATTTGTATCATAATGAACAGGGTGAAATGGGTTTTGAAGTATTAGTAGGAGGTGGTCTGGGCCGCACACCAGTTATTGGTAAAACGGTACGAAAATTTCTTGAGCCACAAGAACTGCTGTCATACCTAGACGCTGTGCTGAGGGTCTACAACCTTAATGGTCGTCGTGACAATAAATACAAAGCACGCATCAAAATTTTAGTCAATGCTGTAGGCATTGATGCGTTTGCAGAAATGGTTGAAGCGGAATGGCAGTTTACTAAGGGTAAGGACTTGCGCTTGCCAACGGCAGAAATAGAGCGCGTAAAAGGCTTTTTTAAACCGCCTAATTATTTATCAGTTGAAAATGCCCAAAGCAGCCTAAAAGCTGAAATGGCAGCACACCCCCAGTTTGCTAAGTGGTATAAACAAAATACCCGTGATCACAAGCAACCAGGCTACCGCATTGTGGTAGTGGCTCTTAAAAATCAATTACAAGCCCCTGGCGATGTAAGCCACCAACAAATGGATGGCATAGCCTCATTGGCAGACCAGTTTAGCTTCGCAGAGTTGCGCTCAACACACGACCAAAATTTAGTACTAGCCGACGTAGCCCAACGTGATCTATTAAGTCTTTGGTTAAAGTTAACTGACTTGGGTATGGCCCGCGCTAATATAGGCACACTCACAGATATGATTAACTGTCCTGGGCTAGATTTTTGTAGCTTAGCCAATGCAGAAACCCTAATTCTGTCGCGCCAAATTAATGAAACCTTTGACGACATGGATTATCAGTATGAGCTTGGTGAAATCCAGCTAAAAATTTCTGGCTGTATCAATGCCTGTGGCCACCACCATGTTGGCCACATTGGTATTTTAGGTGTCGAGAAAGGTGGCAAGCAAGTTTACCAGTTTACTCTAGGGGGTTCTGCTTCTAACGATGCAAGTTTGGGTAAAACCCTCGGGCGTTCTATAGATCAAGATCAAGTAGTCGTGGTGATTGGGCAAATATTAGACGTTTATGTTCAGCAGCGAAAAACGGATGAAACATTTTTACAAACTGTGCGCCGCATTGGTTTTGCACCATTTAAGGAGCGTGTTTATGGCACTCATCAAAGATCAGCAGCTTAGCCTTAGCCATGCTGCAACGCCGCACATTAGGTTCGCCGATTGGCTTGATGATGACCTAGTGATAAGTGATGCTGTACTAACCAACGGTGCTGATGATTTAGCGTGCTTGCTAGCCAATGCCAATAAGTTATCTGTTATCGCAATTGAATTTGAAACCTTCGCCGATGGCCGTGGTTTTAGCATGGCCAGAATGCTGCGTCGAGACGGCTACCAGGGCGAAATTCGTGCAGTAGGGGATGTGGCCATGGACCGCATTGAGTTTATGCACCGAGTAGGTTTCAACGCCTTTGAGTTGCGAGAGGACCAAGACGCATTGCAAGCGCTAGCTAAGTTAGGTGAAGTTTCAGTGCACTTTCAACCTAGTGCAGATGGCAAGGGCCCAGCCTATATGAGATAAATCTTTACCTGCTTCAGTGCAGGTATAGCTAACGGGCGTTGGGTCATTCTAGCGCCCTATTTTCTGAAGCCTTTAAACAGGTGAAACGTTAGTAGCTTGCAATCCTTTTTCACCATCAGTAATAGTGAATCGTACTTGTTGGCCTTGTTCTAGGCTTTTGTAGCCTTCTGTTATTATTGCGCTAAAGTGAACAAACACATCTGCACCATCAGGCTGCTCTAAAAAGCCAAACCCTTTGGTATTATTGAAAAACTTTACCGTTCCTGTGATGAATTCTGACATAGGTAGGTATCCCTTAAAATGATTTCTGAAAAGCTGACACATACCTGTTTTATGTGTGCCTATCTGGGTAAATTTTTAACCAATAGCTAACAAAAATTGGTCATTTATTGGCAAAAATATTAACGTTATTGATTAAATGCGTCAATCTTAAATTGTGTCATAGTCAGTTAAAAATGAGGTAATATGCCGCGTCTAGATTTATTATTTAGTTAGCGGGTGGCCACATGACATTGGAATTTTCTTTAGCCTACTTTGTGGCTGTATTTATATTCTCTATCACCCCTGGGCCAGGTGTTTTTGCACTGATTGCTAAAGCCTTAAAAAATGGGGGACATGGCTGTTGGGGATTGGCACTGGGCATGACGGTGAGCGATATTGTGTATTTATTATTAGTCGTTTGGGGGCTTGCTTACCTTGCTAGTGAATATCAAATAATCTTTACGCTAATTCGCTGGTGCGGTGCCGCCTACCTATTTTATTTGTCTTGGCAGGTTTGGCATGCTCCTATCGACCTTAATACAGTAAACCTCGCCCCAATTCGTAATAAGGCTGCCGGGTTTGTGCTAAGTTTTGCTGAAGGGATGTTGATCTCAGCTACCAACCCCAAGGTAATGCTATTTTATATTGCATTTTTACCTACTTTTGTAGATTTAACCCTGCTAACCACTCAAGACGTTATCCTCGTTGTTGGGCTAAACTTTATTGCCTTAATGTTGGGGTTATTACTGATTGCCTACAGTGCAAGTAAGGCTCGAAAACTGTTCAGTCAAAATAGTGCTGTAAAGCGTTTAAACCAAGTTACAGCAGGTCTTATGGCAACTGCAGGGCTGCTTATCTTAACTCGCTGATTGCTCTAGGCCAGCATAGAGGTATTCATAAAGGCGCTTAGTTGCATCTGTTTGGTTACCTCTGTCATGCTTGAATACCAGTTTTACATGGCCCAATAGAGGGCTATCATGTATTTGCAGATGGCTTTGTAACCCATGAGGCACAGTGCTGCGGGCTAGGGCACTAATGCCTAGGCCAGCTTCAATAGCGGCTTGAATGCCCAATAAACTAGATGAGCTATAAGCAATACGCCACGCGATGCCGGCGGCATTGAGCTTGCTAATAATTTGTTGGCGGTAGCGGCAACCACTGGGGTAAACAACCAAAGGTACGGGTTGACCTTCAGACCAGTCAAAGTGACCGTTGGTAACCCAAACGATGGTCTCATAAAATTCATCACCCAAATCAATGGGTAGGGTTTCCACTAGGCTATCTGTGGCCAAAACTAGGTCATAGTGCCCTTGTTGAAAATCTTTTAACAACTTCACACTTAACTCACAGTTCACTTCCAGAGTAACTTCAGGGTGGGCTTGGCCAAACTGGCTCAGTAGTCGCGGCAAAAATGACACTTCAAAATCATTGGGTATGCCTAAACGTACTTGCCCAGAAATTCTACTTTTGGCTAAGCGAGTTACGGCGCTATCGTTGATGTCTAACAGTCGTCTGGCGAAATCAAGTAGCACTTCACCCTCTTCTGTTACTTCAAGACCGTTATTTCTTTGAAATACTGTGATATCTAGCAGTTCTTCTAGGCGCTTTACTTGCAAACTTATGGCGGGTTGGGAGCGCCCTAAAAACGCGCCAGCTA
>DCAT01000002.1 GCA_002312935.1 Oceanospirillaceae bacterium UBA1126 | reverse complement strand
AAAAATCCACCAGAGGCTGATACAAATACGCCTAAGCCGCCATTACCACCAGAGAGTAAGGGTAACCCTATGGCGACTAGTAGCAAGAAGAGTAAGACAGCAAGGCCACCGCGTTTGGCACCCAAAATAGTACCGCAGAGCATAATGCCCAAGCTCTGTGCGGTGATAGGCACACCAAAAGCCAGCGTAATTTTAGGTACTAGGCCAAGTGCTGCGATCAGTGCAGCAAAGAGGGCAATATAGGCGATTTTTTTTTCCATTAGTTTTTCTCCGGGTTAGTTAGGCCACCGCGAGCACGAAGAGCTTCGGCAACCTGGTCTGCATCATCTAATGCAATAAGGGTAAAAGGTAATATTATTTTCCAGCCAGAACGGCGTGTTGAGCGGGCTTTCCATGCCATTCCGAGGTTTTCGCCCTTGTCTAATAAAACGGGTGTCATGCGAATCACCAGGGCAATTGAGAGTTCGAGAATACGAGGGTTAAGGCCAAAGCGCTGCAAGGGCTGCGTAAGAAAGCGGACTACATCGATCATATCTGAGAGCTTAGTGGTCATAGTCACTAGGTTAGCTAAAGCCACAGCACAGGTCATGCGAATGATAATTGCGCTTCCCTGCAATAGCTCTTGCACCCACCAGTGCCACAAAAACACAATTAAAATAAACGGCCATAGGATACGCAGCTTCGACAATCCGTAGCGCATAAAAATTGGTCCAGGTAGGGCATAGAGGGTGATAACAAACGCCAAAAAAGCACTCTTTATAACTAAGCTGTCGATAGAAAATAGAACCAGTGTGGAAAGGCAGAGCACCGCTAGTTTAAGCCCAGCATTCCAGTGGTGAGCTTTTGTTTCAATGGGAGAGGTGAGAGATATCATCGCCAGCTCCCAAAGTATGCATTTTATCAAGATAGGCGGGCAGCACTTTTTCAGGGGTGTCTAATAAGGCAACCTTGCCACCTTCAAGCCAGAGTAGTTGGTCGTAGCCTTGAAGATCAATCGGGTCGTGGCTAATGTGAATTAGGCTGCCAGTAAACTTTTCTAGGTAGCGTTGCAGCTGGTGCTTGGTTGGGATATCTAAACCGGCAAAAGGCTCATCCAGGATGATTAAATTTGGTTGCATAGCAACCACAGCCATAAGGCAAACTAAGTGTTTTTGTCCTTGAGACAATGCACAAGTGGGCACATTTTCCCAATGGGTTTTGCCAAAGGTTGTTAGCGTTTGTAGGGCATTTTTTGTGGCGCTGGTTTTTTTTTGTCCCAGCTGTCGTAAGCCAAAAACTATTTCCTCAAGTACCGTTGGGAAAATAATCTGGTGGTCGGGATTCTGAAATAAAATACCTATTTCTTGCAGTGCTGCTTTACGATTTTTGTAAGGATTAATGCCTGAAACTTGTAGCTGCCCTGAAGATATCTTTATTAAGCCAGATAAGGCGCGTGCTAGCGTCGATTTTCCTGAGCCGTTACGACCAATCACCCCTAGGCGTTTCACTTGAGTTTCTAAACATAGCTGGTTGAGTACAAGTTTACCGTCTATGTATAAACAGACATTTTGTAAATCTATGGCGCTCATGTTCGCTGCAAATCCAAAGAATTTATTTTAAGCTTATGCATCATTTTTGAGAGCACCTGAGCCCATTTTTTAAGCAAGCCAATAATAACGCTGCAGTTGTTAGCATCAATGGATCGTTTTTAGGTAAATAACTCAGACGTTTTAATACATCTGTTTATTATTGTAAAGGCTTCTCTTAATATTTAAAAACATCTGGTTACATAATAACCAAATGCTGATATTTGAAGCTAAATTATCAAGCAATAGGCCATTAAGTTAGTCGGTTAGATCTTACTATAAAAATGTTTGCACCAGTGCGCTACGTTCTCGCGTGAAACTAAGCAATTAAGCTGTTAGTTTGAACTATCTACACTAACAGGGGTTTGCACCTGATTGGGCTCATGTCTGGGGGTAGGGGTTGGAAGTTAAAATCCTGCCGTCCCGACCAATAATTTTTTTTGCTTCAACCATTGTAATTAAGGACAGCTAAACTTTATTACAGGTAATATTCTTCGTCACCTTCTTCTAGGAGTCTTTCAACGCCATAACCTATTGGGGTAATCCGACCTTGCTCAACAGCAAACTTATTCACTAATATATTCTTGATAGACTAGCCTGTGATCTTTTTCGCGATAATTTTTTACTTAACGCTTCCCCCCACTTACTTGTATGCCCCTCAATGATCAGCTTAACGTTAGGATGAACCTGCATAAATTCAGCTGCCTACTTAATTTCAGGTAAAAACTTATATTTAACAAAATAAGAATTAGGTGTGAAAAACACCTGCAGTTTTCACCTTACCAAGATGCTGGACGCGTCACTTTTAATGACTGAATTAATAGACCCATTGCATGCAAAACACGATATTGCGCAGTAATTTCAGCCATCTCCGCACTTACAAAATCGATGCGAGACTGATACAGTTCATTTTCAGTAGCGAGCAAATCAAACAGGCTGCGCTGCCCAATACGAAATTGTTGCTGATTGTCTAATTGCGTCTTTTTTGCAGCAATAACATGCATTTTGATATATTTTTTCTGTATATTAAGTTGCTCAAAAGCATTCCAAGAAAGCATAAAACTCTCTTCTACCTGACGATGTGCAACGCGATTAAGATCTTTTGCTTCATTCACATAATAAGCAGCCTCTTTGGCAGAGGCTTTATTCCTTCCGCCAGAAAAAATATTATATGAAAAGCGCACCATGGCCAAAACTTCATTCGAATTTCCACTATTAGCGAACACACTAGTATCAACACCATCTAGGTTATCACCAAAATTGGCCTCAACAACAAATGACACTTTTGGATAATAAGTCGATTCTACGGATTTATATTGATACTGTGCTGCATCAATATCATTCGCAACAGCTTTAATAACAGGATTGTTTTTTAGTGCTACTTTTAAACCATCATTTTTATTTTTAGATAATAATGATGAATCAGGGTAGGGAACAATCAAATCACCTGGCCGTTGCCCAACAATCCGATAAAATATAGCTTTGCTATCCAAATAGTTATTCTTGAAGGCTGTTAAATTTGACTGCGCGTTCGCAAGAAGGCCACTGATCTTTGAAAAATCAGCACTGCTACTAAGGCCTGCATCTGTACGTAGTTTAATTTGATCATATTTTTGTTGATAGTACGCATAGTTTTTTTCAGAAAGACCCATCAGTTGTTCATTTTTGATTAAATTAACATAAACTTTACTCACTTCTAGCGCCAAATCCTCAGCCTCACTATATACACGCCACTGCTCTGCAGTGGCGTCGGAGCTGGTTCGGCTAACTTCACTACTGGTATGATAACCATCAAACAAATCATATGTAAGATTAAGCCCAAGTTCCGTGCGCCTTAAAGTTTTAGCATCCGCATTTAAAGTTCGGGTTCC
>DCAT01000032.1 GCA_002312935.1 Oceanospirillaceae bacterium UBA1126 | reverse complement strand
GCTCGTGAATACACCAATGATGCCTAAGATACGCTGGTGGATGTTATGCAATCAAGCCATAGCGATTCAGCTCGAATTGCAGCTGCTACTGCGATACTTGATCGGGGGTATGGCAGGCCAACAAAAACCACATCGCTTGAAATTAATACACCGTTTGTGCCTACGACAATCCAGCTGGTGGCTTACACAGGCTCATTATGAGTAAATAGCCTTAACAATCCGGTTAGCCATTTTCCAGCAATTAAACTCAAAAGGAGTTGACCAACACAAAGTCAAACTCCCCCGTATGCTCTCGTAAAGGCTTAATGCTCTGATATTCTTCACTTTTATGCCAGCTTTTTGCATCTTCGATGCTGGGGAACTGAAAAATAACCGTACGATTTTTATCATGCGAACCTTCCAAAACCTCACTAAGGCTGCCCCCAAGCAAATAAGTGCCTTGGTGGCGCTCCAATGAAGGCCCTGCAGCCTTTACATAATGCTCAAATGCGTCTGGGTCTGTAAGCTTTGAGTGAACAATTAAAAAAGCTGGCATAGTGTTTTTCTCATAGGTTAATTAAGTGTTTAATTAGCAAGGCTGTTACCTACTGGTTCAATTCCATAGTCACAGGGATCAAGCTGGCCTTCAAATATAATGGGTGTGCAGGTTCGCCTGATTTATTCATTTTAATACAGTGCAGGTTTGGTAGTGTTGCCTTCACCACGCTAGACCTGTCGAGATGACTTCCATCATTGCCCCAAGCAGCAACAACGATACCAGCATCCTTTGAAAGTTGGGCAAGCCAAACATCATTTTCCAATCCAATTGGGTTCTTTGCAGCTTTCATATCCTTCGGGATGGTAGCACGGTATGCGAATAGGTTTGCCATACAAACACCGCCATACCCCCAAGATTTTGCAAAATTGATGCATCTAGTGAGCGTTGGGTCACCTTGAGTTTCATCAGCAGTTGATGGGTTTAATCCGATTATCATCGCATACGGTTTAGTATCATCCCATGTGCGCCAAAGGGCATAGCGATAATTTCTACAGCTTGACAGTTTTGCGTCCGCTTTCAATTTATGTTCCTACAGCCTATATATTTATTATGTCACTTCCGACCTACGATGCAGGATGACCATCCACCTAGCTTTGGCCACTCACCCATAAACAAACTCATCCAAATCCATAGCCAACACGGCACATATACCAGTTAGACCGGATAGCAACATATCTGATTGATTATGCCAACGATACACCTGCTGTGAGCTCACCCCCAACGCTGGGGCTAACTCAGAGCTTAAAATACAGCGCTGAGCAGTCACGTCTTTGAGCCCATGGCCTAAAATGTGCCGTTTGTGCCTAAGGGAATTCGCCTAATGGCGTATACGGTCAGCCTAGGACAAGCCTCCCTAGAGCCCCAGTGGGGGCATCAGTGGAGGCTGGTGGGTTAGGCGATTATCACCTAGCTTTGCCCCAGTAATGGGGTGGTGTTTCAGTATTGGGTTAGAATATTGCCATCAATTGTACCGCAGCAACTACCACAAATATGAGGGCAAAAACAAACTTGAGAACCGAGAATGGAATTGCTGTCATACCTGCTCCATAGGTCGTTGCTCTCATGCCATCATCCATGTCACGGACTAGGTATTGCATGTTGGTCATCATTCTGAAGATGGCAAACACGCCCGCAAAGCATGGCCCAATAACAGATGCAGCAACCACGCTTTCTTTACCTGAGATGTCAGCCAGCACAATGACCATCATGGTTGATAGTTGTGCGATGGTTAGAAGCACTGTAGCGATCAAGAAGTAGTAAAACGTACTCGTTTGTATGGCGGCTCTTAAATTTTGATCCATAGTTATATTCCTTAATTTTTTATTATTGTTAGCATTTTCATAGTGACAGACATGAACTGGCTCGTCAAACCATCTATGCCTGCGTCTTTAGCGCTTTTTAATGTTCATGTCTACGTTGCTAAAGCTTTGTGATGCTTACTAAAAATACTACTAATATAAGCCTATCCACGCTATAGGAAGATGTCTGATTTAAGCCTTGCAGCGGTTTTTAAGGTACTTAATTGATGTTAGAGCGGGTGTGGAGTGGGTAATACAGTCCAGAACTACAGCCACACGAATGCCTGAGGCAAGGGCTGGCAAAGCAGCAGACAGTTTCATATCGGTTATTTTTCAGTGGGTGGCGTGTCGCCCATTGCAATTAAACTGATATCACCGTCCCAATAGGACCGAAGATGCGTGGCAGCTTGCCACGCGCGCAAACCGGATTGGCACACGAAGACTGCGCGTTGATTGGCAGCCGGAGTTGGTCGTTGATCGGCAAATTGCGCGACGGTTACACGCCGCGCATCTTCGTTAACCGACGTTATGGCTTCTTTTGCGTCGCGTAACTCGATAACAAAATCATGGCCTGTGACCTCTGAGGCGGCGATGAATGTTAAATCTGCTGTGGGGTCTGGCGCTGTGTCGAACCGAAACCCGCTGGACCGGAAATTTTGCATATCAAAGCGGATCAACTGGCCTAAAGGCGAAGGCGTTTGGCCGATCATATACGCCAATGCCATCTGCGCCTGTGCGGCACCGATCATGCCCACGACTGGTCCCATAACCCCAGCTGTCGCGCAGGTCGCCGCGCGATCTGGCAGGTCGGGAAACACCGCGCGCAGCGAAGGTGCGGTATGGCAAAAACCACCGACGTAGCCTGAAATCCCCAACACGGACGCGCTGATGAGCGGGATGCCCAAGGCTTTGCACTTATCGGACAGAATGTAGCTGGTGGCAAAGCTGTCGGCGCAGTCTAAAACAAGCGTGCTTTGCCCGATGAAGGTCATCGCGTTTGATGGATTAAGCGCCATTTCAATAGCTTCAATCACGCAATCGTTGTTCAGAGTGCGCAATGTTTGTGCCGCAACAACGGCCTTGGCCTTGCCAACGTCAGCCTCACGAAACAAGGTCTGCCTGTGGAGATTGAACAGGGACACAACGTCGCCGTCTACCAATGTCAGTCGCCCAACGCCTGCCGCAACCAGATATTGCAATACCGGCGCTCCTAAACCCCCAACTCCAACCACAAGAACATGTGCAGCTTGGATTGCAGCTTGCCCTGAATTACCCACCTCGGGCAGGCAAATTTGACGCGCATACCTAGTCATCGTGTCGCCGCCAGCCATGCGCACACACGATCTTCCGGGCTTTCGTTCAATGTGATGTCAGTGACAGCGGCGATCACATCTGCGCCAGCATCAAATGCACCCGGCGCGCGGTCGATCGACATACCTCCAATTGCGATCAACGGCGTTTTACCAATCTGGTCGCGCCAAGTGGTCAGCTTTGCAAGGCCCTGTTCATTCCACTTCATTTTCTTCAAGATCGTCGGGTAAATCGGCCCCAACGCTATGTAATCAGGGGTAAGCGCCATGGCGCGTTTCAATTCTTCCTTGTCATGTGTGCTGATCCCAAGCCGCAGACCCGCGGCGCGGATAGCGGTGATATCAGCGTCATCAAGGTCTTCTTGCCCAAGGTGGATATAGTCACAGCCAGCATCAATCGCGGCCTGCCAATAATCGTTGATGATCAATGTGCAGTCGTGGTGCGCACAAATCAGTTTTGCACGTTGGATATGATCGCGTACAACATCAGGCGCGACGTCCTTAATCCGCAATTGCACCAACTTGATCCCAAGTGGAACAAGCCGTTCGATCCAGTCGGCACTGTCAAAAATCGGATAAAATCGATCCAATGTCATGCCAAGAACGCCTTTCCGATCACCGGGGTCGACGGGGCCGCCATGTCGCGTGGCTCCATCGGGTCTGCGGCTTGGGCCAATTGGCCTGCTTTGATGGCAGTTGCGAACGCCTCAGCCATTGCAGCTGGGTCGCCTGCCTTGGCCACGGCAGTATTCAGCAGAACAGCGTCAAAGCCCATTTCTATCGCGGCGGCGGCTTGTGACGGCAGGCCAATGCCTGCATCAATGACCAAAGGCACGTCGGGGAAATGGGCGCGCATGGCACGCAGTCCAAAAATGTTGTTCAGTCCAAGCCCAGACCCAATCGGCGCACCCCATGGCATCAAAACTTCGCAGCCTGCGTGCAGCAGTTTGTCGGCAACGACCAAGTCCTCGGTGGTATAGGGAAACACCTGAAACCCGTCCTCTGACAGAATACGCGCGGCTTCAACAAGTCTGAAAACATCTGGTTGTAGGGTGTCTTCTTCGCCAATGACCTCTAGCTTGATCCACTTGGTGTCAAACACCTCACGCGCCATATGTGCAGTTGTCACCGCTTCTTTGACGCTGTGACAGCCAGCTGTGTTGGGAAGGATACGCACGCCTAGATCTTTGATCAGTTGCCAGAAGTCTTGGCCCGCGCGATCCTGCCCGCTTTCGCGGCGTAAGGACACTGTTGCCACACTTGCACCGCTGCGCTTGAACGCATTCGCCAAGATTGCCGGCGACGGATATTGCGCGGTCCCCAGCATAAAGCCATTCGCCAATGTCGTGCCGTAAAAAACGTGCATGGCCTAACCTCCCTGCATTGGGGCAAGCACTTCGATTGCATCACCTACGTTGAGGATTTGATCAGCCCGTGCCAAAGCAGGCACAAACGTGCCATTGACGGCAGAGGCGACTTTGGCACCGCCAAACCCTTCGGCCACAAGCAGTTCGGCCAAGGTGGTGACCTGCGCATCAATTGATGCGCCATTAAGCTGCAGTTTCATCCATCACCTCCGGCGTTTTATTGTCAAAAATCAGATCAGCCACCATTCGCGCCACGGCGGGGGCCAAAAGGAAGCCGTGTCGGAATAGGCCATTGGCACGGATCAAGTTTCCATCGCGCCTGATACGCGGCAGGTTGTTGGGAAATGCAGGGCGGCTATCGACGCCAATTTCAAACACCTCGGCTTCGCCAAAGGCGGGGTTCAACGCATAGGCCGCGCTGAGTAATTCCAGCAACGCACGCGCAGTGACGTGCTTGCCTGCGTGACCTTCAACCATCGTGGCCCCCAGCATAAAAATACCGTCGCCACGCGGCACGATATAAAGTGGCACACGCGGATGCAGCAATCGTATGGGACGCGTTAAGGTGACATCAGGGCAGGACAAAACCAGCATTTCACCTTTGACGCCGCGCAGATCGTGCAGTTTGTCTTTGGCCTGAAACCCTCGGCAATCGATGGTCAAGCCTCGCTGTGCGTATTCATCAGGGTCGGCATCATCTTGAACAAATGTCGCGCCGTCTGCCAAGACGCTTGCGCGCAATTGGGCAAGGGCGAGGCGAGGAGCAAGGTGGGCTTCGTTTTCAAAGAATAATCCCTTCGTAAAGCGATCCCCTAAATCAGGTTCAAGGTTGGAAATTTCAGGCCCATTCACGTGGCGGAAACCGGTTGTGCGCCTTGCAAACCGGGCCAGATCAGCCTTGTCGCGGGCCGCAGACACGACTAGTGATCCGCGACGCTTTACAGCACTGGTTTTAGCCTCCCACCAATCTGCCGCTTCACATCCCAATCTGACAACCGGTTCCTCGGCGCTTTCACCTTCGCAAAACGGCGCAAGCATGCCACCTGCCCACCAGGAACAGGCATGAGAGCCAGCGTCCGTGTGCCGGTCAACCAACACGACATCGGCCCCGCGATCCAACAATGCCCGCGCAACGCAAAGACCGGCAACGCCAGTTCCTATGATCGTATTTGAATTTGAGTTTATGTGATGCTTCATCCATCCGCCTTAGAGATAGCGTTGAGGGCTTGCTGCCAAAAGGTAATCTCCATTTGGGTTGCTGTTCTAAAGATCTTTATCAGGCCTTGGCCGCGCTGACTTTGGCAGTCAATATCTGCTAGAAGCTTATCGATCTGCTTGGAGCTTTGCATAACACTCTGCTGGAACTGGTCACCTGAATAAAGCTTAATCCAACTCTCAAATGGATTACCCTGCCGTTTAGTCCGAGCATCTGCAGCCAGGTTGCGGCCGATTTCGGCATAGCCAATAGAACAAGGTGCCAAAGCCACATATAAATCAACAATATTGCCTTTCATGCCAGCATCCATGACATAGCGGGTATAGGCCACGGTACCAAAATCCTCATCCTCGGCTTCTAAATCTGATTCAGTCAGGCCCCAGTTAGAGCAATAATCCACATGGTGGTTAATTTCTGATGCTAAAAGTGCAGTTACACTTGCCAGTGCCGTGCGCATATCTGCTAAGGAGTCTGCTTTATAAATTGCCAGTGCGTGAGCACGTGCGTACTGCTTCAAAAACAGGAAGTCTTGTTTAAGGTAATGCAGATAACATGCGGATGCTAGTGTGCCTTTTGCAAGTTGTTCAATAAACTCATGTTGGGTGTATGTGTGCCATTCTTGATGACAAGCATTGATTAAATCTTGATGCTTCATAAAGTCGCCGAGTGTTTAGTGTTAATGGGAGAGCAAATTACAATGTGGGCACATAGTCTTTAGCCTTGGGCAAAGTCTTAATTATTTTTTGCGCATACATAAATTGTGCATAGTCGTCATAACGCTGCAAATCAACTGCAGAAGGGCGCCTTGCAAAGCGCGTTAGGGTATCTTTCCAAGCACGTCTGTTAAGCTCATTATTTAATGTGTCTGGAGCGTATGCTACAAATTCTTTCCAGGCATCCTGTGGGTGATTAATAATGTAAATAACTGCTTGCTCTATGGCCTTATTAAAAGCCTTTATGGCACTTTTATCATAGGTCTGTGCATTCGCCACAAAAATGAGTTCGTCATAGATAGGCACGCCATACTCTTCTGGAAAAAAAGCTTTGACTGCAAACCCCTCCAAGGCAAGTTGGTTGATTTCAAAGTTACGTAGTCCTCCCCAAATAGCATCCACCTTGCCCGCTGCCAAAGATGAGGAGAGCGCCCAGCCTACATTGATAATGTCAACTTCGTCATACTTAACATTCCCGGTACCAAGCATGGTGCCTATGGATGCCTCTTCATTGCCAGCAATAGCGATGCCTATTTTCTTACCCTTAAGATTAGACAAGTTATCTATCTTGTTATTATCCAGCACCATGAGGGTATTTAAGGGTGTGGCGATTAAGGTGGCGGAACGAATCAATGGCAAACCCGCTGCCACATCAATGATTAAGCTAGGCTGGTAAGAAATAGCCAAATCTATTTTATTTGCCGCCACCAGTTTAGGAGGCATGCTTGGGTCTGCAGGTTCTTGAATTTCAACATTAAGACCTTGGGCTTTAAAATAACCCCGCTCTTTAGCAATAACTACAGGCCCATGATTGGGGTTCACAAACCAATCTAACATTAGTGTGAGGTTTTTAGTCTCAGCCTGGGCCGTAAAAGCTAACAGTGTGGCAGTAATTGATAAGGTGGCTAAAAGGGTACTCTTGTTCATAAATTTTCCTTTAATAGGTGAGTGGGTGTACACGGATTTAAATAACCTTGTTGTTAAACTTCCCAAGGGATAAGTTTTTTAAGTAATTTGTCTGCCGCAAAATAAAGTGCGATAGACAAGATTGATAAAATAAAAAGGGCGGCAAACATCTCGTCTATCATCATGCGTGCGTTGGCCTGCAGCATGAGATAGCCCAAACCTTCACTAGAGCCGACCCACTCTCCAGCGATAGCCCCAATGGGCGCAATTACAACAGCTACACGAATGCCAGAGGCAAGGGCTGGTAAAGCAGCTGGCAGTTGAACATAGCGCAACAATTGCCACTTTGTGGCCCCCATGGTGTTGGCCAGGTCAAGATAACCACGGGGAGTATTGCGCAAACCGTCGTAACAGCAGGTGGTAATAGGAAAAAAAATAATTAACGCTGCCATTACGATTTTTGAGGCAATGCCATAGCCTAGCCACAGCATCAATACGGGGGCGATGGCAAATACAGGAATGGCCTGACTGGCAATTAAAATAGGTAACACCCAGCGTTTAATGGGTTTGCATAACAGCATCTGAAAGGCGAAAACCAGACCCATAGTTAGACCTAAAAGTAACCCAAGTAAAATCTCTTGAGCCGTAACCCAGCTGTGTTTGAGCAGCACTTGATGCCGATCAATGAGCTTAAAAAAAACCTCAAAAGGGCTAGGTAGAATAAATGTAGGCATCTCCAAGCCAATCACTAACGCCTGCCATGAACCAATAATGACTAGACTCGTGACCAGCATGCGCACTAGTGACTTGGCTAGGCCTTTTTTAGGTTGCACTTTGAGGGGCATTAAAGGGTTTAAATTATTCATAATCTTGCTCTAGGCGATCCATAATAGTTTGCTGAAGTTGAGCCCCCTCGGCATTAAAATTACGCGGTGTCCCTGAGGCGGGAGTCGCTAAAAGCTCGGCAAACGCTGGGCGGCCTTGCATGATGTAAAGTTGATTTGCTAAGCGTATAGCCTCTTGTGGGTCATGGGTAATCAATACCACCGTTTTGTCTTGCAGCAACTGACAAGAAAGGTTTTGCAAGCGATAGCGCGTGACGGCATCTAAGGCCGAAAAAGGCTCATCCATCAGTACTACTGGACGTTCCTGCATGAGGGTTCTGGCTAGCGCCACGCGCTGGCGCATACCACCTGATAACTGCCCTGGCAGGCTATTATATTTGCTGCCAAGGCCCACTTTTTTTAACAGTGAGTGGGCCTTATCAAGCTGCAATGGTGTTTTTTTTGTGGGTCTTTGAAGGCTGCCAAATTGAGTGCTTAACAGGACATTATCTAAGGCTGATAACCATGGCATCAGCAGGTCTTGCTGGGCCATATAAGCAAACTGGTGTTTGCTATCACCTGGAGGTTGAATAGTAACTTCGCCCGTCCATTGCGCCGCATTTCCCAGTAGGTTGGCAAGTTGGCGCAGTAACGAGCTTTTGCCACAACCGCTGCGCCCCAGAATACATGTCCACAGGCCTGCTGGAATGTACATATCTAGCCCTGCAATGGTGGCTTCCAGGCAGTTGTGGTAATGCAGGTTGCCGCCAGTGATGCCGATACTAACGGCACTTTTTTGGCTTATTACCCCAGGTATGCTAGTAAACATCAGCGTGACTTTTAAAGAAATGATGAACTGGCCCTTGGCCCTTGCCTATATCTAAATCATCAGCCTGAGCGATGGCTTGAGAAATATAATGTTTGCTTAGTTGCACCGCCGCCAGCAGATCTTTGCCTTGAGCTAAATAAGAGGCGATGGCGGAGGACAGCGTGCAACCAGTGCCATGAGTATTGCGGGTGTCGATGCGCTTGGCCGTTAATAAGTGGACATTTACTGGCAGGATGAGCAAATCAGTGCTGTCTTCATCCTTTTGTAGGTGCCCTCCTTTAAGTAATATGGCTTGTGCCCCCAGTTGGCGAAGGTCTGTAACCATGTTAAGCATGTCAGCTTGGTTGCTGGGCACCATGCTGCCAATAAGGGCCGCAGCTTCTGGCAAGTTTGGGGTAATAATATGGGCTAACGGCAGCAGGTCAGACTTGAGTAATCCAAGTGCAGACTGCGGCAATAATAAGTCACCACTGGTGCTGACCATGACAGGATCTACCACTAAAAATTTAGGTTGATACTGGTTTATTTTGGCGACAACAGTTTTGATGATGGCAGCATCAGCCAGCATTCCAACTTTAACGGCAACTACGTTTAAGTCGGTAAAAACTGCATCCAGTTGTTTTTCAATATGCTCAAGGGGAATGGGAAAAACTGCGTGAACGCCTAGGGTGTTTTGTGCGGTAATAGCGGTGATGACCGAGCAGGCATAGCTACCTGTTGCCGACAGGGCTTTAATATCAGCCTGAATGCCTGCGCCTCCGCTGCTATCAGAGCCAGCAATAGTGAGAACAATGGGTATCGAACAGGCGTGGTTTACAGGTGTTGAAGTGTCGAGTCTTTTGCTGCTGTGTGCCATAAAAGTACCTAACAGTAGCGTTAAGGAACTTTATCAAGCACAGGTTTTACCCGCCCGAAAGCGTGGTTTAATCCTTTAAAGCAAGACCTATAGTTCCCTACGCCAGTGCTAACTGGATCAGGTTCAACGGGTCTTGAATTTAATCAATCTCAGCCTTTAAGGCTCCCCGACTACGAGCGGTGATAATAACAAGTTTGATTGAAAGCGCAATAATAATTTCTTATTTTTTATGTGCTGTCCAGTTTACGGCATTTAATAGACTGGTTTTGTAGGGCTTAGACACCTCCTAAAAAAGGCCAATTTGGTTACTTAAAAGTGATAATTTATGCATATACATGAGCAGAAGATTGGTTATCAACCATATTTCCTGCACTAAATGAAAACGGGCGATGAGTAGATTAAATTGACGCTAGTCTTATGGACCTTTTTAGTAGCTGTGGTGCCGAAAAGTTGGGCAAAAAACGCAGACCCTGAATACTGAGAGCGGTTGGCTTTGCATTTTCCATTGATATAAACTTTCCCTCACCTCAATCAAGATAAGGACTATCCAGCATGAAACTCTCACTGAAACCCTTAGTGCTGATAGCATCACTGCTACTCACAACCTCAGCCTTTGCAGAAGAGGCTAAGCCAGCAGAATTCCGTTTACCACAGGTTGATTGGTCGGACAAGACGATTTGTCGGTTGTTAAAAAGCACTCAAAGGCGTGAATATCACCAAGTGGCGGTTCAGCGAGGCTTAGCTTGTGCGGGATCTGTGAAGGCTATAATATCAGCAGAATCTAGCCGTGAGGATTATGAAGGGCATACTGTTTTGGTGGCGTCTGATGTATCTAAGAGTGCTGCAGATAAAGCCAAAAAGTGGCTTTCGGTGGCAGAAGAAGCGTGGTTTAGCAAAGATGATCCTGCGTGGGATCTATACTTTCCCATTATATTAACCATTGTAGGTACCAATACAAACGCAGGTGAAGAGCTTGAGCAAAAGTTTTGCGAGATTGTAAAAGCGGAGTATCCAGATGGGTATTACCGAAGTAAGTGTGCAAACCCCAATCAACCAGGCTGCACAGGGGCTTGTTTTATAGCTGATTATGCGAGGGAAGGGGGAGCTTCTATAACGGGGTGGCGCACAATAGAGGGTTATCATTTGATGATTTTGGCGGTTAACCCTTCGCCTGAATACAAGGAAATGATTTTCCATGAGGCATTCCACATCTATCAGATTTCCCACATTACCACAGAGGATCACCGCGAGTTTGAACGGAAAATGGGCAAAGTAAGTGATGTGCACAACAATACGGTGCCTTGGTGGAGCGAAGGTACAGCCAATTATTTTTCTGCCTCCTTGTACTCTAAACAGCCAAATGTGAAGTCTGGATATTTCAAGGAGGTAATGGGCGAACATTTAGAATACTACGGTGATGGAGCAGCGCCCATAGTGGGTCAGTATTTACGCTCAAAAAAGAAATTATATGACATTGATTACAGCTCTAGAAATGGCTTAGGGTATCGGGTTGGAACTTGGTTTGTGGCTTATTTGGTACATAATGAAAGCGAACAAAAAATATTCGATTTTTATGCCAGCCTAGATGAATTGGGATTTGATGAGTCTTTCACTACCCATTTCGGCAAACCCTACCGTGATTACGTAGATGATTTTGATGTGTTTTTTAAGCAGCCTATTTCAAAGCTACTTAGAATCATACCCTAATAGTGACCGAATGGCGTGTCGGCCTTGGCGATTAGGCCTCAACCCACCCCATACCCCTGAATACGTAACTCTATCTGAGGTGTACACGCTAAATGTGGTTTACAAAGTGGATACCTAAATCTGGCGCACTCCACATAAATATAACGTAGGCACCCCCTATGATGACAAAGCATTTGGTGAAGCATTCTACAGATGCTCATACTTGGCTAACGGGCGAGGCAAGGTCTATGGTTGTGTGGGTACTAATAACTACTCAGGCAGTTGCATTAGGTTGAAAGCTCAGGTCAGTGTTAGAGCGTGTGGGAAGGTGGTTTTCATACCTGAGTAAAATACATTGTGCTAGGTTCTCACAACAAACCCGCGGGCGATGTGATTGCGTACGAAGAAAATCATCATCACCCCAGGCACCAACGAAAGTACGGTCATAGCCATGACTAGCCCCCAGTCCGTTTGAAAAGAGAAAAGCGAACTAATGGCTTGGGTAATTGGTTTGCCGCCAGTAACGGTCAGTGTTCGAGCTAAGACGACCTCGACCCATGAAAAAATGAAACAAAAAAATGCTGTAACCGCAATGCCAGGGGCCAATGCGGGAATTAGAAATCGCATAAAAAACCCACTGCGGCTGTGGCCATCAATGAATGCCATCTCATCGAAGGAACGAGGGATTGCGGTAATGAAGCTTTCTAGAATCCAAATCGCAATCGGCAAGTTGAAGACGGAATGAACTAGCGCAATGCCAACCGGTGTATTCACAAGGCCAGCGCGGGCAAAAAGTAT
>DCAT01000010.1:6827-11474 GCA_002312935.1 Oceanospirillaceae bacterium UBA1126 | reverse complement strand
GGTTTTTTATTGCCCGTAGAAAAGTAAATAATTATGTTTATCCTCTCTTCCTAACTACCTTTGCGACACCTTGTCGACGATAACTTGGGCATGGCCGTCCAACAGAGTAATTTTCAATGCTTGCTTAGCTTCAATTTGTTCTATCTTAGTAATCACCTGTGCCTGCATGTTCTGTGTGACGCTATATCCACGCGACAATGTGTGCAGTGGGCTTAATTGATTAAGCTGGGCAGCCAGTCCGATGAATTTTTGTGAACGTCTTTGCAGGTCAGAGTGTTGGCCAGTTTTTAGGCGTTGTTTCAGTTGTATTACATTTTTAGAGTGAGCTTCAATGCGAGAGCTTGGGTTGAGGCTAGTCAGCTTGCTGTATTGTTGATCATAGAAGGACTTCTTCGCTTGAAGTTGTTTCAGGGAGGCTTGCTCCAGTCTTACTTGCAGGTGATCTAGACGTTGGCTTTGATCGTTAAGTTTTTGTCCTGGATGTTGCAGTAGTGCACGAAGACGAGACAGGTTAAGGTGTTGGTTCTGTACCTGTTTTTGCCACTGCTGCTTTAATTGGCGCTCCAGTTGTTGCACTCTGTATACTAATTCAGACTGATCTTGGCTGACCAGCTCAGCCGCAGCTGAGGGTGTCGGCATGCGGCAATCCGCAACAAAGTCTGCAATGGTAAAATCGGTCTCATGACCTATTGCACTCACCGTAGGTATTTGGCTTGCATATATAGTGCGAGCAAGGAACTCGTCGTTATAGCTCCAGAGGTCCTCAATAGAGCCACCCCCACGAGTAAGTATAATCACGTCATGTTGTCCCATTAGATTACACAACTCAATCGCTTTGGCGCTCTCCAAAGCTGCACTATTTCCCTGAACAGTGACTGGCAGCAAGTCTACTGCTAAGCTTGGCATGCGCTGTTGTAATACCTTTAAAAAGTCATGTATCGCAGCTCCATTAGCAGAGCTAATCACTGCTACCCGTTGGCAATGCGCTGGAATGGGTCGTTTGTGTTGCTCATTAAAAAGCCCCTCGTCCAGGAGCTTTTGTTTCAGTGCCAAAAATGCCTGCTGAAGATTACCACTACCTGCAAGTTGCATTTGTTCGCCAATGAGCTGGTAATCTCCTCGGTCTGGATACAGGCTAACCTTGGCTTTAAAATGTACCAAATCACCTTCTTTGGGTTCAAATGAGCAATATAGGTTTCTATTACGAAACATGGCGCAGCTCACCTGCCCATCCATATCTTTTAGGCGAAAATACCAGTGACCTGAACGTGCCCGTGTAAACCCAGATATTTCACCGCTCACAGTAACAATGCCAAAGCGTGTTTCTAACAAATTTCTAGCAGCATGGTTAAGCTCGCTCACTTGCCAAATGCGTGGTGTTTCTGTCATAACTTGCTGCTCAGGTGTATAAAAACAAGCTAAATCATACACTAAATCAATCTATAAAAGAGTAGCTAAATGAAGCGCTATTAGTGGTCAAAAGGGGCTGTGTTCCGGTATAATGTGGCGTTTCCTTTCCCCATCTAAAAAAGGACGCCCTCTATGCTACGACTTGCCGAAGAAGCACTCACATTTGATGACGTACTCTTAGTGCCTGGTTATTCGGAGGTGCTGCCAAAAGATGTTCAGCTGCAAACCCGCATTGCACGTGATTTACCCTTAAATATACCCCTTGCTTCTGCTGCTATGGACACGGTGACCGAATCTCGTCTCGCTATTGCTATAGCCCAAGAAGGTGGAATTGGTATTGTTCACAAAAACCTTACTGTTGCAGACCAAGCTGATCAAGTGCGGCGTGTAAAAAAGCACGAGAGTGGCGTAGTTCAAGACCCGGTAACTTGCTCATCTAACATGACGGTAGGTGAACTTCAGAGCCTAGCTGTTCAAACAGGATTTTCTGGGTTCCCTGTGGTTGATAATGGCCAATTAGTGGGTATTGTAACAAGCCGCGATATGCGTTTTGAAAACCATGTTGATGCTCGTGTAGACACCATAATGACCACCAAAGAGAATTTAGTAACCGTTGAGCCTGGAGTAGATCAGGACACGGTGCGTAACTTATTGCGCAAACACCGCATTGAACGTGTATTGGTAGTAGGTGACGATTTCACCCTACAAGGCATGATGACGGTTAAAGACATGTATCGTGCCAAAGCTTATCCCAATGCCTGTAAAGACGCCCAAGGCAGTTTGCGGGTGGGTGCAGCTGTGGGTACTGGGGCTGAGACTGAAGATCGTGTGAAGGCATTAGTCGACGCAGGTGTCGATTTAATTATTGTTGATACCGCCCATGGTCATTCAGCTGGAGTGATTGAACGGGTTCGTTGGATTAAGACTAACTTCCCGCAAGTACAAGTTGTTGGTGGCAATATTGCTACTGCTGCTGCCGCTGAAGCTTTGGCAGACGCGGGAGCAGATGGCGTTAAAGTAGGTATTGGCCCGGGCTCAATCTGCACGACGCGCATTGTTGCTGGCATTGGTGTTCCTCAAATCACTGCAGTAGCCAACGTGGCGGCCGTAATGACCCCTCGGGGCATTCCAGTGATAGCCGATGGTGGTGTGCGTTATTCTGGCGACTTGGCAAAAGCCATCGCTGCAGGTGCAAGTGTGGTTATGGCAGGTAGTTTGCTGGCTGGCACTGATGAGGCACCAGGAGAAGTAGAGCTATACCAAGGGCGGGCTTATAAAGCTTATCGTGGCATGGGTTCTATCGGTGCTATGGGACAAAGCCAAGGTTCTAGTGACCGTTATTTTCAAAGTACTGACGCTGGTGTAGAAAAGCTAGTACCAGAAGGTATTGAAGGGCGTGTTGCGTGTAAGGGACCAATGGCAGCTATCGTACATCAAATGATGGGTGGTTTGCGCGCTAGTATGGGTTACACCGGCTGCAGCGATATGGAACAAATGCGCACCATCCCTATTTTCACCCGAATAACTAGTGCAGGTATGAGCGAAAGCCATGTGCACGACGTTACCATTACCAAAGAAGCGCCTAACTATCGGGCTAAGTAAGCTGCGGTAAATTATTGGCTTACTACTTTTATAAATTTAGTTGTAGATGCTTAATATGCGCTACAACCCACTCACGGAGTTACACATGATGCAGGATATCCACGCACAACGGATTCTCATCTTGGATTTTGGTTCACAATACACGCAATTAATAGCACGTCGTGTAAGAGAAATTGGCGTTTATTGCGAAATTCGCGCCTATGATATGAGAGACCAAGCAATCCGTGACTTCGCACCCAAAGGTATTATTCTCGCTGGCGGCCCAGAATCTGTGACTGAAGCTGGTAGCCCTCGAGCGCCAGAAATCATATTTCAAATGGATGTTCCTGTACTCGGTATTTGTTACGGAATGCAAACCATGGCTGAGCAGTTGGGCGGCAAAGTAAGTGCATCTAATGAACGTGAATTTGGTTACGCCGGTGTCCAAGTAGAAACCGCAGGCGCTTTGCTTAACGGTATTCATGATGAAGTTGACGCTGATATATGCAGCCTTAATGTATGGATGAGCCACGGTGATAAAGTTACCCAGATGCCTGAAAACTTTACTTGCATGGCTTCTACAGAAAGTGCCCCAATTGCTGGCATGAGCAACGAAGCAAGGCGTTTATATGGATTACAGTTCCACCCAGAAGTCACACACACGAAACAAGGGGGAGCTATTTTAGAACGCTTTGTTAGCCAGATATGTCATTGTGAAGGCCTATGGACAGCGAGTAATATTATTGACGACGCTATTGCTACAGTGCGTGAAAAAGTAGGCTCAGATACAGTATTACTTGGCCTCTCTGGTGGCGTAGATTCCTCTGTTGTTGCAGCTTTATTGCATAAAGCCATTGGCGATCAGCTAGTTTGTGTGTTTGTAGACAATGGTTTGTTGCGCCTTAATGAAGGCGACCAAGTAATGAAAATGTTTGCCGACAACATGGGTGTGCGTGTTATTCGGTCTAATGCACAAGAGTTATTCCTAGGTAATCTTAAAGGTGTATCAGACCCAGAAGCTAAGCGTAAAGTGATTGGCAATACCTTCATTGATGTATTTGATAAAGAAGCCACTAAAATCACTAATGTTAAGTGGCTTGCTCAAGGTACTATTTACCCAGATGTCATAGAATCTGCTGCTGCAGAAACAGGCAAGGCCCATGTGATTAAATCTCATCACAACGTAGGTGGTTTACCAGATGACATGGCCTTTGAATTAGTTGAGCCATTACGCGAACTATTTAAAGATGAAGTTCGTAAAATTGGCCTCGAATTAGGCTTGCCCTATGACATGGTTTATCGCCACCCGTTCCCAGGGCCAGGCCTTGGTGTGCGCATTTTAGGGGAAGTGAAAGAAGAATATGCTGACATCCTGCGTTTGGCGGATGCTATCTTTATGGAAGAGTTACATGCTTCTGGTTGGTACCACAAAACCAGCCAAGCTTTTGTGGTCTTTTTACCTGTTAAGTCTGTAGGTGTGGTGGGTGACGGCCGCCGTTATGAATGGGTAGTGAGCTTAAGGGCTGTGGAAACTGTGGACTTTATGACGGCTCGTTGGGCTCACTTGCCTTACGAACTACTAGAAAAAGTGTCTGGCAGAATCATTAATGAAATTTCTGGTATCTCCCGTGTTGCCTATGATGTTTCTAGTAAACC
>DCAT01000010.1:3592-6495 GCA_002312935.1 Oceanospirillaceae bacterium UBA1126 | reverse complement strand
TATTGAGTGGGAGTAGCATAATACTCTCAAAGCATTGATTTATAAATATTTTACGGTTACAAGCTAGTTACCAAAATACTCAAATTTTAAATCGAAAGCTTGATGAAAAATTAGACAGATAAAAATGAAGAAGTAACTATTATCTTTGTCACAGGTTGAGCTAGTTCTTTATCCAAATATAATTTCATGAAACATTCTGCCGGGCATTAAAGTGAATGCACCAGCAACTAGAAGTGCTCCAAAATATACTCCTACCATTGAATAAATATGTGCATTCTTATGCTTTCCCAACTTAGTTTTCTTGAATTGCCGAATGCTCCAAATCGAATAAATTAAGTTGCCAACTGTGAAAGGAATTAGGAGGTGTATCCAAGAATAAAACCGAGGATTAAATACTGTGTCTGTCATTGGTGAAGTAATGAATAACGCTGTAAAAGAGACGATCAACAAAAAAGAAACCCAAACGCGCCCAATGAATCTATGCTGCTTAGTTCCCTTTTTTTTGAAGAAAATATATAAACCAACTGGGACTGCTGCTAATGCAAAAAAAGCATGTATGTATATTATTGTCATGGTTGCAAGTCTATTTGAACTTTTTTATAGTCAACTTAAAAGCTACTTACGTTCCATTTTTAAAAGCAAACTGTTTCATGTGTGTTAGAAAGGGTGCGCCTTTTTCTAACCTAATACGTTACCAGTAATAGGCTTTTGAGAAGCTTTGATCTGTTCCTCTGCCTTCAAAAAAACGTCGGGCTAATAATTTCAAAGTGCCGTCACCACCAAGCTGAGCATTATTTTCTGCCAAGATTATGTATTATTTTTTAGCGATGCTAGCGCTACCAATATAAAAAATAAACTGTCCAGCGTTCCACTATTTTTTGATGTGCTCGTCATCTGTATTCTTGAAAATTCTTGCTCAATCACTATGGGTGTAGTCCAGTAGTTGCGCTGGTGAGCAATTTAGTGCCTTAGAGATACGACCTATGGTGGGTAAGCTTGCACTTTTTAAGCCTCGCTCAATCTGCCCCATATGTGATCGGTTGATTCCCGCCAAATGTGCGAGACCTTCTTGCGATATGTTAAGTTTTTTTCGTCGTGCCCTAACAGCTACGCTAAAGTGTTCTGTAATTGACATAGTTAGTGTTGCTTCCTTGCAAGTTTAGTTGATTTATCTTCTTACAATAACGCTTTTTATGACACTGGCTATAAGCACTATTATCATATTTTAAAAATAATTCGTTATTTTATCTATATTATTTTAGTATATCTATCAGTTTAAGGTTAATTTGTCTTTTTATTGATTTTCATCATTTGGTATTACTACATAAGGATTTTTTGCCTGTTAAACTGTGAGTTGTTTGGATCAAGCCAATAAACACTAAAGCAGAGAGGTTTTTTGGTTTCTGTCAGTGAATATAACGACCCATTTGAAGCTAAGTGGCTTAGTTTTCGATTACAACATAAAGTAATAATGCTGAGGTACTATGATACTACTACCAACTGAAATGGTGGCAGACGGCCTCTTTTCTAAGTACGCAGTGTTATATTTTAAGGCTTACGTCATGATAGGCAATATGAGCAGACCTACTTTATAGTCACTCAGATCGGTGTGGTTTAGATTAAAAGTTAATGCAGGATCAGTGTTTTTCTGCATCTGGCCAGTATCATATTGGGAAGGTTTTGGCTTATGGCTCTTCCAAACTACTTAGTAGTATGTGTGAACAATATTAGAAGATATTACTTGATGCATATTGGCGTATTTTGATCTACTTTGCACTGTGTTCCGAGGCGCAAAGGCATGAATGTAGTGTTGTTCCAGCATCTCGGCGATTATTGTGGCATCTGCCTTAACTTTAATCCGCGTTTAAAGCCTTCCAGTAATTCTTTATCGCTCAATTCACTGTTCACCACATCAGTTACGAAGGATAAATTATTCCAGTAACTTTCAGCTACACAACAACCCATGAGGACATGATACCTAGGATCGTTAGGACTGATTGCTTCAATATTAGTGGCATAAACGATACTCAGGGTTGACTCTCCAAGTTCATCGCCATAGTGGGTTTTCTTTTCGTCCTTAATTCCAACTTTACAGGTTAAATATATATCTGCTGCCACAGACTCAATTGTTAAGCTAGCAGGGTCTACATCTTCTTTAACGGTTTCCAGTTGTTTGTATAGAAGATTTAATAGTTCCTTTTTTTCACTACTAATTAATGTGTTGATGGCAATGTACCTACCAAAGTATGTGGCATGTTTAAATGGCCTTTTTATTATGTTGGAAACAGATTAGTAACTGAGTTGGAAATTGATATAAGCAGTTATATATTACGGCTTAGAGTGCTCTCTAAATGCATATCTCACAGTACCTTCGGTAGCGTCAATACATCTGAGGCTGGATGGTTAATGACTCAGATTATCATCCATTAATTCGGCTATTGAACAATTAAGCGCTTTAGCAATACGGTCAATAGTTATTAAAGTTGGACTTGTTTGCCCTCTTTCAATTTCACCCATGTGGGACCGATTTAAACCGGATATACTTGCAAGCTCTTCCTGTGAAACGTTTAAAGCCTTTCTCGCTTTGCGAACTCTTCCGCCAAACCTTTCCGATAAATCCACTCGCCCCTTCCTTGGAATAATTTCATATCAATAGTCCAATTCTATATGTATTAGAATTTACTATACACTGGGTATAGGCGGTTTTTTTATGTAAAAGGCTCGATTCCTATGACGCATCCTTGACTTAGACGATATCATTATGCCGAGTTTTGATAACTTTTTTGAAGAAAGATGGTTGTGTTAGGTAAAATTAACAAGTGGCCCCATTATTATTAAAGGCAATAGATGCGTGCACTTTTTTTGGCTGCAACTCACCTAGCTGCCTGCCCAGTTTTGGCGTT
>DCAT01000010.1:0-3191 GCA_002312935.1 Oceanospirillaceae bacterium UBA1126 | reverse complement strand
TTTATTCCAGTGTAATTACAAACTTTGCTCATCCATTATGTTAGAATCTGCCCACTATTGTTATTGCCAAACCAATACTGTCAATCTCAGTTTACTTAAAGTGGTTAAAGGTTTATACGTCCCGACCAACTTAGTGTAAATTTAAAATAAATACATATAAATCAATGCTTTGTGTAAATTTTAAAGCTGATTAGCCGTGAAGGACTTTTGGAATCTATTGAGACTCAATGATGCAGGCTAATACTCATAACGTAACCTTTACAGACCAAGACTTCATGGCGCAGGCTATGGAGCTTGCAGCCCAAGCTGCACAAATAGGTGAAGTTCCTGTTGGAGCGTTGGTAGTGCATGAAGGTGAAATTATTGGCCAAGGGTATAATCAAACTATTAGTGCACACGACCCCTGCGCACATGCCGAGATCATCGCTTTGCGCCAAGCAGCCGAATTTATGGGCAATTATCGCCTTAGTGGTTGCAATATATACGTTACATTAGAACCCTGCACTATGTGTGTGGGTGCTATTATTCATGCACGTATTCAGCGTCTTATCTATGCCGCTACCGAACCCAAGGCTGGCGCTGTTGTGAGTCAATTACAGTTGCTGTCCCTTCCCCATTATAATCACATAGTACAGGTTGAATCAGGCATTATGGCTGATGAATCTAGTGCCATGTTGAGCAGTTTTTTTAAACAGCGACGCTTGTATCATAAAGCTAACAAAACCGCTGAAGCTAGTTCAAATTCCATTATAGATCAACCCAAAGATGCAGTTCTTTAGAGGCCTACCATGTTAACTCTTCGCGGCGCACCAGCCTTGTCCGTCTTCCGTAATCAGCGCCTACTTTCTCGCCTACAAAGCGAATTGCCCAGTATTAAAATGGTCTATGCAGAGTTTGTGCACTTTGTATTGGTAGACGGTGACTTGGCCCATGCTGATGCAGATAAGCTCATAAAAGTGTTGCGTTATGGCCCCAATGTGGCTGTACAAAATGTGAGTGATAATCTGGTTTTGGTGATTCCCCGCTTAGGTACCATTTCACCCTGGTCTAGCAAAGCAACAGACATTGCCCATAACTGCGGCTTAAAGCAGGTAAAGCGCATTGAACGTGGTACAGCTTTTTATCTAACAGCCACTGACCCTTTGTCGGCTATAGAATACGCGCTGGCCGCCACAATATTGCATGATCGCATGGTAGAGCAAACGTTAACTTCACTAGATCAAGCACAAGCTTTGTTTGTGCAAACTGAACCCGTCCCTCTGGAACGAGTCGATGTTCTTCAAGGAGGTCGTGAAGCGCTGGTCAGTGCTAATATTAATTTAGGTATGGCTCTAGCTGATGATGAAATTGACTACCTTGTCGACGCTTTTGTTGAGATAGGCCGCAATCCTACAGATGTGGAACTGATGATGTTTGCACAGGCAAACTCAGAGCATTGTCGACATAAAATATTCAACGCCAGCTGGTCTATTGATGGTGAAGATCAAAGCTTGTCATTATTCAAGATGATTAAGAACACCAATGAACTCAATGGCGATGGTGTATTGTCTGCCTATATAGACAATGCCTCAGTTATTAAAGGCCACAAAGCCGGTCGCTTCTTCCCACAACCAGAGGACCAGCAATACGCCTACCACCAAGAGGATATTCATTTATTGATGAAGGTAGAAACTCATAATCACCCCACGGCCATTGCCCCATTTGCTGGAGCAGCTACAGGCTCTGGTGGAGAAATTCGTGACGAAGGTGCAACAGGAAAAGGTTCTAAGCCCAAAGCGGGCCTTACAGGGTATAGTGTATCCAACCTACGTATTCCAGGTTTTGAGCAGGTTTGGGAAGTGGATTATGGCAAACCAGCCCGTATTGTCTCTGCTTTAGATATTATGTTGGAGGGGCCTATTGGTGGCGCTTCTTTTAATAATGAATTTGGTCGACCTGCGCTCAATGGCTATTTCCGCACCTACGAAGCCCAAGTTAAAGGTGTAAATGGGCCAGAAGTTCGTGGTTATCATAAGCCTATTATGATTGCAGGTGGCATGGGCAATATTCGCGCCAACCATGTAGAAAAAGGTGAGGTAGGGGTAGGTGATAAGTTGATCTGCTTAGGTGGCCCAGCTATGCAAATTGGCTTGGGTGGCGGTGCTGCATCCTCTATGGACTCTGGCGCTAGTGCTGAAAGCTTAGATTTTGCTTCCGTGCAAAGAGATAACCCAGAGCTAGAACGCCGCTGTCAGGAAGTGATCGACCGCTGTTGGCAAATGGGGGACCATAACCCCATTAGTTTTATTCATGATGTTGGGGCAGGTGGATTATCCAATGCCTTTCCCGAGTTAGTTAAAGATGGTGGCCGTGGTGGCGCGTTTCACATACGTGATATCAACAACGATGAACCGGGAATGTCTCCTCTAGCTATTTGGTGTAACGAAGCGCAGGAACGTTATGTGTTGGCCGTGGCACCAGAGAATATGGACACCTTTACTGCCCTTTGTACGCGGGAACGTTGCCCCTATGCAATTGTGGGCGAAGCCACAGAAGAACATCACTTATCTTTGAGTGATACACAGTTTGACGACCAGCCTGTTGATCTACCGATGTCGGTGTTGTTCGGTAAACCACCTAAAATGCATCGCGACGTTAAACGTCAAGAAGTTGAATTGCCAGCACTAGACCTGTCTAACATAGATTTAAGTGAGGCAGCAGAACGCATATTGAATTTGCCTACAGTAGCAAGTAAAGGCTTTTTGATCACCATAGGCGACCGTTCTATTACTGGCATGGTAGCCCGAGAGCAGATGGTGGGCCCATGGCAAGTACCAGTAGCCAATTGTGCTGTAACCACTACAGCATTAGATTCTACTACGGGGGAAGCCATGGCTATGGGTGAGCGCACGCCCTTGGCGTTAATCGATGGGCCAGCTTCAGGTCGCATGGCTATTGGTGAAACCATTACTAACATGGCGTGTGCTCAAATTGAACAGATGAGTGATATACGCCTCTCTGCCAACTGGATGTCGCCAGCAGGTTACGCCGGTGAAGATGCAATCTTATATGACACAGTAAAAGCGGTGGGAATGGAGTTATGCCCAGCGCTTGGGATTTCAGTTCCAGTAGGTAAAGATTCCATGTCTATGCGCACAGTATGGCAGGATGGTGATATTGATAAGAGTGTCACGTCACCGGTTTCATTGGTC
>DCAT01000187.1 GCA_002312935.1 Oceanospirillaceae bacterium UBA1126 | reverse complement strand
ATCCCTCCGTGGTTACTGCCATGGCAGGGGCTGGGCATGGAGGGCAGTACAGATTGGCCTTTCCACAAGTTAGCCTCTCCTGAATCGTCCGGTCCCTCGAGGTGCCCCATTAACTTTCGTGCATAGGAACAACCTAGACCACTTAAAATCAGTAAAATAACTTTATTTTTCATGACTATATAGTTCAAAATATGAGTTTTTTAGGTTCTTGTGTTATTGTATAGTGTAGTTTGCAGTGTGGCACTCTAGCCGCGACTAATGCAACCCTGCCAAGGACAATATTCTAGTTATTAAGAGGCGCATATCGACCCTGTATCAGACACCAGTATTACCCAACTGCTCATTGGTTTAGCAGGTGGGGTAGCCTTGCTTATTTGGGGCTTAAAACGTGTGCAGCAGGGAATGAAACGTGCTTTTGGTGGTCGTCTTGCATACTTTATTCGGGATCGCTTTGCTGGTGTTTGGTCTGCGTTAGGCTTGGGAGTTGTGCTTACGCTTATTCTCCAAAGTAGTACGGCGTCTGCCTTGCTCGCGGCATCCTTAGGTGTTCAAGGTGAAGCTGGATTAGCACTCTTGCTAGGGGCTGATGTGGGGACCACCCTGGTTGCCCTTGTTCTTTCCTTCGACCTTAGTGCACTTAGCCCATTGTTAGTGGCTATTGGTGTGTTTATGGAATTACGTGCCAAAGATAAACGCCAACATGGTGTTGGTGAGGCCCTCATGGGTTTAGGTTTAATGCTTTTGGCGTTAGGTTTGTTGCGACAACAGGCTGTGCCGCTGCAAGGTTCTGAACTCTTTAGCGAGATGTTACAGAGCTTAATTGCGGAGCCTTGGCTAGCTATTTTGTTTGCTGCTTTACTCACCTTTTTATTGCATTCTAGCTTGGTAATGGTGCTGCTGTTAGCAGGGCTAGTGGGTGCAGATGTAATTGGTGTTCAATCGGGCTTACTGCTCATTCTAGGGGTCAATATCGGTAGTGCTGGTATCCCAGTGTACTTGTCCCGTAAGTCGACGAACGCTAAGCGCGTGGCCCCACTAGGCAACCTACTTTTGCGTTCAATAGGTGCGATGGCGTTTTCACCCTGGGTGGCTGAGATTCATACTGGGCTTAATTATGTAAGTATGGACCCAGCATGGCAGGTGGTATTGATGCATTGTTTATTCAATGTCACGGTAGCCGCCTTTGGTATGCTAATTGTGAGTAAATTGGCAGGTTGGATCGATACGCGCTTGCCACGGGAAACTTTAGCACCTTTGCCTAGCCCTAAATACCTTAAAAATGTGCAAGATACTGCGCCCTCTGCAGCCCTGGCTAACGTAGTACGAGATACCCTTACAATGGGTGAGCTATTAGAGGATATGTTGCGTGAAGTACACTTAGGCATGACTGAGCGTTATGATGCTCTCGAAAAAAAAATCCACCAAAGTGATGATATTATTGATGATTTTCACCAACAAATTAATGCCTACCTGCTGGAATTAGGAGGCCAAGATTTAACTGAAGATGAACGTCATCGCTGCCAAGATTTACTATTATTTATAACTAATATAGAGCATGCTGGTGATACTTTAGAGCGCAGTATGACCCTATTGCTAAAGAAGAAAAATAATTTACACATTGATTTCACTGAATACGAAAACGAGGCACTAGATTCGAGTATGAAGGCCATCTTTAAGGTGATGCCTATGTCATTTCAAGTAATGATGAGCGAAGACGTAAGCAGTGCTAGAGGCCTTATTCAAGCCAAGCATGAATTTAATACCAACCATCAGAAGTACTTAGATGGCCAGCAGCAACGCACTATGCAAGCGGATAAAGCGAGCCCTGTGGCCCATGCTTTGTTTACTGATTTAATGAGAGACATTAAGCGTCTGCATTCTCATTTTACTGCCATCGCCTATCCGGTGCTTAACCGTGAAGGTGAACTAAGAACCAGTAGGTGGCGAGGTTTTAGTGAACCTAAGCCCGTGGTTAAGGATGGGACAGCAGGCAGTGATGCAGAGGTTAAGCCTTTGTGAACACCGTAAAGCGGCCCTTCAATGCTAACAAGATTAAAGGTATCGTATTTGATAAAGATGGCACTCTATTAGATTTTCATGCTACCTGGGTGCCGCGTGCACTAGCTGCAGTGCTAGCTGTGGCCGATGGAGACCAAGGTCTGGCCTCAGCTATGCTGCAAGCTACAGGCTATGACAATGAAGAAAACCGGGTGTTAGGCGGTTCTATTCTAGCAGCGGGCAACAACCGTGATATTAGTTTGGTATGGGCACCACTGGCCCATAAGTCGGTTGATCAAGTAGAAATAGTATTAAATGACATGTTTTCAGCGTCTGATTACGGTGACAGTGTAGCGGTTAAAGACCTTAATTCTAGCTTGAAAAAATTAGCTGATTTAGGGTTGATTCTTGGCATAGCGACGATGGATAGTAAAGCAGGAATAAAAGCGACTCTTGGTAACTTTGGGTGTTTACACTTATTCGACTATGCCGTGGGTTATGATTCCGGTTTTGGTAGTAAGCCCGGCCCAGCTATGGTTTTAGGATTTTGCCAACAAACGGGGTTAAGGCCTGAGCAAGTTATGGTAGTAGGTGACAATACCCATGATATACACATGGGCCAAAGCGCTGCAGCGGGTTATAACGTGGGAGTGCTTACAGGCACTAGCACTAGGGATGAATTAGAACCTGAAGCTGATCTAGTGGTGGACTCTATTGCAGATCTTGCAACTCTCTGG
>DCAT01000148.1 GCA_002312935.1 Oceanospirillaceae bacterium UBA1126 | reverse complement strand
ACAAGTAGGTATTGATGTATTTGCTCGCTTGCGTGAATTCAATAAAGCCCGCACTATGAGCAGCCTTAAATATGATATCGGAGAGGCGTAATATGATTTTGCCAATATCACCAAGTTTTAGTTTATCAGGAAAGAAAGCTCTGGTTGCAGGGGCGTCTTCTGGTATCGGCGCAGCCTGTGCAGTTGCCTTAGCTAGAGCCGGGGCTGACGTACTTTTGGCAGCTAGGCGTAAAACTGAACTCAACGAGATAGTAGACGCTTTAAGAGCTGAAGGCTTGCAAGCTAGCGCATTAGTAATGGATGTTAGTGATGTGGAGAACACCAGTGAGTTAGTCAACACTCACGGACCATTTGATGTGTTAGTCAACTCCGCAGGGTTAGCCCGTCATGGAGCAGCCATTGACACCAAACCCGCAGATTTTGACGCAGTAATGAACATTAATGTTCGTGGCGCATATTTTCTTACTCAGGCTGTAGCGAAGGGCTTACTCGCTCACAACAAACCAGGCAGTTTAATTAACATTTCTAGTCAAATGGCACTTATTGGCGGTCAAGAAAGAGCCGTATATTGTGCTTCCAAACATGCGGTTGAAGGTTTTACTAAAGCAATGGCTATTGAATGGGGCAAACAAGGCATTCGTGTTAACACTATTTGTCCAACCTTTGTATTAACAGAGCTTACTGCAGCAACATTTGCTGACCCAGAAAAACGAACCTGGATTGACAGCAAAATTAAGTTGGACCGGGTTGGTTCCGTGCAAGACATTATGGGTGCAGTGGTGTATTTGGCCTCCGACGCAGCGGCACTCGTTACTGCAAGCGCCCTAAAAGTTGATGGCGGTTGGACTGCGGGCTAATGACTAAAGAAAAAGTGACATCACAGCAGGTTGCGCAGCTAGCAGGCGTTAGCCAATCAGCAGTCAGCCGAGTCTATACAGCGGGGGCTTCTGCCTCTAAAAAAACCACTGCTAAAGTGCATAAAGCGGCCGCTACATTGGGCTATCGCCCTAACGTTCTCGCGCGCGCAATGGTTTCTGGAAAGAGCCGTATAATTGGGTTATTTGTGGGCTACTTGGAAAATCAGTTCTATCCGGATGCCATTGAAAAGCTATCGACCCAGCTGCAAGTAAAGGGTTACCACGTGTTGATTTTTATGGCATCCAAGACGGCAGGTAACATTGACTCTGTAGTAGAGGAAATACTCGACTATCAAGTTGAGGGCATTATCGTTGCTTCTGTGGCCTTGTCTTCCCAGTTGGCGGATCGATGCCGCTTAGCAGGCGTGCCTATTGTACTGTTTAACCGTTCTCAAGATGGCGAAGGCCTATCTTGCGTTACCTCAGATAATTTTTCAGGTGGAGCTAAAGCAGCTCGATTTTTATTGGCTGGAGAGCATAAAAAAATTGGTTACATTGCGGGCTGGGAAGGTGCTTCAACGCAACGAGACCGTGAGTTTGGATTTACCGCAGCGCTGCAGCAAGCAGGTGGAACTTTATATGCCCGTGAAGTGGGCGATTTTTCTATGGAAAAGGCCAGCGAAGCTACTCGACGAATGTTTAGTAAGGATAGGCCTGATGCTGTTTTCGTAGCTAATGACCATATGGCTTTTGCGGTGATGGACACTCTTCGCTTTGAGTTGGGTTTACGTATTCCAGAAGATGTATCAGTGATCAGTTATGACGACGTGCCGGCTGCTGCATGGCCGGCTTATAATTTAACCACTGTAAGGCAGTGTGCTGACCAAATGGTGCAAGAAACAGTACGTATTTTGATGGAACAAATACACAGTGATGGTATGCAGGTTCAGCAAGTAGCCATTGGTTCTCCAATTATTGTGCGTGGCTCTGCCCGCATCCCTGAAGGATGGGACTCATGAAAGGTTTTGATAACAAATTTAAGAATTTTCCAGACTATATATTGGGCATCACCCAAGAAATCTGGGAGCAGCGTGGCCTTGCCACCTTGCATGACTATTATGCTGAACATATTCCAGTTCGTTCGCCTGGGTCCATGGTTATAGGCAATCAGCATGTAATTGCGGCCACTATGGCCACACTTGCTGAATTCCCTGACCGCCAACTGCTGGGTGAAGATGTGATTTGGTCTGGCTCCCCAGAGGATGGCATGCTGTCCTCTCACCGCATCCTTACAACCGCAACTCATTTGGGAGATGGGGTTTATGGCAAAGCCTCTGGCAAGGCTTTAAAATATCGCGTTATTGCTGACTGTCACGCAAAAAATAACCAAATTGATGATGAATGGCTTATTCGTGACCAGGGCGCAGTTGTGCGCCAACTAGGCATTGATCCTAAAGAGTATGCAGCTGATTTGATCGCTCAAGAAGGTGGTCTGGATTATTGCGTACAGCCCTTCACGCCAGCAATAGATGTGCCGGGGCCCTATAAGGGCAAAGGTAACGATAATGAATTTGGACAGCAGTACGCAGACCTTATTCGACGCATCATGAGTGCTGAGATGAGCTGTATCAAAGCCGAGTATGACCGTGCCTGTCAACTTGAGCACCCTGGAGGAGTGAGTTCTCACTCATGGGACTCGGCAGAGCGCTTTTGGATGGGCCTCCGGGCTAGCTTCCCCAGTGCAGAGCTAACCATTGATCACCAAATAGGCCGTCAAGACCCAATGATGCCGCCTAGAGCAGCCATTCGATTTAGTTTACAGGGCAGACATGATGGTTGGGGCAGCTTTGGCCAACCCACAGGCGCTGATGTTTATATTATGGCGGCTGTTCATGCCGAGTTTGGCCCTAATGGGCTAAGACGCGAATTTGTTGTGTTTGATGAGACTTCAGTGTGGAAACAAATACTAATGCACACCGGTTAACAGTTATAAGTATAAGGGGCTATTACTGGCCACTAGACAGGAAATGAACGCAATGCCACATCCAGACAGGATTATTGTATGACACAACCAGAAATTGTTCGTTATGGCGAACTAAAGCCTTGTCGTACTGCATTTATCGATGCCCACACACCCGGTTCAGAACAGAAAGAAAATTTCACTATTATCGGTGCTGGTGTAGCCGAAAGTCCTGATCAACATGTACATATTAAAGCCACACCTGGCTTCAATATTGGTGCGGCAGGCCAACCTCCAAAGTGTGTCAATTCTCTGCACTTTCATAACACCGCAGAAGTATTTTTTGTATTGAGCGGCAAATGGCGTTTTTTCTGGGGCGTGGATGGAGATGCTGGTGAAGTCATTCTGCAAGAGGGGGATATATTTAACATCCCCACTCGCGTGTTTCGTGGTTTTGAAAACGTAGGCACAGACTACGGCATGATTATGGCGATACTCGGTGGAGATGATTCTGGCGGTGGCGTTATTTGGGCGCCTCAGGTGTTGGAAACAGCTCAAGCACACGGATTGATTTTGAGTGAAGCTGGCGTTTTGTATGATACCAAAAAGGGTCAAACACTACCTACTGGTGAACAGCCCATCACCAAACTGTCTTCCACTCAGCTGGCTGACATCGCTGAAATCCCAGTGCATAAAGTGGTGCCTGATTATGTGGCCCGATACTGGGACATGATGGCGCTAGCCAAAAACAAACCCTGTCAGGTGATTGGCGAAGCCGCCCTCATAAAAGACAAGCCTGGTTTTGAGGTAGAGCTACTTACTCGCGGGTCGATTGCTACAGATGCTTATATAAATCCTCAACATGAAGTGCTTATGGTAATGCGTGGCCATTGGCGCCTCACTTGGCAGGATAATGAAGCGGTATTAAATCCCGGCGACACTTGTTGGATCCCACCTAATCTAGCCCATGCATTAAAAGTGTGTGTAACTGGCGAAGCTAGCTTATATCGTATCAGTGGCACAGGCGATACGGCCGGTTTAACCTGGCAGGATAATTAGCGCATCATGAGCCTTCCTACTTTAGTATTGCTGCCTGGCATGATGTGTGATGCCCGCATGTACGCGCCGCAGATTGAGGCTTTAAAAGACAGTGCAGAATGTCACGTTGGCTATCTTGGTGGTGCAGATAACATTGCTGACATAGCCAAACAAGTGCTGTTAGATGCACCAGAAAAATTTGCTTTAGCTGGTCTTTCTATGGGTGGCATTGTCGCGATGGAAGTGGCCCGTCAGGCACCCCAAAGAGTCACTCGATTAGCTTTAATGGATACCAACCCATGGGTGGAGGAAGATGACGTGAAAGCCACACGCAACACGCAGATAGACGCTGCTCAGGCAGGTCAGCTTGAACAGCTCTTGCGTGAAACAATGGTGCCCCGTTATTTGGCTAATCCTCATTCTCCACTAACTGAACTCTGTGTTCAGATGGGCTTAACTTTAGGCAAGGATGTATTTATTCGCCAATCCCTAGCATTGCAAACCCGCCGTGACCAACAGGTAACATTAGCCAATTTTAACAAACCTTGTTTGGTATTAATGGGTGAAGAAGACGAACTTTGCCCTATAGATCGCCATGAATGTATGGTTGCACTGTTACCTCAGGTGGCCTTTGTGAAAATTGCTAACGCAGGGCACATTCCTACACTCGAAAAACCCGCAGCAACGAACGCTGCTTTAAAACAATGGATGGTTCAATAATGGATAACTCAACAATGACTGTTACTTTGTTGGAAAAACTTCAGACAGTCGACACTCCTACCGTATGCAACGCAATCGAGGTTGCCCAAGGACAGCGTGGGTTTAATGAATTTACCAAAGGCACTATGCTCGCATCATCAGCTACTGATGGCGCTATGGTTGGCTTCGCTCGCACTGCACAAATTGCGGCCCTAGAACCTGCCAAGGAAAGTGCCAGCGTTATTAAACAACGACGTGCAGATTACTATCGGCATATGGCTGAGGGGCCACGCCCTGCTATTACCGTAGTGGAAGATTTAGATTACCCCCATGCGATTGGTGCTTATTGGGGGGAAATTAACACGAACATTCACAAGGCGTTTGGTCTTGGGGGGGCCTTAACCAACGGTGTTATGCGAGATTTAGGTGATTTACCTACTGGATTTCCTGTAGTGGCAGGTTCAATTGGCCCAAGCCACGGTTTTGTTCATGTCCGCAGTATTGGACAGCCCGTAACTATATTTGGCATGCAGGTAAACGATGGCGACCTAGTACATGCAGATAGGCACGGCGCCTTGGTCATTCCACCAGAGGTCATTCCAGTGTTAGAAGCTGCCATTGACAAACTCCTCAGTACCGAACAACTGATACTAGGTCCAGCATCTAAAGAAGGTTTTGGTATAACCGAGTTTGAGCAGGCTTGGGCCGCTTTTGAAAAAGCCCGGACCTAACGATCACAAACGACAAGGAGGCTAGCGCAAATTTAAATATTGCGCCGTGCCTTCTAGCAACATCTGCACTGCCATAATGATCAACACCATTCCCATCAAACGTTCTATGGCGAACAGCCCTCTTTCGCCTAACACTAAGTAAAGTCTGCGCGACGCTAAAAGTATACTTGCTGAAACGGCCCAAGCAGCGGTAACAGCAAGCCATAGGTCTAGCCACTGGCCGTCAGCAGATTTACGCATCAGCATGATCATTGCTAAGCTTGATGGACCAGCCATAAGCGGAATCGCTAAAGGCACTATAAACGGTTCACCACTGGGTGTTTTACCCAACAACCCACCTTCTTGTGGGAATACCATTTTAATTGCAATCAAAAATAATACAATGCCACCGCCGATACGGATAGCCTCTTGTGACACCTGTAAAAACGACAAAATATACGGGCCTAATAGTAAAAACATTAACAACACAAAGTAGGCTATAAGCAATTCCCGGCGCAGCACTAGGCGGCGACGCTCTTCGGGTACCTGTTTTAACACTGACAAAAATAAAGGGATGTTTCCCAAAGGGTCCATCACCAAAAACAGCAAAGTAGCAGCTGCAAAAATATCCATGTATTTCTCAGTAAAGTATTAAATAATTAATCTAAGCGGCGCTGAATAACAACCGCATGGTTCCAACTAGGAGCTAATTCCACATGGGTTGCACGGCCACGCTCTTGCCGCGGCGTAAGATTAAAATGAGTACGATAGGTAGTACTAAAGTGGCTAGCAGAGGAAAATCCACACGCCATGCCGACTTCCACAATAGAGCGATCCGTGTCTCGTAGCATTTGACGCGCTTGGTCTAATCTCAATTGTAAATAAAATCGTGAAGGGACATTGTCTAAATGCTTTTTAAATAAGCGTTCCAAATGCCGCCGTGATAGCCCCACATGATAAGCTAAATCATCAGGCGACAAGGGCTCTTCTATGTTAGTTTCCATTAATGTGACCGCCTCAATAAGTTTGGGCTGACTAGTGCCAATGCGAGCTTTGAGAGGAATGCGCTGCTGAGTATCTTTTGGCCGCATTCGCTCTACTAAGAACCATTCAGACAAATGTACCGCCATATCTAAATCTTGCTGCTGCGATAGCCACGCCAGCATAAGATCTGTGGTTGAAGTTCCACCAGCACATGTCATCAGCTGCATTTCTTGTTCAAAAAGTTGATGAGTCCACAGCACTTTTGGAAAGGTGTGGCGCAATTTTTCTATCACAGACCAATGGCAGCAGCTGCGCTTACCATTGAGCAAACCCGCATTGGCTAGGGGAAGAATACCTGTGCCTATAGCCAGCATGTTTACCCCCATCTTAGTTTGCTGAACTAACCACCGCTCCAACATGGTATCTGTTTCATTAAAAGCAATTAAATCTCCAATAACAAACAGCGTATCGACGCGTTCGCTATCAAGGTAATTAATCACTTTACCTAACACACAGTTACCACCTACGGACATAGCCTGTAGTTGATATTTTGGGTGTTCTAAAACACGGTTTGTATGCAATAACAATTCAGCAATTTGGCCATAATGGCTTAAGCTTGCATGGGGCAATATAAGCAGCCCAACTGAGTGAGAATCTTGTGACTTAGACATAAGTCGTAAGGATACACTGAATTATTGAATGCGTGCATAAAAACGTCATTCAGTTTGCTATAAAAATTGCATTTGTAAGCTAGCAAAACTCAAGACTCGCAATAAAATTCCAACACAAATGACTTAAATGTCATTTTACCAACAAATGGGGTCGCTCTAACTCAACTTACCCCCTAGTGTCGACCGGCAGTTTCTTGAATAATAGGGATAGCGGTGACAACATTTGATTACCGCATTAAGGAAAGACCAAATGCGCACCTTAACGGATAAGAAAAATATCGCCATTGATTTAGTTTGTGACCTCATTGGCAAACGTCAAAAGAAGGCTCAGTATGACACCATGCAACAATTTGCGCGCCTTTATTACGCAGAGAGCATCCCTGCGGAATTATTACAATTCGACACAGACAATCTCTATGGTGCGTTATCTAGCTTATGGGATTGTGTAAAACTCCGTCATAACGACCAGGTTAATATCCGTGTATATAACCCTAATTATGAAGAACATCAGTGGTATACCAGCCACACTATTATAGATATTGTATGTGACGACACAGCCTTCTTAGTGTCTTCTATCACCAACGCCTTGGTTCACTTGGGACACACCATACATATTACCACTCACCCAGTGGTCGCAGTAGAGCGAGACTTAAAAGGAAAAATCACCAGCATCTCGCCTTTTACTGGGAAGGCAGATAGTGCCAATTTAGAAGCGGTAATGCGTTTTGAAATTGACCAACAAAGTGATGCTGAAGTCGTGGCGAACATTATCACCACTCTCACAGAAATCATTAGCGACGTGCGTTTAGTGGTAGATGATTGGCTGCCTATGCGTGACAAGCTTGTGTCTATTATCGACACTTTGGAGTCTCAGAATTTACCCGTTTCAGCAGAAGACCTGACAGAAAATATCGCGTTCTTACGCTGGGTAGCTAATAACCACTTCACGTTTATTGGCTACCGCTCTTACGGGCTCAAAAAAGATGGTAATACTGGATTATGCGAGCTTATTCCACAAACAGGTACTGGCCTAGGTAGCTTCCGTGACCATAATTGCAGTGCAGATAGCCTGTTACCTCACACCTTGTCACAACAAAATTCAGATTTGGCCCTGCGCAGCAATATGCTGGTCATGACTAAATCTACCAGCCGCTCCACCGTTCACCGCCCAGTTAACTTTGACTACTTAGGTCTTAAACGATTTGATAAGCAAGGTAATGTGATCGGGGAAGAACGATTTTTTGGTTTATATTCATCTGCTGCTTATACCGCACGTATAGATGAAATCCCACTATTAAGACGCAAAGCCCAAGATTTGCGCGAACGTATTGAACTGCTACCCAATAGCCATAAAGGCAAAGCCTTACAGCACATACTAAACAGCTACCCCCGTGATGAAATGTTACAAGCCAGCGTAGATGAGCTTTACCCTATCATCCGTGGTGTATTAGAAACCCAAGAGCGACATCACTTACGCCTGTTCCTTCGCCTCGATACCTTTGGGCGTTTTGCTACGGCTTTGGTGTATGTTCCACGAGAGCGGTTTCACACTCAATTACGTATTAAGATGCAAAATATTCTTATGCGTGAATTCAACGGTTCAAGCGTTGATTTTAATGTCATGTTCTCGGAGCAACCCCTAGCTCGTGTGCAGTTAACTGTGCATGGCAAAGACATCCGCAATACACCGTTTGATATTAATGACATTGAACAACAAATGCGCGCCGCCATGTTGGCCTGGAGTGACCACTTACACCACGCTCTTAATAGCAAACGAGGTGAAGCCGAAGGCAACCAGCTATTCAAGCAATACGGCCAAGCTTTTCCAATAGCGTACCAAGAAAACTTTTCTGCCCAAGTGGCAGTTATGGACCTAATGCGCTTACAAAAGATCAGCGCTGAAAAACCCTTATCTACCTATTTATACCGTTCGTTGCATCAAGCAGACCAGAGCCTTAGCTTTAAGGTCTTTGGCCACGGTCAAGCTAAAGCCTTGTCAGACGTGTTACCAATTTTGGAACGAATGGGTGTAAAAGTCATTAATGCACACCCCTACACCATTCAATCTCAGTCAGGTGTAGACCAGTGGATTATTGATTTTGTGATTGAAATTGACCAGCAAATAAACCTTGATGGTGCCAATGTAAAAGAACGTTTTCAAGAGGCCTTTAGCCAAATTTATACCGGACGTGTAGCTAACGATCGTTTTAATAGCCTGATATTGGCGGCTAACTTAACTTGGCAGCAAGCCATTCTTATTCGCGCCATTAGTAGCTACTTACTGCAGATTCAGGTGCCGTTTAGCCAAACCTATATGCAGGCTACACTAGTGCGTAATGCCAGCATTACCCATACCTTAGTGCGCTTGTTTGAAGCTCGTTTTGACCCTGACACTCAACAATCAGCGGATCTTATAGCAAGATTACAAGAAGACATTAGCCTAGCCTTAGAAAAAGTTAGCAATCTTGATGAAGACCGTATTGTGAAGTATTTTTTAGCCACAATTATGGCGATGTTGCGTACCAACTACTATCAAATAGACAGCACAGGCAGTCGCCATGAATACCTTTCTTGCAAGTTAGACCCAAGCCTAATTCCAGGCGTACCATTACCCTTGCCAAAGTACGAAATTTTCATCTACTCAACTTGGGTAGAGGGAGTCCATCTGCGCGGTGGTAAGGTTGCTCGTGGTGGCTTACGCTGGTCAGACCGCAAAGAAGACTATCGCACAGAAGTGCTTGGCCTAGTAAAAGCGCAGATGGTAAAAAATGCAGTTATCGTTCCTTTAGGAGCTAAAGGGGGGTTTGTGTGCAAACAGCTACCACAAACTCAAGACCGAGAAGTACTGATGGCAGAGGTCATCCGCAGCTACTCCACATTTATCCAAGCCTTACTCGACATCACTGATAACATGGTTGACAAGCAAGTGGTTGCTCCCGCACGAGTAGTCCGTTACGACGATGATGACCCATACTTAGTGGTTGCTGCCGATAAGGGTACCGCAACCT
The DNA here is from genome assembly GCA_002312935.1 of Oceanospirillaceae bacterium UBA1126. Lineage (GTDB taxonomy): Bacteria > Pseudomonadota > Gammaproteobacteria > Pseudomonadales > Balneatricaceae > Njordibacter. The sequence goes on along the minus strand of DCAT01000148.1, from coordinate 1,519 downwards.
TCTCTGATTTGGCCAACTCTATTTCAGAAAAAAATGATTTTTGGCTAGGTGATGCCTTTGCTTCTGGGGGTGCCAATGGTTATGACCATAAAAAAATGGGTATTACTGCTCGCGGTGCGTGGGAATCTGTTAAACGCTTATTCGCCGAGCAAGGCCGCGATTGCCAAAGTCAGGACTTCACTGTTGTAGGTGTAGGAGATATGGCTGGTGATGTGTTTGGTAACGGTATGCTTTTGTCAGAGCACATTTGTTTGCAGGCTGCTTTTAACCACTTACATATTTTTATCGACCCAAGCCCCGATGCGGCCAAATCGTTTACCGAACGCCAGCGTTTATTTACCCTCCCACGTTCAAGCTGGAGTGATTATGAAAGTAAGCTTATTTCTAAAGGCGGTGGCATATTTGAGCGCTCGGCGAAGTCTATTAAACTAAGCCCACAAGTACAAAAAATGATCAGCACAGATGTCACCCAAATGGCACCTAATGAATTGATCCATGCCTTGTTAAAAATGCCCGTAGATCTGTTTTGGAATGGCGGCATAGGCACTTATGTTAAAGCTAGCAATGAAAACCATAGTGATATTGGTGACCCTGCAAATGACAACTTACGAGTCAATGGCAACCAACTGGGGGCTAAGGTTATTGGCGAAGGTGGCAATTTAGGCTTCTCCCAACATGGACGTATTGAGTTTGCACAGGCTGGGGGGTACATCAATACCGACGCCATTGACAATTCTGCCGGCGTCGATAGCTCCGATCATGAAGTCAATATTAAAATTCTACTCAGCCAGTTAGTAGATGCAGGTGACATGACCATAAAGCAACGTAACACCTTGCTGGCTAGCATGACTGACGAAGTAGGTGATCTAGTACTAAGCCACAACTACCACCAAACCTTAGTACTCAGCATTGCCGAGGGCCAGGCTTGTATGCGCTTAAGCGACCATAAGCGCCTGATACACAGCCTAGAGAAACAGGGCCGACTTAACCGTGCGTTGGAAGGACTACCAGATGATGCCAACATGGATGAGCGGGCTCGGGTGCAGGCAGGGTTAACCCGTCCTGAAATTGCTGTATTGCTGGCTTATAGTAAAATGCGTTTGTTCGATGAACTGATGGCAGCAGACATAGGCAACGACGCCTATTTAGCGCGCAGTCTAGAGGATTACTTCCCCAAAGTACTGAGTGAAAAGTATGCAGCTGCTATGGGGTCTCACCAATTGCGCAGTGAAATTATTGCCACCCATGTGACCAATCAAATTGGTAATCGCATGGGCTCTACCTTCTGCAACTATTTACAAGAAGAAATGGGTGCGGAGGCTGGCGATATGGCCCGAGCCTTTACTGCAGCTTGTGACATTATAGATGCCCAAAGTTTGTGGAGTGAATTAGATCGAGTTACCTTGGTACTAAACTATAAGCAATCCATGGAGTTACATAAAAACATTCAAACCTTATTAGAAGATCTCACCTTGTGGCTATTAAGCCGTCATCAGGGCGAGCCTATTCAAACTATGGT
>DCAT01000017.1:7775-8300 GCA_002312935.1 Oceanospirillaceae bacterium UBA1126 | reverse complement strand
TAAGGTCACTGGGTTAGATAACAACATAAACTAAACTAGACAACAGTCAAACACATTGGAACATAGCATGTTAACTTCAAAAATTATGGCGCATCGAGGGCTTTCTAGCTTAGCTCCCGAAAACTCTTTATCAGCATTAAGACGAGCAGCTGAACAAGGCTGCCAATGGGTTGAAATAGATGCTGTTGCCTGTGGTGATGGCACTATTGTGATGTGGCATGACAACAGTGTCGATCGCTGCTCTGATGGCACTGGTTTACTTAGTGAGCATAACGCTAAAAGCATAACCACACTCGATTGTGGCGCTTGGTTCTCTGATTTTTTTCAAGGCGAAAAGATGGCCACCATTGAGGAGGCAATCATTTTAATTCAATCTCTAGGCTTAGGGCTTAATTTAGAATTCAAACTTTATGAAAATAGTCCAGAGAAAGTAGTTGCACCTGCGTTAGAAATATTACAAAAGTATTGGAAAGACGTTGATAAATTAATTATTTCAAGCTTTGATCAAGCTGCATTAGAGTACTG
>DCAT01000017.1:0-7349 GCA_002312935.1 Oceanospirillaceae bacterium UBA1126 | reverse complement strand
CATTGTAACTACAAATCATTGCAAAAAGTGCAAGTAGAAGCCATAAAAGCTGCAGGCTATGAGGTTTATTGCTATACCCCAAATGATCCTGAATTAGTAAGAGCACACTGGGATTGGGGCGTGGATGCGATAATCACTGATTATCCACAAAGATATAATCACGATTAAGAACCAACACCTTAATTTCATAACTACAATTTATAAATGAGCATCGCGCATTTGAAATTAAACGTTAGACAAGAATTAATATTGGCGCAATTAAGTAGCAAAGAGTTTTTCCCTGTCGCTGCACTTTGATAGGGCAGCACAAACTATTCGCCGCGACATTACCGAATTGTGTGATTTAGGTCTAGCCAGGAGGCATCATGGCGGTGTGGGTCAACTCCCTAGTGCTGAAAATTTATTGTTTGGTAATCGACATATTATTAACACGCAAGAGAAAGAGTTAATGGCACAGTGCATCGCCAGCTTTATTCCAGATAATGGCTCACTTGCACTCGGTATTGGCACTATAATGAAAGCAATTGCCAAGCAATTAAGGCCTAAAATGTGTGCTCAATAATGTTGATTGTGCTATCACTTGCAGTAGGCAGCGTTTACCAAAAATTTCCTTAGCAGTGCGGCCACCTATAACGCGAAGCATCATCGGTTCACAGTAGATAAACTGAATATGGTTAGCCGAAAGTATTCTAAAGGGAAACTAAACATTAAATCCTCCTTGTGGGTGAAGCTATTCACCTACTTTAATACCCTTTAAACGCATGCATAGCTTAGGAACATAAACATGTTTAGCGTTTATAGTCGGCACAATCTGAGTCTTCTATGGGCTGTTTTTGAGAGGGCTAAGTGCATTATAATGGGCTCCTCAACTGTAACTCTTATGACCGAAATGGCGACCCTATGAAAAATTTTGACCCTAAGTATAAAAGCCTGCCAGATTACATCCTCAAATGCACGGCGCAGATTTGGGAGGGTCGAGACATTGCTGCACTTGACTGGCATTATAGTGAAGATTTGCTAGTACGAACCCCCGCTGGCATCAGCCAGGGCAATGGTGTGGGTAAAGCAAATACCATGGCAACGCTAACTGAGTTTCCAGATCGCCAATTACTGGGTGAAGATGTTATTTGGTGTGGTGATGATGAGGCAGGCTTTTTGTCCTCACATCGCATTGTGTCCACAGCGACCCACAGGGGTGGGGCGTTTGGCCCAGCCACTGGCATAAAGGTTACTTTTCGAACCATTGCTGACACCTTTTGCCATGGCAATCGGGTGTGGGACGAATGGTTGATCCGTGATAATGGCGCCATAGCCACACAGTTAGGCCAAACCACCCAAGCTGCGGCGCAAGCACTAATAAGCTCAGGCGATGTAGCCTTTCCCCTAACTCCCAATTCTGATGTTGTAGGGCCATATATTGGAGCAGGCAACGACAATGAGTGGGGTCACAAACATGCCGAAATCCTACAAAAAATTATGCGGGCAGAGTTTGGCGTGATTGAAGATGAATACGACAGGGCGTGTCATTTAGCATACCCTTGTGGGGTTGAGGCACACGGTATTGGTGCAGCAAAGGAATTTTTCATTGGTTTACGCAGTGCTTTTCCTTATGCCAGTTTTAAAATTGAACATCAGATTGGCCGCCATGATCCTATGCTGGGACCACGTAGCGCAATTCGCTGGTCTTTGACGGGTAAGCATGAAGGTTTTGGTCGTTACGGTGCGCCCACGGGCACAGACGTTCATGTGATGGGCGTAAGCCATGTGGAGTTTGGTCCATGGGGTGTGCGCAGAGAAACCACCCTAATTGATGACATTGCCATTTGGAAGCAAATTTTGCTACAAACTACAGTGCAAGAGTAAGCCAACCCAAAACTATGCTTCTTTAATAGTTATATACACAGCTGGGTAAGGTTGATAATGATTAACGCTAGCCCAACTTTACGCCAGCTATGGTGTACAAAAGGCTTAAAATAGCTAGTCTTAAGGTTCACAACCTATGGTTGCTTAATATCTGTAATGTTACCTTTGAGACTTTTGGATGAACGCCTGCAACGTTCGGAGCAGTATTTAACATCATCCCACACCTTTTCCCATTTTTTGCGCCACGTAAAAGGGCGCTCGCACACCACACACATTTTTTGTGGTAAATCAGCTTTTTTCATTGTTTATGGAAGCCTAACTATTAAATAGGTAGTTTAGTGTGGACCCTACCTAATTACCATCATCAGAGCTGTTGGTAGGCAATGTTATCTTTGAGAATTCTGATTGCCTACAAGAAGCCACGCCGTTTGAAATTAATGAACCTTAAGTGCCAACGAAAATTTAGCTAGCGGCTCAGGTGGCTGACTGCTCAAAGTGATGTTGTTCTGCAATCTCTGTAAAGGTTTTTTGTGTCAATTAGAATGGCTCTTGGCAAAGGCCTTATTATTGCCTAAGCTGCAACATTATCAATATAAAGATTGCAACGAGAGACATGTATGAGTGGAATCATTTGGGGCTTGTTAGCGGCTGTGTTTATTGGTGTGTCTGATGCAGTCGCTCGCTCCACTACTCAAAAAGTGTCAATTAGCATTTTAATCTTAGCGGTAATGAGCCTATCTACTGTGGGTTTAAGTGCGTTATTTGTGGTCACTGACGATTGGCCCCGCTGGCATGCCTATGCTTGGGCTGTGTCAGCAGCCTCTGGTGCGCTTAACATTGTTGCTCTAATATTTTTATATAAAGCCCTTGAGCGCGGCCCTGTGGCAGTTGCTTCACCAGCAGCATCAAGTTTTACGGTAATGTTGGTGGCAATGAATGCGTTTGTGGGTCAACCTTTTAGTTTGGCTCAAGGGCTGGCTATTGCTCTAGTTTTTGGTGGTGTGATTATGTTGTCTCGGCCGTCCAAAAGCCCAGCCAGCGAACCAGACTACTCTGCCGCTTGGCTGCGCACGACTGCTTTGTTAGGCTTAGCAACAGCATTTACAGTGTCGCTACGGATGTTTTTTGCTCAAGAAGCCAGCGCCGAAATAGGCCCGATGCCTGCGTTATATTTAAATCGTATGTTTGCGCTAATCAGCGTACTAATACTGGTAGCTTGGCAGCTAAGACATGGCCAAAAACTCAACACACCTAAAGGCAAAGTGGCCGCTTTGGTGTTTGCCCAAGCTACCTTAGAAGTTGCTGCGCTCTGGGCTTTTCTCATGGGATCTCAGGGTGATGGCCGCATTGCGGCTAGCATCGGTTTTGCGGCTTTTGCTGCCATTACAACGATTACTGCTTGGTTGTGGCTGGGTGAAAAAGTTGCTCCTCAGCGTTGGATCTGGATCGCAGTTATTGGTTTAGGAATTATTTTAGCTAGCTCATAATCATTATTATCCAAACCAGTTGTTTCTGAATGGGTCCAATAAATAAACTTGATTACACTATGGGGTGAGTGGCCTTGAGGCGTTTGTAAAGTCTGACGAGCACCTCCCCCAAACAACGTCCAAACACCACTAAAACAGCGCTAGCCTAATTAGTGGTGTTTCCATTGAGGGTTCAACCCAAGGCTCATCATTTAACAAAGACTTAACCAGCTCGGCTGAAGGCCCAAGCCTTCATTCGAAGTTTTAAAGACAAAGGCAATAGGCGTGAATAGTCGTTAATACAGTCGTTAAAGTGATTATCGCTAGCCAAAGATCAAGTTTCTAAATATCATTGTATAAGGCTTAGATCAGATGCTGTTAATAGAGAATTTGTCATCACATTAACCCAACAACAAAGTAATGTTGAGGCATCTTTGAAGTAGTATTCAATAACCCTATGAAGGACATGTTTATCATGACTAAGAGTAATTTATCACGTGGCTATGTCGTTAAAGCGGGTGCTAGTCGTACCCCACCGCTGCCGCAATCTGGTAGGTCTCTTGTTACCACAGAGGATTCAAATGGAGCCTTTATGATTGCTGAATCGTCCAGCAATGTGGCAGGGCCAGGAGCCCTGCATGTTCACCATGATCACGATGAAGTGATGTACGTCCTTGAAGGTGAAGTGATCGCTACCGTTGGTGAAACGATTCATCACTTGTGCGCTAGCGAGTTAGTCTATCTACCAAAAGGAGTTCCTCATCGTCTTGAGTTTCCCACAACTGCGCGTTGGTTGTTAATTGGTAGTGGAGGATACGACCTATCACGTGGTGAACTCTCCAGTGCTTTTGCCAAGGGCCTCAAGGGAGCTGATGTTTATGCAGAGATTGAAAATGTTGACTTTGTAAGTGATTAAACCACCAAATAGTCGAGGTACAAGATTAAAAACACGGGGCCTTAGAAGCGAATTCAGTGAGTTTAGTATTTCTAATAGGTTTTTATTTAAACAACGGTGTTAGCTTTTTGGCCATTAGCAAAGCGTTGTTGTTGCCATTTGGCGATTCTTGGTAGCAGCAAACCAGTGATAACAATTGCTATGCCAAGTAGCTGTAATTCTGTGACATGTTGGCCATAAAAAAATGCGGTAAGAGCGGCGAAGACCGGTACAAAATTGAAAAATAAGGAAGCGTTTGCTGCGCCAAGTTGCTTGACGCCAGAAATCCATAAAAGATATCCCCCTACGGTGCCAAATACGCCGATAAACAATAAATCTGCGAGTACAGACTGGCTTATCGCCAGGCTTTCTTGTAATGGATGAACGTCTGTACTAAACACTGCCACCAAGGAAATCACTGCGACACCTGACACCATTCCCACTAAGGTAAACGCAATGATTGGCATCCAGAGACTAATAGACTGTGTCAGATAGGTATAAACACTCCAACATAGCATGCCCAAAAAGATCATCTGGTCGCCTTGATTAAACTCAAAGCTAAGCAGTCGTTCTAATTCACCATTAGTTAATACAATTAACACGCCGGATAAACAAACCGCCAAACTAAACATCGTGCTTCGTGTGGGTAATTTAAGTTGTAACAAAGAGCTAATCAGCGAAGTGGCCAATGGACTGAGCGCCATAATTAAAGCCCCATTACTTGCGTTTGTATGAGCAAGGCCAGTGAATACACCAAGGTTAAAACCACTCACTCCTACAATCGAGATGCTAATCGCGTATGCCCATTGTTTCGGCGTTAGAATAGGAATAGCAATGTGTTTCCATTTGGCGTATCCCAACAGGCAAATAGAGGCGATGGTAAAACGCCAAATCATTAAGGTTAAGGCATGTACTTCCCCTAACGCATGTTTACCCACAGGGAAACAGGCGCCCCAGAAGACTGCGCACAAGAGTAATAGCCACACTGCATTGGTGTTAGTCGAACGATTCATTTCACTTATTTATATTTGTGACAACATCCTTGAGCTTACGATAGTGATAACAGCGCCAATTGCAAAGGCCTCAAACAAGCCTTCACTAGCATTCCCGCTTAACCAATCGTTCAGATCCTATTTGAACACCAACGGTGTTAAATTTGGTATCAAACTATTTTCAGTAACCATGCCAGTCCTCAGTATCACCAAGCTTTTCTCAGTGATATCAGTGCTGGCTTAAAGCGCCGTGCAGTCAGCGCACAAGGATGTTGTGTTAAACACTGATATCAGCAATGTCCAGCAATTGCACACCCGATATTTTCCATCCGTTTGGAGTCTGCGTGACAAAATATCTCAAAAAATGAGCGGTTCCAGCACCATCAAAAATTTGAACATCTTGAGTGCGCCCTTGAGGGGTTTCTTTCTGTTCAAGAAATGTCACACCTGCGGGTCTCCATACCATTGGATAACCACGCCGAACCATTTCGCCAAAATTTTGAGGAGTACCAAACATAGAGCGTATCGAGGGGCTGGCGTAGGTAAACGCTTGATTGACATCATCTTCCAAAAACGCCTGGCATTGACCGTTGATCGTGGCCTGTACATCCTCTTTTTCACCAGCGGTCGCTGGAAGGCAAAACAACAGAAATACCAAAACACTTGCAAGGTAGCGTATTTGAGCAATATATTTCTTTAAATTCATTTGTTTCCTCTCTATATAATTGTACTTACAGGGTCTTTTGACTATTTCATCGATAATAGTTGGAAAAATCAGTAAGCAGTGCTTCAGATTTGCGCGAACGGGCTCTTTCTTTGCGGATCTAACTCCTATTTGCAACCCATAATTATAAGCATTCAAGTGTCAGTATGGGTGTGAATACTGAAAAGGAATGCAAAGATAATGTTAGTTTTGTGTAAGAAATCACCCATACTGGGCCTAATACATAGCCGGAGGGAGGTTGGAAAAGCGGTCTAGGGTTAACTATGTTCCTGTGACAATTTTTGAATCCATTATTTGACATCTTTAAACATTTAATTGACTGAAGCCGATGGCGCACTTTTTAGTGCAGCCTTCGCTAAACCCAATTATTCTTTCTAAGCTAGGCCTTCTAACCACTTAGCGTGCTACTTTTATGGGTTCCGTATTAACAAGATGCTATATCTGCAAAACCTTCAGAATTTAAAGATTTAAGGGCGATAGCTAAAGTATAAGCATTATAAAAACGCTGATGCTGATCTAAGGAACACAGTGAAGGTGAAAAGGCTAATAAGTTTTAAATGAGGGTAAAGTAAATCAACATTGCCATTTAATACTACATGACGCATATTAGGGATCCACCCTAAGCGAGAACCCTAATTCTTGTATCAGATATTGATTGCGGATGACCACCCTTTGTTTCGAGATGCCTTTGCTGGCGTCATCGGGCAAGCATTTGTGGGCAGTAGCTTATTGCAGGCGAATGACTTTTCTTCGTGCTTGCAGGTTGCGCAAGCTAACCCTGAACTAGATCTAATTGTGCTCGACTTACACATGCCAGGTTGCCATGGCTTAGATGGTCTGCAGCAGCTGGTTGCAAGCTGTCCTTCAACCCCTGTGGTCATGGTGTCTGCTGAAGAAAGTCGACATTTAGTGCTGCAAAGTATGGCCATTGGTGCGGTAGGGTTTTTGATTAAAACCTTGCCTAGGGAACATATTATTAATGCCCTAAAACAAGTGTTAAAAGGGCAGGTTTATTTACCCTCTCAACTCCTGCGGGGCAGTGATGCCTCTGCGGTTCCCCCGTCTCATGTTACTGAGGCCCAGATGCGACAAATGACTCAGCGTCAACTGCGAGTCTTACAATGTTTAGCTAAAGGCCACTCAAATAAGCACATTGCTGGGCTGCTGTGTATTGCTGAAACCACGGTAAAGACCCATGTGTCAGATATTCTTCGCAAAATGAAGGTAAGTAACCGCACCCAAGCTGCACTAGTTGTAGATGCCTCAGTGCTGGATGATTTGTTAAACGACTAACATATGGTGCAAAATACGCCTCAACTTTGCTGGCTTAACAGGCTTGTAGAGTAATTCGTGTCCTGCCAGTTTAATAC
>DCAT01000101.1 GCA_002312935.1 Oceanospirillaceae bacterium UBA1126 | reverse complement strand
AGAGGTCTAACAAATCAACTAATACCCAATTTTCCCGAATTAAGGTGCCATCCATACGCCAAAAATCAAGACTGCGTAGGCTAACTTCCTGCCCACTTGGAGCGATGCCCAACCACCCACCCAAGGTAATAGTTTGTTTCATGTTGGGCCAACCGGTGACCGCAGCGTAGTTTCCTTCACCAAAAAAATGGAAATCTAATTGATGGTCCTGGCTTCCCCGATCAGGNNTTTCTTTCCTGATAAACTAAAACTGGGTGATACTGGCAAAACCATTTTATACGTCTCCGATGAGATAGTTAAGGCTGCTCATATTGCGGGCTTTATTGAATTCACGCAAGCGTGCAAATACATCAATACCTACTTGTTGGTATACGTCCAACAAATCTACGAGTACCCAATTTTCACGAATTAAACCACTGTCCATGCGCCAAAAATCGAGACTACGCAGGCTAATCTCTTTTCCGGTTGGGGCAATGCCTAGCCAGCCGCCGTGAGTGATGGTTTGCTTCATATTGGGCCAGCCAGTGACTGCAACATACTCACCCTCACCAAAAAAGTGAAAATCTAATTCATGGTCCTGGCTTCCCCGATCAGGCATAGCATTTAAAAATGGAATTTGGTGCCAGTTCCGAAACCCTGCTATACCTCGTGATGAGCCAATGCCTGATGGGCCATACCAATTCATGCGAGGGTGCCAAAACTTGTGGAGTTGCATTACTTCTGGGCCACCCTGTTTTGGGTGCAAAACTAAGTGAGTTAACATATCAAGTACATGTTGAGCACTGGCTTCGCCTTGTCCTGGGAATCGATCAACAATACGCAAACCATCCTGAGTTGCTGGGCCTGGAATGAAGCCTTCCCAACCTAAGGATGGTGATAAGGGCCATGCTTGGGCTTGCAGCATTACTTCTGGAATGTCCCAAATGGCCTGTATTTCGACAATTTTTCCATGTTCAAAGCGGAAGAACTCATGAAAGCGCATGTGGGTGATATGCCCCGTAGAGGGTATGTCTAACCAAGGGAATATAAAAGTACCTAAGTAGTGACCAGCGCATCCCACCCACTCATTTCCCTGGGCGGTAGTGCCAGACATCATGATTAAATCACGTCGCTCAAGATCGGGCATCGCCAGCAAAAGTGGGGCATAACAGGTTTCATAAAAACTAGTGGATCCAACAATATCATTAAATGGAAAGCACAGATGAGCTATTGCATCATCCCCCATCAAATTTTGTAGTAGTGCTTTTACGTGATCGCCTTCAAAATCATGCATCGCTTTTAGCAGCGGCGTCAAAATTTCTTTATTGTCCGCTGCATCAGGCATTATTCGGCACCAGTGCCATAGGGGACATCTTTATTACCGTATCGACGCACACGTAAGTTGCACTGTTCGGCATGGCCAACAAAGCCTTCAAGCATGCACAAGCGAGAGCCGTATTCGCCAATTAATGTGGCGGCTTCGTCGGTGGTTATCTTTTGATAACTATGGGTCTTTAGGTATTTTCCTACCCAAAGGCCACCAGTATAACGGCCGGCTTTTTTAGTGGGTAAAGTATGATTAGTGCCAATAACCTTGTCACCGTTAGACACGTTAGTGCGAGGGCCCAGAAATAAACCGCCATAACAAGTCATGTTTTCCAAAAACCAGTCGTCTCGATCGGTCATTACCTGTACATGCTCGTAGGCTTTGTCTTCAGAGACTTGAAGCATTTCTTGATGAGTGTCACAAAGAATGATTTCACCGTAATCACGCCAGCTTACTGAGGCAGTGTCTGCGGTAGGGAGGATTTTTAGTAAGCGATCTATTTCTTTCATGGTGGCTTCTGCTAAAGAGCGACTAGTCGTCAGCAACGCTGCTGGCGAGTCATAACCGTGCTCTGCCTGGCCGAGCAAATCTGTTGCACACATCTCTGCATCAACCGTATCGTCGGCAATCACCATGGTTTCTGTAGGGCCTGCAAATAAATCAATACCTACGCGGCCAAATAGCTGCCGTTTTGCTTCTGCTACAAATGCGTTACCTGGGCCTACTAATAGGTGTACCGGCTCTATAGTTTCTGTACCTATAGCCATGGCGCCAACAGCCTGAATGCCGCCTAAAACATAAATTTCGTGGGCGCCACCTAAGTACATTGCGGTGATTACAGCTGGGTTTGGTTCACCATTAAACGGGGGTGTACACGCAATAATTCTAGGCACGCCTGCAACGCTAGCGGTAGCTACCGACATATGGGCAGAGGCGACCATGGGGAATTTACCACCAGGCACATAACAACCAACCGACTGTACGGGAATGTGTTTGTGACCAAGAATGACTCCTGGCATAGTTTCTACTTCAATATCCAACATTGAATCACGTTGGACTTGGGCAAAGTTGCGAACCTGTTTTTGGGCAAATTTGATGTCTTCCATATCTCGTGCTGAGACCTTGGCCATAATGCGCTCAATGTCTTCCTGAGACAAACGAAAAGATGCAGGAGCGTAATTGTCAAATTTCTGAGCCAACTCTCGCACAGCCAGGTCTCCTCTAGCGTCTATGTCGGCTAAAGTAGCTTCTACTACTGCCCTAGTGCGAGCATCATCTTGGGCTCTGTCAGCGGCTGGCTTGCTGCTTTTTAAATAGGTAATCGCCATGTTA
>DCAT01000073.1 GCA_002312935.1 Oceanospirillaceae bacterium UBA1126 | reverse complement strand
GCCCAGTTACCCCGGCAGAAATTCACTCGCTCTAAGTCACATCTGTGGGCGTTAATTTTAGCCAGATTGACTGCCTCTGGTGATTGATCCACACCTGTAACGCTCCAGTGGGGGTGTTCACTAGCTAAAGCCAGAGCAATTGCGCCACTACCAGTGCCCAGATCTATTACTCTAGCCTGCGTTGGCAAGTTTAGATCAAGCACAACTTCTACTAGCAATTCTGTTTCTGGACGAGGAATTAGGGTAGAGGCATCTATTTGTAAATCTAACGTCCAAAAACCCTGTCGCCCGAGCAAGTGAGCAACAGGTCTACCCACACAGCGCTCCAACACCAGGTATTCAAAGCGCTGCCACTGTGGTTTCATCACCAGTTTGTCTGGCCAAGCGTAGAGGCTAGCCTGGGTAATAGATAGCACATAACACAGCAGTAACTCAGCATCTAATCGAGCACTATCGGTTGCCTCTGAAGACTTCTTAAGGGTTTCCTTAGCCCAAACGGTGGCCTGCTGCCAAGTATAATTTGAGCAGAGGTTGGGTTGAGGGCTTGAGGAGGAATTAGCCTTCATTTTCTGCTAACGAGGCCAATAGATTAGCCTGATGCTCATTGCTTAACGGTTCGATAATACAATTCACATCACCTTCCATAATATCGGCCAGCTTATAAAGTGTCAGATTGATACGATGATCTGTGACTCGGCCCTGAGGATAATTGTAGGTACGAATACGCTCAGATCGGTCACCACTGCCCACTAAACTCTTGCGGGCATCTGCTTGCTCTGCAGCAACGACTTCTTGGGCGCTGGACAAGAGCCTGGATGCTAACAGAGACATTGCCCGAGCTTTGTTCTTGTGTTGTGAGCGCTCATCTTGACACTCTACTACCGTGCCAGTTGGCAAGTGAGTGATGCGAATAGCCGAGTCCGTTTTATTAACGTGCTGGCCACCAGCACCAGACGCCCGGAACGTATCAATGCGCAAATCACCTTTATTAATATCGACATCATCCACCGAATCAACTTCTGGCATCACAGCTACAGTGCAGGCGGACGTATGTATACGGCCTTGAGATTCCGTTTCTGGAACTCGCTGCACTCGGTGAGCACCCGACTCAAATTTTAGCCGCGAGTAAACATCATTGCCTACCATTCGGGTAATTATTTCACGATAGCCACCATGCTCGCCTTCATTCTGACTGACAATTTCTACCTTCCAACCCATGTTTTCGGCATAGCGTGTGTACATGCGGTAGAGGTCTCCAGCAAAAATAGCAGCTTCATCACCGCCAGTACCGGCACGAATTTCTACAAAAGTATTGTGTCCATCGTTTGGGTCTTTTGGCAGCAGAAGCTTTTGCAAGTCTAATTCTAATTCTGCTTGACGTTTCTTGCCATCAAGAATTTCTTCTTCCGCCATGGCTTTCATTTCAGCGTCATCTTCAGCCAGCATTAACTGAGCTTCCTCCATGTCGGCTTGCAACTGAACGTATTGTCCATAATTTTTTACTACATCTTCAAGCTCTGCATATTCTTTTGAATAAGCCCGAAATTTATCTTGATCCATGATCACTTCAGCGACGCCCAATAGGGCTTCTAGCTCTTCGTAGCGATCCTGTAAGCGTTCTAATTTACTAAGTATTGAGGCTTTCATAAGGTTTTGTTCAAGTCAAACATGGTTTGCAATAACGCTAGGCTTTGGTCATCGCCTAACGCACTGGCTTTCTTTAATTGCACTGTGGGCGCATGCATCATTTTATTGGTAAGATCTCGGGCAAGTCGCTGCATTACAACCTGAGCGTCCTCACCCTTGGCTAGCTTAGCCATAGCACGGTCTAGTTCATCATCTCGCAACGCTTCCATACTTTGCCGGTAACCTCGGATACTGCCAACAGCATCTAAGGAACGTTCAGATTCCAAGTAGGTGACAAGGCCTTCTTCAATCATAACTTCGGCAGTTTTTGCAGCTTCTTGTCGAGAACGCATGCCTTCATCTATGACATCTTTTAAATCATCAACAGTAAATAAATAGACGTCATCTAGCTCATCAACTTCGGCTTCAATATCGCGAGGCACTGCAATATCTACCATAAACATCAGTTTGTGTTTACGCTGCCTGAGGGCCCGCTCAACTGCACCTTTACCTAATATAGGTAATTGACTTGCAGTGGACGAAATAACAATATCAGCAACCGCTAAGTGGTCTGGAATATCAGACAGCAAAATGGCTTGAGCGTTAAATTCAAGTGCCAAATCTTCAGCGCGTGCCAAGGTCCGATTGGCCACGATGATTTTTTTAACACCAGCATCATGTAAATGCCGAGCTACTAGCTCTATGGTCTCACCTGCACCAATGAGCAAAGCTGACTGATCTTCCAGACGAGCAAAAATTTGTTTTGCCATTGTCACAGCAGCGAAGGCGACGGATACTGGGTTCTCACCAATAGCCGTATGGGTGCGGACATACTTAGCCATGTTAAAGGCGCTTTGAAACATACGTATCAAATGGCTTGTGGCCGTTTTTTCCTGCCGGGCAACAGAGAAGCTAGATTTCAACTGGCCCAGTATTTGCGGCTCACCCAGCACCATAGAATCTAATCCACTGGCCACTCGCATCATGTGTTTTACAGCTTGGTCAGCCTGCTGAAAATAACTATGATGTTGCACTTGATCTAGCGCCACTTGGTGAAAATTAGCCAGCCATTGAGCCACTACTAAATTACACTCTTCTGATTGTTTCGGGTCTACGGGCAGTCTGCCATAAACTTCTGTGCGGTTACATGTAGATAAAATGGCCGCTTCTGATATCGCAGTTTGGCTTACTAGCTGCTGGAGAGCAGACGCAGTTATTTCTGGCGCAAAGGCTAGCTTTTCGCGCACGTCGATAGGGGCTGTGGTGTGGTTAATGCCAAATACAAACAAGGTCATGGAGGTGGTCTGCAGGTACCAAACAATTAAGAAGCGCTATTAAAGTCGTTATTATACCCGAAACTTAACCGCCTCCATAGCCAACTGTGGTGCTAACTCGACAGCTATTGGTCGATAACTCACCGTTAAGCCATAAAATTTAACTAATTTACTGTGCCGTTGGTATTGTGCAAAGGCCTCTATTTGTTACACTCCATAATTATTGCATTATTAAAGACCCCTGACCTTGTCACCAAAATTATCGCTTCATACCGGCCTCAATAACCACTGGTTCCGCCTTCGTTATCTTAGCGTAGTCATTGCCTGCACCTTAATTTTGAGCTGTAGCACTGATGGAAAAAAAAGTGATCAACCCCAACCTGACCGTATTGAAAACCTAACCAGTAAAGATTTATCTCACCTCTTAATCGGCGAATTTTCACTACAACGAGGTGATAACAAAGAAGCGACCCTACACCTTCTTGCCGCAGCCAAATCTACTCAAGATATCGGCACAGCAAAGCGCGCCACCTACTCCGCTCAATTTTCTCAAAGCCCGGAATTACTGGAAAAATCAAGCCTTCTTTGGAGCCAACTGGCCCCCGAAGACCCATTACCTTGGCAGTATATGGCTCAGGCAGCGAGCCTTACCCACCAATTTGATCAAGCGACATTCGCCTTAGAAGAAGAACTTAAGCGTGGTGGTGGTGCTGGCCTACCCTATGTTGCCAGCTTAAGTGTTAATAAAGCGCCGGCACTCCAAGTAAAGTTAAAACGAACGTTTGAGTCATGGCTAGACACCTACCCAAACCAAAAACACCTGCTGTACGCCATCGCCTTGCTAGAAAGAAATGCAGGCCAGACCGATAAAGCCATTATTTATATCAACAAAGCGTTGGCTCAGGATGCACACTTTCTTCAAGCTCAAGTTGTTTATGGAGAACTATTACTCGCAAATCAACAAACTCAGGCTGCAGACACCTACTTGTCCCAATATACCCAACCATTGCAAGAGGCACCGCGGCACTTGGTTACCCTGCACGCTCAAGTGCTTACACTACTGGCGGAATATGCGCACGCATACGACTATTTTAATGAGCTAACTCGCCGCAATCCTGAAAACCTTCGCTACCGATATTCTGCTGGCCTTTTAGCCTATGAGGATCATCAATATTCACAGGCATATAGACACCTAAAAAAGGTTGTCAAACTAAATCCAGACAGCCATAGCGCTTATTACTATATGGGCCTCAGCGCCTTGCAACAGGATTTACCAGAACAAGCATTAAGTTATTTACAGCAAGTTAGAAAAGGTGAAGACCGGTTAAATGCTTTCACATTACTGCTGGACCTAGAAAAACCTGATAAGGATCAAAGAAAGGCTTATTTTCATCAGTTGCGCCATCAAAATGAGGACTTAACCGCAGAGATTTTCTCCCTAGAGGTTCAATATTTACAAGACATCGGCGAAATTGAATATGCCATATCGTCATATCAAGATGCTCTAGTGCAACACCCTAATAATATTCCCCTGCTTTACGGCTACGCCCTATTAGCGCAATCCCTTCACCAATTTAATACCACAGAGGCAATGTTGCAGCGCATTATTGATATAGAACCCAATCACATTAATGCACTCAACGCCCTAGGCTATTCTTATGCCGAACAGGGCATAAATTTAGAACGCGCTGAATTATTAATTCGCAAGGCCCTCGCATTAGACCCAGAAAACGCAGCCATTATTGATAGCCTGGGCTGGGTTAGCTACCGCTTAGGACACCTGCGACAATCTCTAATCTTGCTCACCAAGGCCTATGATATAATGCCAGCAGCCGAAATAGCTGCACACCTAGGCGCAGTAAAATGGGCTCTTGGGGACACAGAAAGTGCTTTTGAAACATGGAATCTTGCCCTGAGCCTAGACCCAGATAACGCCCTTATTAAACAAGCAATCTTGGACGCACAAAATGAATTTCAAAGCGATTAGCCGTTTTAAAAATTTTACAAAATTTACCTTTTTAGGGTTTCTTTTATTGGCTATCTCCGCCTGCAGTAACGTACCAACAAACAACATCTCACCTTTAGCATCGCATGCTTACGCACCTTTTTCATACAAACAAGCCGAATTAGAAAAGCTTGTGCAATGGGATGTAGAAGGAAAAATGGCAGTTTATACTGATGATAAAAACAACTCTGGGTTACTTACCTGGCGCCAAAGATCAGCCTATTTTAGCTTGCTCATTAATGGCCCTTTGGGGAGCGGTCAGTTACACATAGAAGGCGCTCCAGGCCTTGTGGTTGCCACTAGCAGTAAAGGCCAAGTGGAGGCGAAATCAATTGAGGCTTTGTTTGAACAAGAATTTGGCTGGCAATTCCCAATGCAAGAGCTAAGGTACTGGGTCAGGGGCATCCCACAACCTGATACCCTAGCAAAAATAACTTATAACTTAGAAGGTGAGGCAGCCACGATTGAACAGGCTGGCTGGCTGGTGACATATCATTCTTATAATAAGGTAACGGGTTTACCTATGCCTAAAAAAATTGAGCTCAAACGTGCTGACATACGCTTAGTTTTAGTGCTAAAAAGTTGGTTTAATTTATTTCCATTCCCACAACTTAACCCCACATTTACACCCACTTTGAGCCCACAGTAAAGGCGCGAATTATGTTGACACTAGATGCTATTTCCGCGAAAATATGCGCCTGAATTTTATGGGATATCGCCAAGCGGTAAGGCAACGGGTTTTGATCTCGTCATGCGCAGGTTCGAATCCTGCTATCCCAGCCACATTCTCTGGCACAAACATAGTTTTGTGCCTTACTATAACTGCAAAAGCATAGGTGTCCCAAGGTGTCAAAACTTAAAGTTTTTTCCGGTAGTGCTCATCCCGCGTTAGCTCAGATGGTTGGAGATCGCCTAGGAGTGCCTCTAGGCAAGGCTAAAGTGTCTACCTTTAGCGATGGGGAATGTGCAATTGAATTGCTGGAAGACGTGCGCGGCAAAGATGTATTTATCATCCAACCCACTTGCGCACCCACCAACACTAATTTAATGGAACTTATCTTGATGGCCGACGCTATGCGCCGAGCCTCTGCTGCACGTGTAACTGCTGTAGTGCCTTACTTTGGCTATGCCCGCCAAGATCGCCGCCCTCGCTCTGCACGCGTACCCATAAGTGCCCGCGTTGTGGCTAATATGATGGCTCGCTCTGGCATTGACCGTGTGCTAACCGTAGATTTGCACGCTGAACAGATTCAAGGCTTTTTTGATATTCCAGTTGACAACGTATTTGGTTCTCCAGTGTTGTTAGATGAAATAACCAACCAAGATTATGATAACCCACTGGTTGTTTCACCTGATGTTGGTGGTGTAGTCCGGGCGCGCGCATTAGCCAAGCAGTTAAATACAGATTTAGCAATTATCGACAAGCGGCGCGAGAAGGCTAACGAATCGCAAGTGATGCACATTATCGGTGATGTTACAGACCGCACCTGTATCTTGGTTGATGACATGTGCGACACAGCAGGCACCTTATGCAAAGCAGCAGACGCCCTCAAGGCCAACGGCGCCAAACGTGTTGTAGCCTATGCTACCCACCCAGTGCTATCTGGCCCTGCAGTAGAAAATATTACTAATTCATCGCTGGACGAGCTGGTAGTGACTGACACTATTCCGTTATCTGCAGCCAGTAAAGCATGCAAAAGCATTCGCCAACTAACGATGGCCGATTTACTGGCCGAGTCTGTGCGCCGTGTGTGTAACGAAGAATCCATTAGCGCGATGTTTCGCACCTAAACTTAGGTAGAAAACTGCGCTAGTATTAACGGCCTTTAATTAGGCCATTTTAACCGTCCTACCGTGCACCGGTCGCAAGTGCCCAGGACAATAAATAAGGAAAGACAAATGTCTATCTCTCTAAATGCTGAAGCCCGTGATGACTTGGGGAAAGGTGCGAGCCGCCGCCTACGTCGTCTATCTGGTGGTACACCTGCTATCGTTTTCGGTGGTGCAAAAAACAAGAAGCCTCAATCTATCACTTTGGTTCACAAAGACCTTTGGAAAGCGTCTGAAGTGGAAGGCTTTTATAGCTCTGTAATTACCCTCAACATTGGTGGCAAAGAAGAGCCAGTAATTGTTAAAGACATTCAGCGCCACCCAGCCAAACAAGAAATCCAGCATGTTGACTTCTTGCGCGTTACCAAGTCAAACCTAATTCATATCTTGGTTCCTTTGAAGTTTGTAAATGAAGCAACTGCCCCTTCGATTAAGATCCAAGGCGGCACAGTGTCTCATGCTAAGAGTGAAGTTGAGATCACATGTTTGGCCGCTAACTTGCCAGAGTGCTTAACTGTAGACATGCAAGATGTGCCTATTGGAGGCATTGTTCACCTTGCAGACATTGAACTGCCAAAGGGCGTCACTATTCACGCTCTTCGCCTAGGTGATGACCATAACCAAGCCATTGCTACCATTACTGGCACCAAAGGCAGTTAAAACTAGCACAGCTTAATTGTTGATGTCATAAACGCCTTTGTTATTCACTTAACAAAGGCGTTTTTATTTGGAGCTCCGCAGCCATGCCCGATTCTATACCCACTATACCCATCAAACTTATTGTTGGTCTAGGCAACCCTGGCGCCAAATATGATCAAACTAGACACAATGCAGGCCAAGACTGGCTTGTGCAATTGGCTAAGGAAGAAGGCATTAACCTAGCTATAGAAAAGCGGTTTTTTGGTGATTATGGTCAAGGGTTTATAGCTGGGCACAAAGTACACTTACTTATCCCCAATACTTTTATGAATTTAAGTGGCCAAGCTGTGCAGGCCTTATGTAACTTCTATAAAATTGATACAGAAAACATTCTTGTAGCCCATGACGAACTAGACCTGCCTCCAGGCACAGCACGCCTGAAACAAGGTGGTGGCCATGGTGGCCACAATGGCTTAAGAGACATTATTAGCAAACGTAGTGGTGAAAAGAACTTTCATCGTTTACGCTTAGGAATAGGTCACCCTGGCAATGCCAAATTAGTGACTAATTACGTTTTAAAAAAAGCGCCTCTTGAAGAGCGTATTAGCACCCAGAACTCAATGGACAAGGCTAAAAAAGCCATGGCTGAGGCTATATCTGGGCAATGGCAAAAAGCCATGAACGACCTGCACACGAACTAAAAAAGCGGTCTAATTAAAATTACTAGAGGTATCCCATGGGATTCAATTGCGGCATTGTAGGCCTACCTAACGTTGGTAAATCAACTCTTTTTAACGCCCTTACCAAAGCAGGTATTGGCGCTGAAAATTTTCCATTTTGCACTATTGAGCCTAACGCTGGTGTTGTAGCAATGCCAGACCCACGTTTAGACGCCCTAGCAGCCATCGTTACACCAGAACGCATACTGCCTACCACCATGGAGTTTGTTGACATAGCCGGGTTGGTAGAGGGCGCATCTAAAGGTGAAGGCTTAGGCAACAAGTTTTTAGCTAATATCCGTGAAACAGACGCCATTGCGCATGTTGTTCGGTGCTTTGACGATGATAACGTGATTCACGTTTCTAACCGAATTGACCCGATTGATGACATTGGCATTATCAATATGGAATTAGCTTTAGCAGATTTAGATTCTGTAGAAAAGCAAAAAGCCCGTGTACACCGTGTTGCCCGCACGGGTGACAAAGAAGCACAAGCCACAATGGCATTTTTAGAAAAACTAGCAGGCCCTCTAAGTGAAGGTATCGCTGTGCGAACCCTAGACTTAAATGACGATGAGCTAGCCATGGTTAAGAGCTTTCACCTACTCACCAGCAAACCCACCATGTACATTGCTAACGTGGCTGACGATGGTTTTGAAGACAATCCTCATTTAGACGCAGTGAATGCATTTGCTGCTGTCGAAGGCTCTAAAGTAGTGGCTATTTGTAACCAAATTGAAGCCGAAATTAGCGAACTAGATGATGAAGACAAACGTGAATTTTTGTCTGATATTGGTATGACTGAGCCTGGTTTGGATCGTGTAATTCGAGCAGGCTACGAACTACTCAGCTTACAAACTTACTTTACTGCAGGTGTTAAAGAAGTTCGCGCATGGACTGTAAAACAAAATGCCACAGCGCCTCAAGCCGCTGGCGTAATCCATACAGACTTTGAAAAAGGTTTTATTCGTGCCGAAGTTGTTGGTTATGATGACTTTATTGCTGGCAACGGCGAGCAAGGCGCCAAAGAAGCTGGCAAATGGCGCTTAGAAGGCAAAGAATACCGGGTAAAAGACGGTGATGTGGTTCACTTCCGATTTAATGTGTAAAACCTTTGTTTGTGGGTGTTGACAGCACCCCCAAAACAAGGAATAATTCGCGTCCTCAAGTACAGCCACTGTGCTTGAAAATAATCAAAATGGCTATGTAGCTCAGTTGGTTAGAGCACATCACTCATAATGATGGGGTCACTAGTTCGAATCTAGTCATAGCCACCATTTTGATCAGTCCTTTGGACATTTCTGGGATATCGCCAAGCGGTAAGGCAACGGGTTTTGATCTCGTCATGCGCAGGTTCGAATCCTGCTATCCCAGCCATTCGTCCTTTTACCAGTCACTGAATTACCTCTAAACAAACAAAAAATAGTTATTTTTTTGGTACTTTTCACTGGGTTTATCACTGTGTTTTTTTCGATTGCGATTAGGCTCAAATGTGCCTAAAGTAACACGTTAATAAATAAAAGCCTCAGCGGCACTGAGCACACCTCTCATTGAGCACCCTCAGCCCCTGCGCAGCGCACTTGGGCATGCACATGACTTAGCAGAAGCGTAGGTGCAACAACTCAATGCAAGGCTCTTGAAAGCCTGTGGGCGCCGCAAGCTAACACTAACGCCCATAGCCCGCGCTTAAATAGTCTTAGAAAAAAGGAGATTACCATGCCAATCCATATTAACAGCCAATTTGACAGTGGCAACATTGAGGTCATCAATGTGCACAGCAACCCTATTGAGCTGGCTATACGTCATGATAACCAATCTGACTTCTATCAATGGTTTCACTTTAGTATTGCCGGGGCTAAGGATCACGATGAGCTAAAACTAAACATTACTAATGCTGGAGCATCAGCTTTTCCAGATGGCTGGCAGCATTTTCAAGTCGTCGCCTCCTATGACAGAGAAGAGTGGTTTAGAGTGCCTACTATATATGAAGACGGTGGCCTTATTTTTAGCCACGCGCCAGAGCATGACTTAGTTTGGTATAGCTACTTTACGCCTTATTCATGGGAACGACATCAGGACCTTATTGGTTGGGCGCAAACCAGTAATATATGCACCCTCACAACCCTAGGCAACACCCTAGATGGCAGGCCTTTAAGCCTACTCACTATCGGTGATGATTCACCAAAAAAACGTAAAATTTGGCTCACTGCTCGCCAGCATCCGGGTGAAACTATGGCTGAATTTGCCATAGAAGGTTTATTACAAAAATTACTTGACCCTGCTAATGCGTGCGGCCGAAGTCTGCTGAAGGATGCAGTGTTTTATATTATTCCAAACATGAATCCAGACGGCAGTGTGCGCGGCCACCTGCGCACCAATGCAGCAGGTGTAAACCTTAACCGTGAGTGGCTAAATGCCACCATGGAGCACAGCCCGGAAGTGTTTTTAACACAACAAAAAATGCGTGAAACAGGTGTGGACCTTTATATTGATTGTCATGGCGATGAGGAAATTCCTTATGTGTTCTTAGTGGACAACCAAGGTATTCCTGCATATAGCCCGAGGCTGGCTAAATTAGAAGCCAATTTCAAACACCAGTTGCTTATCAGTAACCCAGATTACCAAACAGAATACGGCTATGACACAGACCTTCCAGGCCAAGCAAACCTAACTTTAGCAAGCGCATCCGTTGGCGAAACCTATAACTGCCTTTCACTCACGTTAGAGATGCCATTTATCGACAACTTCAATCTACCAGACGCGACCTATGGCTGGTCTGCACAGCGCAGCAGTGACATGGGCGCAGCTTTATTACCAGCGATGCTAGCGGTAATAAACCAACTCAGATAACGTTTTAAAGTGCTAAGACTGAGGATTAAGTTTTAGCAGGCAATGCATAAGTACCCATCACTTGGGCTACTGGCCTCTCATCGCCCCGAGAGTATAACATTACCTCTCCCATCACTAGAGTGCGGCCTACTTTAACCAACTTACAGTGGCCTACAATGTCTTTAGTTGCAGCGGGCTTTCTTAAGAAGTTAATCGACAAGTTGGACGTCACTGCTAAAGCAACCAACCCTAGCTCCCCCAGCACGGCAGCGTATAACGCCACGTCCGCAACAGTCATTAGCACCGGGCCTGAAACCGTGCCACCCGGGCGTAGCTCATCAAAGCCTATGGGGTGACTTATAATAGAACTGCATTCTCCAATGCTCTCTACCACACACTTAGACTGAGGGAATTCCTTCACTAAAAACTCTGCAATAATCTGTTTGGTTGCCACAGTAATCCCTTTAAGTTTGGACAATTATTCTTCAGACACTAAGGTTGCGTTATCAGACGCCTGAGCTGCTAGGCGTGTGCGGTCAGCTTTGCTAATGTATTTGGGCTTACTCTGAGTGCTCAATTTTGCGTTGGATTTTTTGGCACGCGCCTTTAAAATCTGAATACCTTTTTTACGACGGTTCATGGGGTCTGCTCATTTGTTAACGCGGACATGATATCAGCTTCGAACATGCAACCAAACGGTATACAACACTATTTGGTATGTAAATGCATACAAGGTATTTACTGGCTATTGGAATCGATCACCTTATAACGGGATTCTAACAGTTAATTATTGTCATTTTTACACGCTTGAGCGATAAAGTTAGCCATTTCATCCATAGCTCCAAAGTGAGGTAGGACTTTAATGTGCTTATCTGGCCATTGATCCACAACCTTGTTAATTTCTCGTGGAATGTCTATCACAACATGGTTGCCCGCTGATAAAAAATAAGGCAACACCACTACTTCTGTCGCCCCACTGTTAAAAAAATCAACCAGTGCAGCTTCGACAGAGGGGGAGGCGAACTCTAAAAAAGCCACTTTCACACCATCAAAAGCCACACCTACGCTAGCGGACACCTTGGCCCCTAATAACCTTAATTCATCATTTGATGATTCTCTTCGACTGCCATGCACGGCAACTAACAAGTGTTTCATGTGTCTTTTTCCAAGGGTTAACTTTGATCTTGTCTATTTACCCAGCAGTAGGCTTAAGCAAATCATCCAAGGCTGACTTTAAACTTTTAAATTTAAAGGCAAACCCACTTTCTAGAAGTTTTTGTGGCATTACTCTTTGACTATCCAACAGCAAGGAAGAGGATTCTCCAAGCAAAAACTGCAGTATTTTTTTGGGTATGGGAAAAATAGCGACCCGATTGAGTGACTTAGCTAAGGTTTGGGTAAAAATGCTATTTTTTTGCGCTTCTGGTGCAACTAAGTTAATTGCTCCTGACATGCTTTTTTCAAGCAACAGGTAGTGCATTGCATTAATGTGGTCTTGGTAATGAATCCAAGACATATATTGCTCACCATTGCCAATACGTCCACCTAGAAAGCACTTAAAGGGCAATAACATCTTGGCCAGAGCACCACCATGGGCTGCTAAAACAATACCTGTCCTTAGTAAAACAACACGAGTGTAGGGCTTCGCCTCCATGGCGATATCTTCCCAACCCAGACATAATTGGCTGGAGAAATCACTCACTTCAACGGAAGACTCTTCGGTAAGCGTTTGATCTCCCCGGTTACCATATGCACCAATAGCTGACCCATTTAAAAATACCAAAGGTGGGTTTAAACTATGCGTAAATAAGACCACTAGTTGTTGAGTAATGGCCCACCGGCTTTGGCAGATAATGTGTTTTTGCTTTACACTCCATCGCTTGTCAATAATGGGCTCTCCAGCAAGGTTGATCACTGCATCAAACTCATCTAAATTTTGGAAATGGTCTAGCGAATCTATAAAATTTAATGCCTTAGGCCATGCAGCTTTGTTACTCATTACTGCAGGCATAGATCGAGTGAGCACTGTAAATTGGTGTTCGCCAAACTGTTGTATAAAGGCCTGACCAATTAGACCAGTACCACCTGTCATCAATATTTTCATAGACTACCTGAGGGCCTCATAAGGCATTTTTTGACGCTTAATTAACCCGTCAATACAACTATTTGAATTTTTAAACACTCGGTCTTCGGCACATAAATTAGCCAGTACTGGTGCAGTACCGCAGAGAAAGAGCTGATCGTTTTTAAGCAACACGTTGGCCATCAGGTCTTTTTCTAGATCTTTCCAAATACCATCTTGATAAAATACTGTGTAAGCAGATTCAAATTTTCCAGCAAGTTCAATTGCAGCTGCAACAGTAAAAGAGTGTGTTAACAAATGCACCGAAAACTTAGCATCAGTTAATTCTAACGCCATTAGCGCCAAGCGCCAAATTGGCGTTTGGTGACCTGCAATCAAAACGACTGTAGCGACAGGATTTTTCTTGGAAACTTTAGCACTTGAACGAAGTGATGCGTAACGCACCAGTTCACTGCCTGCAAACCCTAGGGCCGCGCCATGATCATCAATTAAAGTTAATTCGGAAAATAATGGCTTTAGCAAACGCTCACTGCAAATAGGAGCGGGATAGTTAGCAAATGACTTATGTATTAGATGTTCAACTTTACTCACCGAAAAGGTCCCAACGGCTAACAATAGTTCAGCAACCGCATGTTGCCAATCTCCAGTTTGACTAACCTGGGTATCCTCCACAATATTTTGTTCGAGCAACACCTTCACCTTACCAATGGGAACACCCCTTGCCACTAAGGTGAGAATTCGCTCAATGGTATCCACATCTTTTTCGGAGTAAAGCCTGTGGCCTTTAGGTGTTCTTTGAGGTTTTAGTAGGCCATAGCGCCGCTCCCAAGCTCGCAAAGTGACCGTATTAATTTTTGTACGAGCGCTTAACTCCCGTATGGGAAATTGGCTTTGTGGATGTACGTTTTTTTCAGCAGCAATGTTCATCTGAAGCTATTTACCTAACTTTATTTTTATTCTTAATAACTATACAAAAAATAATACTGTACAAGTATTTCAGTGTACAGTATTATTTTCATATTGTTCTTTTTAATCATAATTCATATGCACTCAATCACTGCTGAAGTTGCCATAGTAGGGGCTGGAACAGCCGGTTGCTTTATCGCTAGCTTGCTGGATAATGCAGGCATTGACTGCGTCGTTATAGAGAAAAGTAGAGGCTTAGGCGGCCGGTGCAGTCGCAGGCGTATTAGTAACGAAAACAACACTAACTATGGCATAGACTTGGGCGCCCCTGAATTCTCTTCAGGCAAAGTCACACACCCCAAGCTTAATGACATGATAGATTCTTGGGAGACTGCAGGCCATGTATCAAAGTGGGCCAAGACTGTTGGCCGTTTTGACAATGTCCCCAGTGCCACAGAAACAGTCACAACGCTGTGTGGCGTGCCCTCAATGAATGCGTGGCATAGCAACATTGCCGGCCACATCAACATACTGACCCAAAACAGAGTCTGCAGTTTAGCCAGAGTTGACCATCGCTGGCATCTTTTTGATGAAAACAATGAACCAATTGCCGTAACCAACAAACTGGTGATCACAGCTCCCCCTGAGCAAACCCGTGATTTATTAAATACAGCTAAAGGTGTGGCCAACTTTAGTTTACCTGACACTTTGCCACAAGAAAGCCTGCCGCAGTATGTCTGTGCAATTGGTTTTTCCTCTTCACTAGGTTTGGACGCTGATGTTTACGAAAGTGGCCATCTATCGTTACACAGGGCTATTCGAGAAAACAGCAAGCCTGGTCGAATATGCCCAGCACCACTTGAAGAAGTATGGGTTCTGCACAGCAGCTTTGAATGGGCACAAGCACAAAACCATGCCCCAAGTGACAAAGTGGCCCTTGCGCTAGCCAATACCTTTTGTCACCACTTTGGTATAAAAGCCAAACCAAAGGTCTTAACATCACATTACTGGCGCATGGCTAAATATAAATCAACGTCTCATAAAAATACCACTTTTATTTGGCACAGCGATTTTAATGTGGGCTGCTGTGGTGACTGGTTAGGACGTGGAGGAACAATTGGCGCACTTAATAGCGCTTTTGCATTACATGAGGCAATACTCAGATGATTGTGGGCCATCAAGGCGTTGCTAATGAATAATCTAAGCATTATTGGCTCAGATAAAGCAGCAACTGGCCTGAATAAGCAGCCAATAAACGTTGGCATAAGCGCCTGTTTATTAGGCAATGAGGTAGGTTACAACGCAGGCCACAGGCAGTCACGGCTTTGGCTTGATCTGCTAAAAAAATGTTTCACATTTACTAGCTTTTGCCCAGAACCGGCTGCAGGCTTCGGTATTCTGCGGCCAACCATGAAGCCTACTGGTGACCCAAACTCACCAAGGCTAGTGTTTATCAGTGACGAGTCCTGTGATTTAACGTCTCAGCTTGTTAAAGGCTTTCAAAAAAAACTCTCAGAGATAGGCCACCTTGATGGTTATATACTGATGAAAAACTCGCCCTGTTGCGCGCTTGATAGAGTAAAAGTATACCAAGCTAACGGTGATTCACATCAACTACGCACAGCTGGAGTATTTGCTAGAGCGTTAAAGAAACACTACCCACTGATGCCAATCGAAGAGGAAGGTCGCCTCCATGATGACCAATCATTTGATAATTTTTTGCTTCGTGTCTATGCTTATAGCAATTTTAAAAAGGAAGTTTTAGAGTGCCCAAGCTTGCACCATCTCATGGTATTTCACAGTCGCTATAAATACCTATTGATGGCACACAACCAAGATAAGACCCGCGCACTTGGGCGTCTTTTAGGAACCTATGATGGGGGTTCACTGGAAACGCTTATAGATGATTACTTTAGCGCCTTTATTGAAGCACTTTCTAAACCTGCAAGTAGAAAAAACCATACTAACGCTCTGTTTCATATTTTGGGCTATTTAAAGCACAACCTGTCACCCGTAGCGCGGGAGCACATCGTTACTATTATTCACAACTATAATAAAGGCCTGACACCACTGACCACGCCCTTAACCTTGCTGAAACACTATTTAATGCAGCATGGCTCTGATTATATTAAAGAACAGCGCTACTTGGAGCCCTACCCTGAAAAAATTAGCCCTACGGTTCAATACCTTTAAATGAGTTACCAATTACACAAGAGACACTATGAATACACTTGTTGAAAAATTTTGCAATTACTATAAAGAGTTCAGCCAAGAAAGCATTCCTAGGCTTGATGAAATTTATCACCAGACTATTATTTTACAAGACCCCTTTAGCAAAGTTGAGGGGCTTAATAATGTGAAGGCTCACTTTAGTAAAATGATGGAAAATGTTAGTTATTGCCGCTTCGACATCATTGATATAGTGAGTAATGATGGCCAAGCATTAATTACTTGGACAATGAGGTTTGCTCACCCCAAGTTAAATAACCATAAAGAAATTGTAGTGGATGGCGTGAGTGACATTAAATTTAATGAGCGCATCACTCACCACAGAGATTACTTTGACGTGGGAAGTATGTTTTACGAACATGTGCCTGTGCTTAAAAGTGTCATTAAAATTCTTAAAAAAAGGCTTTCTGTATGAAACGTATCTTAATTACAGGGGCAAGTTCGGGTATTGGTATGTACCTTGCCAATGGTTACTTAGCAGCTGGGTGGCATGTGATTGCCTGTGGTAGATCCTTAAGTAAGCTGGAAGGAGCCATTTCATCTGTGCATCCAGAACTAACGCTATGTACGTTTGATATCAATAGCCAAAGCGAAGTAATTGAGGCCCTTAAACCATTTACATCACTTGATAGTGTCATTTTAAATGCAGGAACATGCGAATATATGGATGAACCACTGTTATTTGATAGTTCACTATTTAAGCGAGTTATCGAAACTAACGTGATAGGCACTGGGTATTGCCTAGAAGGTGTAATAGGCAATATAAAACAAGGGGG
This sequence comes from Oceanospirillaceae bacterium UBA1126, assembly GCA_002312935.1. GTDB lineage: Bacteria > Pseudomonadota > Gammaproteobacteria > Pseudomonadales > Balneatricaceae > Njordibacter. The sequence continues at coordinate 1,812 of DCAT01000073.1, read as the reverse complement.
ACAGTTAGCTATCGTGAGCTCTTCTGTTACGCTGCTGCCGCTTACTCGTTCGGAGGCCTACGGTGCTTCAAAAGCTGCGCTAGATTATTTAACCCGCACACTAGCCATAGACCTCAGCCCAAAGGGTATTGCTGTTTCACTTATTCGCCCAGGATTTGTTGATACTGCTTTAACCCAAAAGAACACCTTTTCTATGCCTGGCATTATCACTGGTAAACAGGCCTGTAAATACATCATGCAGGGGCTTGAAAAACGCAAGTTAGAGATCAATTTTCCTAAAGCATTCTTTTTTATCATGAACATATTATCGCTTTTACCCAATGCACTTTGGCGTAGACTTGCCATTAAAATGATCAGAGCCCCAGAATGAATAGTTTAGACACCAAGCAAAAGCGCATTGCCATTATTGGTAGTGGTATTTCCGGCCAAACCTGTGGCTACTTACTGAGCAAGCAACACCATGTGACGTTATTTGAAGCAAACGCCCACTTAGGTGGGCACACAGCAACAATAGACCTTGATATAGACGATAAAACTTTGGCAGTGGATACGGGTTTTATCGTTTTCAACGATCGTACCTACCCGAACTTTATCAAGATGATGGATCAAATTGGTATTGCCAGCAAACCGACTGAGATGAGCTTTAGTGTGCAAAATAAAGCCACCGGGCTTGAGTACAATGGGCATAATTTAGATACCCTGTTTGCGCAACGACGTAATTTATTAAGGCCTCGTTTTTATTACTTTATCATAGAAATTTTGCGCTTTAATAGCTTATCTAAAAAAGCCCATCAGTCAAGCCAAAGCAATGAAGGTAGCTTGGGAGACTTTCTTGATAAACATGGCTTTAGTGATTATTTTGCGACCCATTACGTACTTGCAATGACTGCGGCTATTTGGTCCGCGTCAATCAACAGCTGTAGGGATTTTCCATTGCAGTTTTTCCTCAACTTTTTGAGCAACCATGGCCTGCTAGATATTGCTAACCGGCCTCAGTGGTATGTTATTAAAGGGGGTTCTCGTAGCTATATAGATGGGCTGACAAAATCGATTCAAAGCGTTCGCCTCAACTGCCCAGTGCAGTGGGTCAGCCGCCATCATGATCATGTTGAAATTACTAGCAATGACAGCACTGAAGTATTTGATGAAGTTATTTTTGCTTGCCACTCAGACCAAGCATTAGCACTGTTAAACGACCCAAGCCCACAAGAGTCTCAAGTACTTGGCGCTATGAAGTATCGGTCTAACGATGTGGTTCTGCACACGGATAGTACGTTGCTGCCCAAACGAAAAAAAGCCTACGCAAGTTGGAACTACTGCATAGACCCCCTAGTTGATGAGTTACCCACACTTACTTACAATATGAATATTTTACAGGGTTTAGAAACTAAGCAAGACCTTTGCGTCACGCTAAACCAAACAAAGCGTATTGACCCTAAGCATATTTTGCGCCAATTCACCTACTCACACCCTGTTTTTTCACTAGAGTCGATTGCTGCACAAAACCAACGTGACACAATTTGTGGTAGTCGCCTCACTCATTTTTGCGGTGCTTATTGGTATAACGGTTTTCATGAAGATGGGGTAAAGAGTGCATTAGATGTTTGCCTGCGTTTTGGCCTTACCTTAGACAATGTAAACGCAGCCGCCCTATCTGGCAGTTCTGATGCTTAGTCCTCATTCAACTGGCCCATCAGCCAGTAATGAAGCCATTAAAAACACATTTAAAAGTGCGTTTTATATTGGGCATGTATTTCATAAACGCTTTGCCCCTAAAGTGCATGAGTTTACCTATCCGCTATATATGAACTT